>BOCB01000014.1 GCA_026002695.1 Synergistales bacterium
TATAATCTAAGGAAATATCTCTCTCTTTTCGTGAAAAAATAACCGAATGTGATAAAATAAGCTAAGTTCGTATGATTTATTCGTATGATTTAGATGTTGACGGTCAATGACGAAGAGAATTAATTTCGCCTGCCGTAATTAAAGGAGGAGTATTGGGGAATGAGTACTAAAGGGTGGTACACCGACGCGGCAAGTTTCGCAAAAAATAACAAGATACCTATAAGAACCACGATCGAGAGCGCTTTTTACGGCAACAACGTTAAGCCGATAGATTTGAAGCAGGTATACGAAGAGGCCAAGGTCAGCCCCGGCACAGTTGAACTTACCGGGCTTCCGATTCACAGGGCTGAGGATCTCGGCTTGCCTTCACACAGCAACGTGCTGCTCTTCAACGACGGCGCGGTAACAGGCCGCTGCGCGGCCGCGCGGCGCATCATCGGACAGCAGGGCGTAAACACAGCAGATCTGGCTTCCGTTATCCGCGAGGCTGTCTACGGCGCGCGCTATAAGACGCTCTACAGAGGCGAGGCCATAGTGGGGCTCGACGAGGACCTCATGGTCAAAGCCCACATCCTCATTCCGAAGGGCTTCGAGAACAACCTGCTGAGCTGGCTCGTCAACTTCCAGTACATCAATGACGAGTACAGGGCGCGTTACGCGAACTCGCGTCCGATAGCCGACGACGGGGATATATTCATCTTCACCGACCCCGACTGGACGCACCCCGACTATCCGCTCGGCCTCGCAGTCTTCTCTCCTGAGCAGAACTGCGCCGCCGTACTCGGCATGAGGTACTTCGGCGAGATAAAGAAGGGAACGCTCACGCTCGCATGGGGCATCGCGGCCCGCAACGGCTACGCGTCATGCCACGGCGGCCTGAAGCGCTTCACGACGAAGGACAAAAAGGATTACGTCCTCGCCGTCTTCGGACTCTCCGGCTCCGGCAAGTCCACGATAACGCACGCGAAACACAACGGCAAGTACGACATAATGGTGTTGCACGACGACGCGCTCGCCATAAACGTCGATAAAAAATACGCGATAGCGATGGAGCCGGCGTACTTCGACAAGGTGCAGGACTACCCGATCGGTTGCGAGGACAACAAGTACCTGATCACCCTCCAGAACTGCGGCGTTACCGTAGACGAGCAGGGCAAGACGATCGTCGTCACCGAGGACGTGCGCAACGGCAACGGGCGCGCGATGAAGTCCCGCTACTGGTCGCCGAACAGGGTTGACCGCATTGACGAGCCTCTGAACGCAATATGCTGGCTGATGAAGGATCCGACGGTCCCGCCGATACTCCGCCTCACCAAGCCGTCGCTCGCCGCGATGATGGGCGCGACATTAGCTACGAAGAGGACGACCGCCGAGCGCCTCGCTCCCGGCGTAGACATAAACGCGCTCGTCATAGAGAGCTACGCGAATCCCTTCCGCACGTACCCGCTCGCGATGGATTACGAGCGTTTCAAGAAGCTCATAGCCGACGGCGTTGACTGCTTCATCCTGAACACAGGCGACTTCATGGGCAAGAAGATCCCGAAGGAAATGACGCTGAACCTCATTGAGCAGCTTGTCGACGGTACCGCCAAGTTCGTTCCGTTCGGCGATCTGCCCGGCGTCGAGACAGTGGCGATACCGGATTTCCCGGTGAACTTCGACGACGACGCGTACATCTCACAGCTCTACGACAGGTACACAGACCGCCTCAAGTTCATCCGCAGCCGCGAGACCGAGAAGGGCGGCATGGACGTCCTCCCCGCCGACGCCGAGGAAGCCATCGTTACCGAGCTGAAGGCCATATACGAGAAGGCGAAGGACAAATCCAAGCTGACTCCGCCCGATAAGCTGGGCAAATAAAACAAAAGCCAAAGACCGTGGGGGCTTCTCGCCCCCACACCCCTCGCAAGGGTTATCACACTTGACCCTGTTTACAAGTCAAAAACCACTACTTCTCTTTCGTCATCTTCTCGTGATGGTTTAATATATTCGCTATGTTTTTGTGAACTTTCTTGTTGTATGATTCAGAGTTTGCGCCGTAGTAGCGCGCTATGGCTTTTTGCAGCGAGCCGTAGGTTTTGAGATATCGCGTCAGCACCAAGCAGCCGGCCTCGATGGCCTTTTCAGGATCGGATAAAGGGTTTGACGCGGACGCCGCGTATATTCCCTTCGAGTTCAGGAAGTCCTTGTGAAATTTCCACATTACTTGCATCACTCCCGACGCGCCTTTTGAGCTTACGGCGTCGGGATCGAACGTGCTCTCAACTCTCGCCAGCGCCGCAAGAAGCGCCGGAGGTACATCGTGCTTGTAGCTGTAATATACCAATGCTGACGCCTCGCGCCACGCTGTCTTCGGCGATATTTTTCGATTGGACTTGACTATAAAAAGAGCTGTCGACGCGACACGCTGCTGCATTGCGGGAGGCATATACCTTATCTGCGCGATGGCGCTGCCCGGATGCTGGTCAATCCACAGGCCGAAGTGGTCGAGCGATAGTCTCATGGTTTTGAGCGCCCGCAGTACAGAGGCGTCATAAGCCACGCGAACGCGGGGAAGCATTTTCGCGCTATTGTCGGTGTTAGCTGCCGCCGATAACGGATGAGCGTCACGAGTTTGTGATATAGCGGCGTCAACGACAATATGCGCGCCGCTCGTGTGACCGTTCGACGAGACAATAAACGGCAGTATGACGAGAGGACACGCCGCCGCGACGAAGCCTATGGCGGCTGCCGCAAACGAGACGTATGAGGTTTTTCTGAACTTATCGAACATTCACATCCCCCCTCTCGGCAAAAATACGCCGGGGAAAGACTGATTTATTGTTAGTATCCTAAAGAGTAACGGCAAAAAACTGAACTATGATTTTACCATTATAGCATAGTTGATTACACAACAGTTCAACAACAGCTCGCATTGGCTACAAAAGCATCCCGGGCGAATTTACTCTTTGGTGCTTTAATCAGCGCTTCCGTAATGTTATAATATCGCGTGGCTCATCAGATGGTTAAATACCGAAGGGGAGTATTCTGTTTATGACACATGGCAACGGGCTTCTTCATATAATCAGTCACACTGACCTCGACGGTGTGGCGGCTGCGGCGGTTGCGTGGTATGCCCACCGCGGAGACGGAGACCCTATCAAACTCTCGCTCACCGGTTACGGCGAGTACGACAACTTGCTGACGGAGGGCATAGGCAAGAGGACGAGAATGATCACGCTCGATCTTTCCCCTCAGTTTCAGAATACCGTCGACGAGATTGACAAGGTTTGGCCGGAGGGCGAACCTCCGTTCGTTTTCGATCACCACAAGACTACATTCGAGAAGTACAAAAACAGGCCGTGGATAGTCGTCGATATGGATTATTGCGGCGCTCTCGTCTACTGGAACTGGCTCGCGGCAAATGACGAGGACGCGTTTCGGCGCGTGAAGCCGCTCGAAAACATCGTGCGCGTCGCCAACGACAGAGACCTCTGGATAAACGAGGACCCCGACGGCAGGCTGTGGCAGGCTATGGTCACGCTCTGCGGCGAGTGGGGCGCTCTCGCTCGCCTGATGTCAAACCCCGACGCCGCGTTTACGGAGAGTGAGCACGCCGCTGTAACCGACTTCGTAACACGTCAGGAGGAACGCTTCAAGCGCGCGAAGGAACACATAATCCGAACGGCCATAAAAGGAAGCGACGAGCGCTTCGATTTCCTCGGCGACGGCTATCTCGAATTCGGCGACACATCCGACTTCTGCGGTATGCTGCTCGACAGACCGGAAGAAGGAGACGGCAGCCTCTCCTTAGTCGCGCTCGCGTATCACAAGTCAAATGGGTGGTCCGTCTCCCTCCGCAGCAAGAACGCGCTCGCCGGGAGGGTGGTCTCCCTCCTGAAGGACGGCAAAAAAATACGCGGCGGCGGGCATGGCGACGCGGCCGCGCTCTACTTCCCAAATCACTATAACGAAAACGGAATAAAGGACAGCATAGCGGCAGCCATATCCTCCGAGCGCGAGAGCTCGTCCGGTATGGGAGTTACACTCGGCGATTTATTGAAAGGCTCACTCTGATGGAGCGCAAAATAGCGCTCTTTTACGCGTCCGTCGGCACCGGCCACAAAGCGGCGGCTTTCGCCCTGAAGGAGTGGTGCGAGGCCGAGCACCCGAATGTCGAGATATTCTGCAAGGACTTGCTTGATTACGTGCCGTCGTGGATGAGACGCGCCATATCGTCCTCCTACCTTTTCATGGCGCGGCGCTGCCCTTGGCTCTGGGATCGCTTTTACAAGAGCACGGACAATAAGAAATGGAGCTTGTTCTCGGCATTTTGGAAGGACATTCATAAAATTATCAGCAATATTTACATACACAGACTGCTGGGTGATATGAACAAGTTTTTGCCTGACGCCGTCCTGTCGACGCATTTTTTCGGAATGTCGTCGCTGCTCGACAACTGGGGGCGTGATGTGCCGATATACTTCGTGGACACGGATTTTCTGAGCCACAGGCTTCAGCGCGACCCGCGCTTCAGCGGCTGGTTCGTCGGCAGCGAGGAAGCCGCGCGCCAGCACAGGGCTGACAACCTCCCCGCGTCGGCTGGTCTCATAAAAAATTTCGGTATCCCAATATCAATGGCCTACGCCTCGCCGATCTGCGTGAAAGAAGCCAGAGAACAGCTCGGCGTCGGCGCTAACGCCGTCTATGTACTGATAGCCGGCGGCGGGATAGGCGCAGGCTCCCTCGGCGAGGTAACCGACTCCATGCTCGGCAAGCCAAAATGGCGCATCGACGTGATATGCGGCGAAAACTCCAAACTGTACGAGTCACTGCGCGATAAATATTATCCGTTTAAGAACATATCCGTTCACGGCTTCGTGGACGACCTTCGCGTCCGCTGCGCCGCATGCGACGTGCTGGTGATAAAACCGGGCGGCCTGTCCATAGCCGAAGCCGCCTCCGCCGGAACGGCGATGCTGTTTCTCGACCCGCTGCCGGGACAGGAGCAGTACAACTGCGAATATTTCCTGGAGCGCGGAGCGGCAATGCGCCTCTTCGAGATACGCAGAACCGGCGAGGTCTTAAAAGAACTCTTGGAATTACCCGGCAAGCTCGATACGATGAGAGACAACGCAAGAGCCATAGGCCGCCCCTCCGCCGCACAAAATATACTTTCCTTCGTAACAGATAAAGTCGATAACACAATCCAGATAACCCCGGATAAATACAGCGAACTCGCCGACATCGAAAGCCTGAAACAAGCCGTCAGCTCACAGGACTAACGTTTTTTATTTCCGCAACCATTGGCCGCATATCCCCGTTGTCAATTATTGCAGATCTGCCCCTCACCACAGCTCCCACGACGGGTTAGGCGTGAGCCGCATGTCCGACCGCGCCCCGCGCGAGTAAGCGCTCGCCCCGGCGGCGGCTATCATCTCGGCGTTGTCAGTGCAGTATTCGCGCGGAGGCAGATATACTTCCCAGCCGCGCCGAGAGCCTTCTCCGGCGAGCGTCTCCCTGAGTGACGTGTTCGCCGCTACTCCGCCCGATACGGTTATTTTGGACACGCCCGTATTTTTCACGGCGAGTTTGACCTTGCGCGTGAGCGACTCCGTAACGGCCCTCTGGAATGACGCGCATATATCGGCGATGGGTAATTCGTCCGCCGGCAATCGCTGAACGGCAGTCCTCAGCGACGTCTTGAGCCCGCTGAAACTGAACTCCGCGATGCGCGAATTACCCAGCCCTATCGGGAAATCGAACGCGCCCGCGTTACCGTCACGCGCTAATTTTTCTATGACCGGACCGCCCGGATAACCGAGGCCGAGCAGTTTAGCCGCCTTGTCATACGCCTCCCCCGCCGCGTCGTCCCTCGTTGCGCCAAGCAACTCGTACTCCCCTGTTCCGCGCGACAGAACCAGCTCCGTATGACCGCCGGATACTATCAGGCATATGAACGGCGGCTCCAATTTCGGATGAGCCAGCATATTGGCGAAGATATGTCCCTCCAAATGATTTACGCCTATTACGGGCACGCGCCACGCCTGCGCGAGAGCCTTGGCCGTCATGACGCCGACTAACAGCGACCCCATCAAGCCCGGCCCCGCCGTAACCGCTATCAAGTCCACGCCGCGAGGCTCCGTTCCCGTCTTCGAAAGAAGCGCGCGCAGAAGAGGCAGGATGTTCTCCTGGTGTTTTCTCGACGCGAGCTCCGGCACAACCCCGCCGAAAGGGGCGTGGTCGCTTATCTGGCTCGACAAAACGCCGCCCATAACGCGGAACCCTTCGCCGTACTCCAACAGGGCGAGCGCGGTGTCGTCGCAGCTCGTCTCAATCCCCAGAACTATCAGTGCGAACAGCCTCCGCCGCACGAACAGCCGGGTCTGCACCCGCCCGCGCACTTCTTCGCCCTTCGCCGCTCACCGTCAAGATGTATCAGTACCTTGCATCTGCACGACGGACACTTGCTCGCGAATGTCTCCGTCTCGAATTTTTTGCCGCACTCCGCGCATTGATATGTGTGCATGTCATTTCACCTCTTCTTGCGCAACGCTTCTTTCACCCATGCCAGTTCAGGGGAACGGATCAGTATCGACGTTATAGTATATACTAAAATTCCTCCCGTTACCATCGCCGCTGTCCAGCGCGATCGAGCGGCGAAGGCCGCTTCGCTTGGATACGGCATTGTGTATACAGCGGCGAAAATTGCTCCCCCCATAGCCGCGCACGGAAGCAGCAGGCGCGCCGCCCACCCGAGGCTGAATATCCCTATGCGCAAACCTATGTCGCGCGACAAACTCCACGCCCCGAAAAACGCGCCGAATGTAAAGGCCAGCGACGTTCCCATCGCAAGTCCCCTGTATGAAAAGTATTGCATAAGCGCCACACCCGCGGCAAGGTTCGCGCAGACCGTGAAGAGCGTTACCCTTATCGCCCCCTTTGGCATCGAGCGGGCGTAAAGCGCCCTCATCAATACCGTACCGCACGCCATGCCCGGAAGGCCGGCGGCATAACAGGCAAGCGCCCCGGAGGTTATCTCCAGCGCCCGCGCGTCGAACGCGCCCCTGAACAGCAGCAAATGCACTATCGGGCGCGACAGCATCGCAAGCCCGACGGCGGCGGGCAGGACGATAAAGAGGTTGAAGCGGAGCGCGTCCCTTATGAATGCGCGGAAGCCCTCCGTGTCGTCGCGGTCGATGCGCGACAGCATGGGGAGCACGGCCTGGGAAATCGCTATGACGAAAAGGCCGAGCGGAAGTTGAATTATCCTGTCCGCGTATGTGAGCGACGATATTACGCCGCCTTCGAGGAAGGAGCCGAGCATCCTGCTTATTACGGGATTTACCTGATTGAGCGACAGCCCCGCCGCGTAAGGCAGGAAGAGTTTCATCGTCTCCCTCAGGTCGGGGTTTGACATGTCCGGCTTTGCGGGAAGCAGATTGAAACCCGTCTTCCCCGCCCACAGGCACTGGAGCGCCGCGCTGCACGCGCCCCCCGCGAGAACGGCGGCCACGAGCGGCCACATCGAAGCGTTGGAGGAATAACCGCCGAAATAAAAAATAAGCAGTATGATTATGAAGGCGGCGTTGCTGGCGGCAGGAGCGACCGCGGAGACGAAAAAGCTGCCCACGCTGTTCAGCACGCCCATTGCGAGCGCGCCGACCGACACCAACATCAAAAACGGAAACAGCGCCCGCGTCAGCGTAACGGCAAGCGACGCCCTCTCTGCGTCAAAGCCCGGAGCTATCAGCGATACGAGCGGCCCCGAAAGGATTACGCCGGCAAAAATCACTATCAGGCACGCCGCGATCACTATGGCCATGACCTGACGCGCGAGGCGGCCCGAGGCGGCGGCCCCGTCTCTTTTGTGAACGCGCGAGAAAACAGGCACAAACGACGCGGAGAGCGCCCCCTCGGCTAAAAGCTGGCGCGATATGTTGGCGAGCGTATAAGCTACGTTGAAGGCGTCGAGACTGCGCGTAGCGCCGAAGAGACCGGCGGTCAGCACCTCCCGGAGGAGGCCGAGAACTCTGCTCGCCAGCGTGCCGGCCATCATCCGGGCGGCTCTCCCGACAAGCGCGGACATCCTCGAACCCTCAGGCTTTACCATTCAAAATTATCTCCGAGGTAGTATCTCTTGGCTATTTTATCCTTAGCTATCGTATCGGGAGAACCTTCGACTACGACGGAACCCTGATGGATTATATAAGTCCTGTCCGTTATGGCGAGGGTCTCGCGGACGTTGTGATCGGTCAGCAGTATGCCGTAGCCGCGGCTTTTCAGGGCGCGTATTATATCCTGAAGGTCGTTCACCGCTAACGGGTCTATTCCGCTGAACGGCTCGTCAAGCAGTATGAAGGAGGGTTTGGCTGCGAGACATCTCGCTATTTCCACCCTGCGGCGCTCGCCGCCCGAAAGGGAGTATCCGGGTGAATCGACGATATGCCAGAGTCCGAAGTCGTCGACGAGCTCCTCGCAGATGAAGTTTATTTTCTTTTTGTTAGCCTCGTTCGCCGCGAGTACGAGCCGGAGATTCTCCCTGACCGTTATATTCCTGAAAATCGACGGCTCCTGCGGAAGATAGCCTATGCCCATGCGGGCTCTCATGTACATAGGCATACTCGTAACATCGCGTCCTTCGACCGTTACAGTGCCGGAGTTCGGCATGACGCGTCCCGTCATCATATAGAACGTGGTGCTTTTCCCGGCTCCGTTAGGTCCAAGCAAGCCGACTACCTCGCCCGAAGCGACCGATATGCTCACGCCGCACACCACTTCACGCCCGCCGAAGCTCTTGCGCAGCTCCTCGCATTCGAGCGCGGAAGTTTTTTTTGAGCGCCTGCCGATATTCGCGCTCTCAGCGGACAGGATGGGGGGCGCTTTCGGCTGAGTTATCTCATCGCCGTAATCGTCACAGGCGCCGGGGGCCGGCAGCTTCGCCTCTTCGGCGGGAGAAGCGGCCTTATCCTCCCTTGCCGGCCTTGGATGCGCGCGCGCGGCGTTCGTGTTTTGACGGCCTAAATAACGGCGCTTGGCCATCGTTACTTTTCCGGCAGGACAAACGTCAGGGACGGGCGTTCACCAATGGCCTCAGCTCTGCCGCTCTCCACGTTGTAAACGATGTTCTCTGCCCTGAGAACGCGCCCGCCCTGCACCGCCGACGCGCCGCCCGACAGGACTATCGTGCCCCTCGCAAGCGAGTAGATGACGCGCTTGCCGGTGATGCGGGTGCGCGCGCCGTCCGCACCCGTAACATCGGCGGTCACGCCGCCGCTCGCTATCAGCTCCGTTATATCGTTTTGCTCCAGCTCCCCGTCGACGCGCGGGGCGCTCACGGTCATGCGCCGCTCCCGATCCTCGTAACGCCGCACATTGAGCGCGTAAAAGTTCATGTCCGCCCGCTCCGCCACGTCAGCGTCGATGAAGAAGTCCTCCATGTCGGCCGTCACGCCGCCCTCCGCCTTGTAGTTGTCCGTGCCGAGCGTCAGCGTTATCTTTTTGGCGGAGATTGTCTCCGCGCCGCGCTTCAGTTTGACGCCGCCTGAGGCCGTAACGACGCGGGTAATATTGTCGGAGGAAGTTACCAAATTAAGCGAGTCGCACGTCATATCCACAGGCTGAGAGGCGTATTGTTCCTTGAAGTGACCTCTGATCTTGCCGCTGAGCTCGAACCTGTTGTCGTCGATAAACCCGGTTCCTTTGTCGGCGAACAGCTCGCCCTCCTTCGAGACGAGGCGAACGCCGCCTGACGCCGTTATCTTTCGCGTCTTGGGGTCATACCGCATGGAGTCGGCCGTGAGCGAAGCGCTGTCCGCCGCGAAAGAAGGCGTACCCCACAAAATAATCATAGCCGCAAAAAACAGAAAAACAAAAATCAAGCCTTTGCGCGCAAAGGAAAGAAGCATTGTCATAACACCCCCTGCGATGATTATAACCCCAAGGCGGCTGAGCGGACAAGGACGAAGGGGAACGCGGGAGTTTACTTGCGGTATTTACTTAACAGGATTATTCGTATACCATACTTACTAAATTATTATGTGATTGGAGTGATGATGTTGGGAAAGAAAATGAACACCCGCGATATCAGCTTTATAGCCCTTTTTACCGCGCTTACCGTTGTGCTGGCGCAAATCAGTATTCCGATGCCGTATGGCGTGCCCATGACTATGCAGACGTTTGCCGTATCGCTTGCCGGAATATTGCTCGGCGCCAGGAAGGGTTTCATTTCGGCGCTCCTTTACGTGCTGCTTGGGGCGATCGGAATCCCGGTGTTCGCCGGCTTGAGCGGCGGGCTTGGAATCGTCCTCGGCCCTACCGGCGGCTTTATCCTGTCGTTTCCGCTTATGGCGTGGCTGATAGGTCTCGGCGCGCAAACTGAAAACAAGCTTTATTTGGCGCTGGGTCTCCTGTCGGGTACTGCGGTCAACTATATCTGCGGCATGGCGATGTTCAGCGCGTTCACCGGCAAAGGCCTGGATGTCGCTTTTGTCGCCTGCGTGCTGCCCTTCATCCCGACTACGATAGTTAAGCTGATAGTTGCGGGCTTCGTCGGTTTGAAAATCAGAGCAAGGCATCTGATTCCCGCGGCATGAAGCTGCGCCCGCATCATCTGCTCTGCGCTCAAGGTTACAGCGGAAAGGGCTACGACAGCGATTTTACCGCCAATATGACCGCCGTTACAAAACGCCTGCGTGAGGAGCGGGCTGTCACTGTGGAGATCGTTTTCTCCACTGACGACATCTGCTCGAAATGCCCCAAAATGCTGGGACAAAACCTATGCCGTGACGACGAGAAAGTAAACAGCTTCGACCGAAAGGTCAGGAATTATTTCGGGATCGAAGAAAAGATTTACGTTTACGACGATATCACTCGCGAAATCAACTCCGCGATGACGGAGGCGATGATGGACGACATCTGCGGCGACTGCGCATGGTATCCGGTGAGCGCCTGCAAGAAAAGGATAATAGGCGGAGGTTAAGTTAGGAGGCTAAGTAAAGGCTGATTTATTGTCAGGAGCCTAAAGGGTTAAAGATAAAAACCCTGACCGGCTCTGCGTCTTAAAACGGCGAAATTTCGTTTTGACGATTTAATCAGCTCTTACCTAATGTCTCTTAAATTAGCCCTGACCTTACTCCCTGATAACCGGCTTCATCATCGTCTCCGCTCTCGCCCGCGGATTATCGGTAAGCGTCTCCCATATTTCGGTTGCGGCTCGTTCTTTCCGGGCTATCAGCTCCGATACGCCTGTCTCGTCCCTCGGCGGCGACGAGCGCGTTATCACGGGCAGAGCGGCGCTCTCCCGCATCGCCGCGAGGAGCTCGCGCCCCCTGCCGTTCATGCCGAGCGCCTTTATATACGTTGGCCCGCTTGCCTGTACTGTTCTGCCGTCAGCGTGATTGAGGCCGGTCAGTATGTGAATCGCGTGGCGGCGTATGCGGCCTTTCGGGTACCTGCGGCTCGCGCACATATCCGTGAACTCGTCGAACGATCCCGCCCTGTACGCCGCTTCGATAAGCCTGTTCTCCAAGCCCTCGCGCATTTCGGATATGTCGGCGGCGCGGCGCGTTCCTCCGCTGATCAGAGCTTGCTTGACCGCGCGCCACAGCCTGTCCTGTCCGTACACGGCGCGCCCTTTATCCGTCTCATCGCGTAAAATCTCCGCGCACCGGCTCGGCATCAGCGAGTACGCCTCCTCCGTTTTCCGGTTCGACAGCAGCTCCCGTATCGCGGTCGCGCTCCCCGCGCCGCGCGTGTCGTTATGGCCGGCGCCGACGCGTTCGATTGCGCGAGGGACGATATTGTATTGTTTTTCGCGCAATCGCTTGACATACGCGAGAGCGAGATTGTTGTTAGGCTGCTTTAACAAATTGATTGCTTCGCCCGCGCCGCCTGTTATTTCATCCAGCGCCATGCTCCTTGCCTGTACGAAGGAGTATCCTAACCTGAGAAAATCTTTCAGGAGGCGCTTGAAATCCTCCGGCTCGTCGGCAAGAATCGCGGCCAGCCTTTCAAGAGCAGCAACGTCGGGCGTCTCCATGCCGAAGGACAGGAAACCGACCTGCCCGGTCGCCGCGAGTATATCGACAGCCGCGTTGGCAAAGACGCCGCCGTTGTGCGACGAAAAAACAAACGGCAGCTCCAAAACCAAATCCACGCCGCATGACAGCGCCATCGCCGCGCGAACATCCTTTCGCGCGAGAGCCGGAGCGCCGCGCTGAACAAAGTTCGACGACACGGCGGCGATAACAGGCGCGCCGCCGGCGCGCCGCCTCGACTCGGCGATATGGAACTCGTGCCCTCTGTGCAGCGGATTGTATTCGGCGATGATGCCGACGGCGTTAGCCAATTGTCTATCGTCATTACTTTTAATAATATATACCCCCTAAGCTCAGCGATCTCAAGTGATTTTAGCCTTGCGCCCGATGGGTGAATGCGGGAAATTTGAACCTGTGGTTTGAGGTCAATGCTATAATAAATCAGGTGATTGCGTTTGTACATAGACACGTACCGGACATTGCAGCGGGATTTTTATCTCTCGGACGCCATCGCGGCGGCTCGGGGCTTGCTTGGCGCGATACTCGTCCGCGATTCGGACTGCGGCATGACGTCAGGACGTATTGTCGAGACGGAGGCGTACATGGGCAGGGAAGACGCGGCTTGCCATTCCTATAAAAGGGAGCTCGGCGGCAAGCCCCACAGGACGGACGTAATGTTCGGCCCCGGCGGTTACGCGTATGTCTATCTGATATACGGAATGTACAACTGTTTCAACGTAGTGGCGAACGCGGAGGACGAACCGGAGGCCGTGCTCATCCGCGCGGTAGAACCGATAGACGGCATACCTCTCATGGCGTCGCGCAGAAAAACGGACGGGCCTATGACGGCAAAGAACATCAAAACATTATGCAGCGGGCCGGGCAAACTCTGCGCGGCGTTCGGTATAACGAGGGAACATTACGGAGCCGATCTGTGCGGCGGGCGTTTATTCATTGCACGCGGCGACGCGCCCGCTGACGGCGACATAGCCGCAACACCGCGAATAAACGTGTCATACGCCGGAGAAGCGTCGCTCTATCCGTACAGGTTCATAATCAAAAACTCGCCGTACCTGTCGGTGAGGCGAACGGGCGACCGGCGGCGGCCGCCCCTGCCGAAACAGTGAAATTCAGGTAAGCGCTGATTTATTGTTAGGAGCCTAAAGGGTAACGATAAAAAAACCTGACCAACTCTACATCCCAAAACGGCTAAATTCCATTTCAGGCGATTTAATCAGCGCTTCCCTTAATTACTTTACTGCTTCAGCAGCGAGAAATCCCCTATCGCGTCGAAGATGCCGCGGCACTTGAAGAGCAACGCGAGACGGTTGTTGCGCTGATTGATGTCGTCGGCCATGACCATTACGTTCTCGAAGAAGCCGGATATCGCCGGCGACAGGTCGGCCATTGCCCTGCACACGCCCTCCCAGTCGAAACGCGAAACCGCGTCCGATACGCGCGCGCTCTGTTCGTCCGTAACTCGCAGCAGTTTTTTTTCGGCGTCCTCGGTGAGGGACGCCGCGTCCAATTTCGCGGCCTTCGCGTCGGCTATCGTGAGCTTGTTCAGTATGTTGTTCACGCGTATTGCGGACTGTACGAGCGAGGCGAACCACTCCGAGCCGCTCGCCGCTTCGAAGGCTTCTATCATGCCGATTGTCCGCAGCGGCCTGCGCCATATCGACGCAACCGCGAGGCTCGTCGTGCCGTGCGAGTATCCGCGCTCGCGAAGCTGGTTGTAAAGCCTGTTCTTGTAGAACTCGATTGCCTTTGACAGCGCGTCCTCCGGCGAGCCGAGCAATGACGCGGCGCTCTTGAACAGAGAGCCGAGGTCTATGTCGAGGCCGAGGCTCCAGATTATCTCGTTTATGCTCCTTGACGCGCGCCTGAGGCCGTAAGGATCCTGCGAGCCGGTGGGTACGAGCCCGATTTTTATAATCGCGGCGATGGTGTCAACCCTGTCGCATATGCCTATCACGGCGCCCTCTTTGCCCTTCGGCAGCGCGTCGCCCGCAAATCGCGGCAGGTACTGCTCGAATATCGCGTCCGCCACGGCTTCCCTCTCTCCTCCGCGCTTGGCGTACTCGCGCCCCATTACACCCTGCACCTCCGGGAACTCGAACACCATGCTCGTAACGAGGTCGGCCTTTGCGAGCCCGGCCGCGCGTTTGACGTCGGCGGCTATGCCGTCCCACCCCATGTCCGCGACGAGCTTTGCGGCGAGCTCCGTGACGCGCTTCGACTTGTCGAGGACTGAGCCGAGGCTCTCCTGATACAGCACGCGCTCCAATTTGGGCAGGAGCGTTTCGAGCGGACGCGCGAGGTCCTCTTTCCAGAAGAACGCCGCGTCGTTTAGGCGGGCGCGTAGGACGCGCTCGTTCCCGTCGCGCACTACGGACATATCTGACGCTTTGTTGTTGGATACGCCTATGAAATTCGCGGCGAGCCTGCCGTCCGGGGTTCTCATCGGCATGTAGCGCTGATTTTTTTTCATCGTCGCTATCAGCACTTCCTCCGGTATTTCGAGGTACTCTCTTTCAAACGAGCCGAGGAACGGAACGGGGTACTCGACGAGCTGAGTTATCTCCTCCAGCAGATCGGGGTCGCGGTCGGCGGCACAGCCTGTTTCCCGCTCTATCTTCGCCGCGCCGTCCAATATCGTCGCCTTGCGGCGCTCATGGTCGGCTATGACGAACTCTTTCTCCAATACATTCCAATACTCGGCGGGGTTCGGAATTGTGACGGCGCGCGCGCCCATGAAGCGGTGCCCTCTGCTCTCGCGCCCGCTGTTCACGCCGCCGAACGATATGGGTATCACGTCGTCCCCGTAAAGGGCGACGAGCCAGCGCACGGGTCTGGCGAAACGCGCGGTCGTGTCGCTCCAATACATATTCTTGGGGAAGACCAGCTTTTTGACGATGCCGTTCAGGAAATCAGGCAGCAGCTCCGACGTCTCCGCGCCGTGTTTTTTCACGACGGCGAACAGGTATTCTACGCCCTTTACGGTGTCGAACCGCAGATCGCCGGTTTGGGCGCCGCGGCTCTTGGCGAATCCGAGGGCGGCGGCGGTATAGCCTCCGCTCGCGTCAAGCGCCTGGCTCTTCGGAGGTCCCTTTACCGTCTCCTCCGAGTCATCCTGTCTGCCTGAGAGCCGCTCGACGTAAAGGACGAGCCTGCGCGGCGTGGCGGTCGCTTTCAGAGCGCCGTAGGAAAGGTGAAGCGCGCCCAGCGCCTCCGCCGCGTTTTTGCCTGTCTCGGCAATCGCCCACGTTACGAAGCGCGCCGGAATTTCCTCGGCGCCTATCTCTAAAAGTAAATCCTTAGCGCTCATTACGCGTCGCTCCCTTCGTCGAATTTGCCCTTGAGCGGGAAGCCCATGTCCTCGCGCTGTTTCAGGTATGCCTTGCAGCAGGCGCTCGCCAGGGTCCGGACGCGGCCAATGTAGCCGGTGCGCTCGGTAACGCTGATCGCGCCGCGCGCGTCGAGGAGGTTGAACGTGTGCGAGCATTTGAGGACGTAGTCGTAAGCGGGGAGCACCATCCCGGTTTTGATTACGCGGGCGGACTCGGCTTCGTACATATTGAAGAGCTTGAATAACATATCGACGTCCGCGAGCTCGAAGTTGTATGTCGAGCCCTCGACCTCGGAGCGGTGATGAACGTCGCCGTACTTGACTTTGCCGGCCCATTCGAGGTCGTAGACGCTGTTCACCTTCTGCGCGTACATCGCTATGCGCTCGATGCCGTATGTGAGCTCGGCGGGTACGAGCTCCATGTCGACGCCACCGAACTGCTGAAAGTACGTGAACTGCGTTATCTCCATGCCGTCGAGCCAGACCTCCCAGCCGAGTCCCCACGCGCCCGTCGTCGGGTTCTCCCAGTCGTCCTCGACGAAGCGTATGTCGTGGTCAGCGGGATCGACGCCAAGGGCGCGGAGGCTGTCCAAGTATTGATCCTGCACGTCGTCCGGCGCGGGTTTCAATATTACCTGGTACTGGTAGTAATGCTGAAGCCTGTTCGGGTTCTCGCCGTAGCGCCCGTCCGTCGGACGCCGCGACGGCTCGACGTAGGCAACCTTCCACGGCTCCGGTCCTATCACGCGGAGCGTGGTGGCGGGGTTCATGGTCCCCGCGCCGACCTCTGTATCATAAGGCTGCTGCAAAATACAGCCCCTGCTCGTCCAGAAAGCCTCCAATCGCATTATCAGTTCCTGAAAATTCAAACGCAAGACCTCCTCAAAAAACTTCGGGCTACACAATAAAACGCATTGTATCATAAAAATGACGAGGCGGAGATCGACGTCCCCCCTCGTCATTAAGATTACCGGTTGTTTACGCCGAGCCTGTTACCTGATTTGCTTCCGCATCTGCCTCAGCATCATCTCCATGAACAGCCTGTCGTCCATTCCTTTGCGAAACTCCCTGTTTATCGGGCGGTCATGTGTATCGAAGCGAGGGTCGCGGCGAGTGTCACTGAAGCGTTCATTCGGAAACGCTACGATTATATCAAGATTGTTCCTTCTGTTTCCGGTAAAGCCATTACGATAGTCCCCTCGCCGGTTGTCATAATATCGCCCGTAGTCATTCCGCTGTCCCTGCCAAGCTCCGTTCCGCTGCCGGCCTCTGTGATACTCGCGCGTGTCAAAACGCGCGTCAAAACAGCCGCGGGACTCATAGTGATAGCCGCCGCCATCCTGAAATAAATCTTCATCTCAAACACCTCCACGTAAGCACAAATATTTGTAATGTACATATTATATACGTGCTTGCGCCGTTAATCTATTGTCAAAAACTACAATACTTTACTTTCTAAAGAGAATGTGTCCGTTGACTTCTGCCAGCCCCGAAACCAAACATGAAATCGAGTATTACCGCAAGCAAGTAAATGTTTCAATGTAAATGCTATAATGACATTAATTTTTTACGGGTATTTGCATGTTTATTTAAGGAGGCTCTTCGCATGTCCATTCGCTTACGGCTCATAACGGCTTTCTTTTGCTGTATGTGCCTGGCATCGGGTATTATATCGGCCACTGTATTTTATACGGCGAGTAAGTCCTCGCGCGACTCTTTTTATTTGCTTGCGGAAAGCCAGCTGAATCTGATAGACAGCAGGATAAAGAGCTATTTTGAACCGGCCATGATGAACGTTCAATATCTTTCCAAACTTTCGTCGGTCAAAAACGCGCGCGGGAAAATGAACAGCTACATTGACATCAAATATCCAAGCAGCCTCTTCGACAGTAAATTCGCGAAGCACGACAAGCAGCTTTACGATCACTTAATACATGTTGTTCACGCTAACGACGATTATAGGTCTGTCGTTATGGCCACCACCGACGGACTGTATTTGGAAGTTCCCGGCAGCAGAACGGTGTCGCCCGGTTTCGATCCGCGCGTTACGGATTGGTATGCCGAGACTATTAAGGACACGGGGCGCGTTACGGTAACAACTCCTTACGCGCGGCGAGACAGCAACCTGCTGGTTTGCGTCGCCGCCAAGGTATACGACGGGAACTGGCGCGAACTCGGAGTCATAGGCATAGAGCAAGACGCGGGCAGGCTTTTGAGCGAGCTGCGTTCGCTCAGGATACTCAACACCGGGTATATCGTCATCTTCGACCGGAATGGTAAATTGATACTTCACGCCGACCATCCCGAATATACGCGGCTTGCCCCCAATGATTACACCGACTTGGTGAAAGCGGCCATCAACTCTCCGGACGGAGTATTGCGCGGGAAGAACGCCGATGGTATAGATAAGCATGTCGTGATTCGCGCAATGTCCCTGACCGGATGGAGAATAGCCGTAGTATTCGATCAGTCCGAAGTGATGAATGAGTCCTACGGACTGTTTAAAATAATAATAAGCGTTACGGTCATAATCCTTATGATGGTGGCTTTGGTAGTCTATATACTCGCCGGGAGCATAGTCAGCCCGATAGAGCGCCTCATAAAAGCCGCTTCGATAATATCGGGGGACGAGTACACCGATACGCTGAGCAATCCCGCCGAGCGCTCGGAAACATCGGACGCGCGCGTGAAGGAACTGCTCGACGTCGACAGCGGAGGCGAGTGCATCGCGCTGGCGGCGGCTTTGAAAAAGATGATACGCAAGCTCAAGGACAAAGTGGACGCCGCGGAACGCGCCACTATGGCAAAGAGCGAGTTTCTCTCAAATATGAGCCATGAGATGCGCACGCCGATGAACGCGATAATCGGAATGACGACTCTCGCCAAGAGGACATCTGACTCCGAGCGCAAGGACTACTGCCTCGGCAAGATAGAAAACGCCTCCACTCATCTGCTCGGGGTTATCAACGACATACTCGATATGTCCAAAATAGAGGCGAACAAACTTGAGCTGTCCCTCGACGATTTTTCCTTTGAGGAGATGCTCCAGAAGGTGGCCAATGTAATATCCTTCCGCGTGGATGAAAAGCATCAGAATTTTTCCGTACGCATAGACAAGAACATTCCCGCCGTTTTGATAGGGGACGACCAGCGCATCGCCCAGGTTATAACGAATCTGCTCTCCAACGCCGTCAAATTTACACCCGAAGGCGGCGACATACGGCTCGAAACCTCGCTGATAAAGGACGACGGCGGACTCTGCGAGATACAGTTCGACGTTACGGACAGCGGCATAGGCATATCCGCCGAACAGAGGGAGCGCCTCTTCAAATCGTTCCAGCAGGCCGAAAGCAGCACGTCGCGCAAGTTCGGCGGCACCGGGCTCGGTCTCGTCATATCGAAACGAATCGTCGAGCTGATGGACGGCAATATATGGATAACGTCCGAGTTAGGGCAAGGCTCCAAATTCAGCTTCACAGTAAAGATGAAGAGCAGTGAAAAGAGCGGGGCAGGCGCGCGCCTTCTTGACGAGGGCGTCAATTGGAGCAATATTCGCATCCTTGCAGTGGACGACTCGGCTAACGTGAGGGAGTATTTCACTGAGATACTCGGCGGTTACGGACTGTCGTGCCATACGGCGTCGAGCGGCGAGGAATCTCTGTCGCTGATAAGCAAAAACGGGGATTACGACGTATACTTCATAGATTGGAAGATGCCCGGCATGGACGGCATAGAGCTCTCGCGGCTCATAAGATCACGGTTTGACGCTAAGTCCGTAGTCATAATGATCTCGGCCTACGAGCAGAGCGAGATAGAGGCCGGCGCGAGGGAGGCCGGCGTGTATAAGTTTATCTCCAAACCCATATTCCCGTCCTCAATAGTCGACTGTATCAATGAATGCCTCGGCGAAAACAATATACAGATGGCTGAGAACGCGCTCACCGGAGAAATCGATGATTTCAGCGGGTACTGCATACTACTTGCGGAGGATGTCGAGATAAACCGCGAGATAGTCATCTCGCTTTTGGAGCCGACGGATATCGAGATAGACTGCGCGGGGAACGGAGCGGAGGCCGTGCGGATGTTCGCGTCGTCCCCGGATAAGTACGACATGATATTCATGGATTTGCAGATGCCGGAGGTCGACGGCCTTGAGGCGACGCGCCGGATACGCGCAACGCAGGTTACGCGCGCGGCGAAGATACCGATAGTCGCCATGACGGCAAACGTCTTCCGCGAGGATGTGGATAAATGTCTCGAAGCCGGCATGAACGACCACGTCGGCAAGCCGCTCGACTTTGGTGAAGTGCTTGCTAAACTGCGCCGATACATGATCGGCAAGCGCGGATAATGCGTGACCGTGACAATGTCGAAGAGGTCAGAAGCAGAATAGACATAGCCGAACTCGTCGGCGACTATGTGGCGCTGCAAAGGTCGGGCTCGTCGCTCAGGGGGCTCTGTCCGTTTCATAGCGAAAAAACCCCGTCGTTCTACGTCTCGCCTGAGAAACAGACATTCCACTGCTTTGGCTGCGGCAAGGGCGGCGACATATTTACTTTCATCGAGGAAATAGATGGCATTTCCTTCAAAGAAGCGCTCGATCGCCTTGCTGAAAGAGCGGGCGTCACCATAGAGCGGCGCCTCGGCGCGAGGACGGAGATTCGCGCTAAGGACGCCCGCGCTGTTCTCGCGGACGCCGGTGAATTTTTCAGGAAGTCCCTCGCGGACAATGAAGGGGGCGCCGCTCGGGCGTATCTTTCGCGCAGAGGAATTGGCGCGGACATATGCGGACGCTTCGCGCTCGGATGGTCGCCGAGTTCGTGGAACTCCCTCTCGAAATGGCTCGTCTCAAAGGGCCACTCGGAGGAGGACGCCATCTCGTCGGGACTATCCGCGCGCAGCGATAAGGGATATGTGTACGACAGATTCAGGGGCAGGGTGATGTTCCAGATACTCGACGACATGGGGCGCGTCTCCGGTTTCGGCGGCAGGATAATAGACGGGGAGGGCGCAAAGTATATCAACAGCCCTGAGAGCGAACTGTACAACAAGCGCAGAATCCTGTACCTGCTGCGCGACGCGAAGAAGTCAATAAGGGAGCGCGGGCGCGTCATACTGACGGAGGGATATATGGACGCGCTGCGCGCGCACGTCGCGGGCTTCACGGAGACGGTCGCCTCGCTCGGCACTTCGCTCACCGAGGAGCAGGCGGCGCTGATAAAGAGATTCTGCGGCCTCTGCTATATAGCTTACGACTCCGACGGAGCCGGAAGGGAGGCGTCCGTCAGGGGTATGTATATACTCCAGCGCGCCGGGGTCAGTGTGCGCGTCATATCGCTGCCCGATGGCCGGGACCCCGACGACCTTCTCTCGGAGGAAGGCGGCGCTGACATATTCTCGGGACTTATAGAAGAAGCGCTGCCTTTGCCCTTGTATCACGCTCACATAAGAAGAAGGGACATCGCCTCGCCGGAGCTTGGCCAATCGGCGCGCGAGGACGTCCTCTTCGGTCTCGCGTCGCTCGATATATTGGACGTACAGCCGTATGTACCGAGGATAGCTCAAATTTTCGGCGTGCTTCAGCATCAGCTCGAAAGGGAGATAGAGCGCAGGAAGCGCTCCTCCCGCGCGGAATACAATAACGAAGCCGCGGAGTCTCGCCCGCTCGCTCGCCGCGCGTTCAGCCACGCGGACGCCGAGTGCGCGCTGCTCGGTCTCTTTTGGTCGGAGGAACGGCTGCGCTTCGACATATCGCCGGGCGACATAATGCCTTATCTTTCGGATGGGGTTATAATGAATATAATGAGCGCGCTTCTCGCCGGAGAGGGTACGAGAGAACTTGAGGACAGATGGCGTGAGGTGGATGACAGAACATGCCTGTCTATTATAGCGCGAGGGCACGCCGTAATATCCGAGAACGGAATAAAATCGGAACACGCCGCGCAGCTCATCGCGGATTTGAGAAACAGGTCGATGAGGCGGCGTTACGACGCGTTGAAAACCGGCATAATGAGCGGACGCGCGTCAGAGGCGGAAATGGGCGAGTACTTCGAGTTGGCTAAAAAATTGAAATCGGGATAGGGTTAAGCGGGAGTTATAATGGTATAATAAAGAATGTTATATTGACAAATTATTATTGTTATTAATTATGGATACCGGGGGAATAAAATAGATGAAGGGCAGCAAAATAAAACTGGAAGAAGAGAGCGAACTGCAGGAGCAGGAGATAATCGCGGATGTGCCGAACGACGCCGACGCGGCGGAGGATGTCGTGGCTGTGGACGCGGAACTTCCGGCTGAGGAGATGGCCGACTATATCGACAGCATACGCGACCTTCTTCATCTCGGCAGGGAACAGGGCTTCATCACATACGATGACATAGAGAAGAAACTGCCGAAGGAGATACTCTCCGCGGAAATATTGGACAATATATACCTCAATATAATAGAGCTCGGCATAGATATAGTTGACGAGCCGAAGATGAAGGAGGACTTTGACGACGACGCGCTTCCGATCGCAACGGCGCAGGACGACTCCGCGCTGGTCGAGGAACTTCCGCTCTCTGACCCCGTTCGCATGTATCTGCGCGAGATAGGCAAAATATCTCTTCTGACTGCCGAAGAGGAAGTGGTACTCGCCAAGGGCGTCGAGGCCGGGGACAGGGAGTCCAAGAAGCACCTCGTCGACGCGAATCTGCGCCTCGTCGTCAGTATAGCGAAAAAGTACATAGGGCGCGGGATGCTCTTCCTTGACCTTATACAGGAGGGGAATCTCGGGCTCATTCGCGCTGTCGAGAAGTTCGACTATCAGAAGGGCTTCAAGTTCAGCACTTACGCAACGTGGTGGATAAGGCAGGCAATAACGAGAGCCATAGCCGACCAGGCGAGGACTATACGCATACCGGTACACATGGTCGAGACCATTAACAAACTAATACGGGTCTCGCGCCAGCTCGTCCAGCGCCTTGGGCGCGAACCTACGACCGAGGAGATAGCGGCTGAGATGGATGTCTCCGCCGAGAGAGTAGAGGAGATACAGCGCATAGCTCAGGAGCCGGTTTCCTTGGAAACCCCTATAGGGGAGGAGGAGGACAGCCAGCTCGGCGACTTCTTGGAGGACAAGGAGATGCCGAATCCTGAGGACGTCGCGGCAAGCATGATACTGCGCGAACAGCTCGACGAACTGCTCAATGACCTCGGCGACAGGGAACGCGAGGTGCTGCGTCTGCGCTTTGGCCTTGAGGACGGTCACGCTCACACGCTCGAGGATGTCGGCAAACGCTTCAACGTTACGAGGGAGCGCATACGGCAGATAGAGGCGAAAGCTCTCCGCAAACTTCGCCACCCGAGCAGAAGCAGACGCCTTAAGGACTTTTTGGATTGAGACGTTTCGGAAGGCCGATTTTCAGTTCGTCATTCTATGCGCATTGATAAATTTCTGAAACTCTCTCGCTTAGTCAAGAGGCGCACTGTAGCTCAGGAGATGGTAGAGGTCGGCGCCGTGCGCCTGAACGGCCGCGCGATAAAGCCGAGTGCCGAGATAAAAGCGGGCGACAGGATCGAAGTCGCCTTTCCGAGGCGGGTTATATCGGCTGACGCGCTGACCGCCGACGAAAAAGAGCTCAAAAGAGGAGTTCAGGCGATAAATATAATAGAAGAAAGACGCGTGAACGAGGACGAGAATCCTTGGGCGTGACATTTGGGGGGGTATATATAATGAAGAAAATTGTATCTGTCAAAAGCGCTCCGGCGGCGATAGGGCCGTACAGCCAGGCTGTGTGGGCAGGAGAGCTTCTGTTTTGCTCCGGGCAGCTGGGTATCGACCCGGCTGTAGGTTCGCTTTCCGGCGATGATATAGCTTCTCAGACGTCGCAGGCCGTGAGGAATGTATCGGCGCTTTTGGAGTCTCAGGGTTTATCGGCTGAGAACGTCGTGAAGACGACGGTTTTTCTGACCGACATGGGCAATTTCAAGGCGGTGAACGAGATATACGGGCAATTTTTCAAGTCCGAGCCTCCCGCGCGCTCTTGCGTGGCGGTGGCCGCGCTTCCCTTGGGCGCGTTAGTCGAGATAGAGGTAACAGCGCATAAGTAGGGGCGACCATTGGTCGCCCGTTTGGAAAATAAATGCCGCTGCCCTGATGAATTAGCCTTCTTGGGTGTTTGATTCGCGTAATTATGTTACAATAGTTCACGTTTGTTTTTGTGAATTAGCTGATTTATTGTCAGGAGCCTAAAGGGTAACGATAAAAAGATTACTATACATGGAGGGATTGTTTTTGCGCAGCTTGATTTGTTTAGTCGGAGGGGTGTCCGCCTTTTCGTGCGTGTCTGCGGCTTGGGCTGGCGACACGGCGGCGGGGGCGCAGGGAGGTATTACCGGGCTGATATTCCCCATAGCCATATTCGTGCTCATATTTTACTTTATGATGTATCGTCCGCAGAAGAAGAAGCAGCAACAGCACGAAAAGATGCTCGCGTCGATAAGCAGAGGCGACAAGGTAGTCAGCATCGGAGGTTTCTACGGCACGGTGAGCGACATACTTGATGATTCCTATGTCGTAGAGATAGCGGACGGCGTTAAGGTGAGGCTGCTCAAAAGCGCGATTTCAGTTCGCAAGGATACCCCCGACGCGGTTCAGCAAAAACGCAGGAAGAAGAAGAGGCGTCCCGATGCCGGTGATAACGAGGGCGTGAGCGATGACGAAAATCGCGCTCTGATGGGTGGCGAGACTGCCGAATCCGAGGGAACGGAAAATGCCGCAGCGGCTGAGGGTGCTGCGGCAGGCGGCGTATCTCTGGAGAAAAAGGCTGATTAACGATGATAAAGAGAGATAAGTGGAGGTTGGCCGTCATAGCGCTCGTAATAATAGCGTCGGCTCTTGTTGTGTTCCCGGTAAGCGAGCGGATAAAACTCGGACTCGACCTTAAAGGCGGCGCCCACATAGTGCTTAAGGCAAAGGGAACGGAGAGCGCCCCGCTCGACAACGACTCAATCGAGAGGCTTATAGCCGTTCTGCGCAACAGAATAGATCAATACGGCATAGCGGAGCCGCAGATTCAGCGCGAGGGAAGCGACCGTGTCGCCGTGGATCTCCCCGGCGTCGAGGATCCGGACGCCGCACTCGATCTCATAGGGCGCACGGCGGTTCTTGAATTCCGTCAGGTCCTGGGCGCCGGTCCGTCGATGGCTCCGGAGGTCAACAGGAAAAACTACGACAGCGACGCCGACTATGACAGAGCGGTCGCCAACGCCGAGAAGATAAACGCTCAGGCGAGGGACGAGACCGCGAAGTTGGAGGAGCGCGCCAAAACCGACAAATCGATAATTGTGGCGAAGGATGAGAGCGATAATATATATCTGCTGGGACAACTCTACGTCTCCGGCAAGGACTTGGTGGACGCTAAGGTTACGACGGACGAGCTCCAGAAACCGGCCGTTTCGCTTCGCTTCAACCCGAACGGGGCAAAGGAATTTGAGGACGCGACGGCGGCCAATATCGACAAACAGATAGCCATAGTACTCGACGGAGTGATAATATCCGCGCCGGTGGTGCATGCCCGCATAGGCGGCGGCGAAGCGCTCATATCAGGCAATTTCTCGATGGACAGCGCGGTAAGACTGGCGATCATGCTTCGCGCCGGAGCTTTGCCTGTGGCTGTCGAGGTGCTCGAGAACCGCTCCGTAGGGCCGACGCTCGGCGAGGATTCCATTCGCTCAGGCGTTCGGTCGGGCCTCATCGGAGGCGCGCTCGTCGTGGTCTTCATGCTCATCTACTACGGATGGCTCGGCATAGCTGCGGACATAGCGCTGGCAACGGCGATGCTGCTTCTGCTCGCGGTAATGATATTGCTGCGCACGACGCTGACGCTGCCCGGTATCGGAGGTATCATACTCACGATAGGCATGGCGGTTGACGGCAACATACTCATATATGAGCGCATGAAGGAAGAATTCCGGGCGGGCAAGAACATAATGAGCGCGCTTGACGCCGGCTTCCGTAAAGCCCTCATCGTCATACTCGACTCTAACATTACGACTCTTATAGCGGCCGCCGTCCTGTTTTACTTCGGCTCAGGCCCGATACGCGGCTTTGCCGTCACGCTCAGCCTCGGCGTTCTCTCGGCGATGTTCGGCAATCTTGTGGTTACTCGCGCGCTCCTGCAAATAATGCTGCGCAAGCGCGGGAACATAGCCCTCTAACGGGCGTTCGGCGGAGGGATATGGGACATGGCTATTTTCGGCAATAACAAATACCGCGTAAATTTTATGAAATACCGCCTTCTGGCGTTGGGGCTGAGCCTGCTGCTCGCGCTTGCCAGCTTGGTATTGCTGGGGACTAAGGGCGTCAATTTCAGCGTTGACTTCACGGGCGGCGTCTCCATGCAGGTGGAGTTTCCCGAGACCGTGAACGTGGGGGAGATAAGAACAGCTCTCTCTGACGCGGGGCAGGGACAGGCCACTATACAGGCTTACGACGACAAGAATATCCTGATACGCTATCAGGACGCGAGCGAGGACACGCGCAAGCAGATACTCGAAACACTGCGCGCTAAGTTCGGGGACGCTAAAATTCAGCAGGTAGACACAGTCGGCCCCGTAGTCGGGCAGGAGCTTCGCGTTCAGGCGCTTCAGGCCGTTTTGTTCGCCATCGTCGGGATACTTATCTATATGGGCTTCCGGTTCAGCTTCCGCTTCGGTGTAGCCACTGTTACCGCGCTTGCCCACGATTCAATAATAATGCTCGGCGTCTACAGCCTCACCGGACGCGAAATATCCACATCGTTCATAGCGGCGGTGCTGACCATAATCGGCTACTCCCTCAACGACTCGATAGTCGTCTTGGACCGCGTGAGGGAGAACTGGAGCCAGCTTCGCTCGAAGGGCGTCGATGTGCTGATAAACGACTCCATAAACCAAACTCTCTCCCGCACGATAAACACGTCGCTTACCACTCTGCTGCCGGTAATCGCGATGTTCCTGCTCGGAGGCGAGGTAATATCGAACCTCGCGTTTGCTTTCCTCGTTGGGATAGTGGTTGGCACGTACAGTTCGATATTTATAGCGAGCGCGATATTGGTGGAGTGGTACCAGCGCAAGCCGGCGTCAAAGTAACAGGCTTCGCGTAAAATATGATGAAAAAAGCGGGCGCGGCGTTCACTGAAAATAAGATGGGCGTCATGCCCGTTAATAAATTATTGCTGTCAGTCTCAGTTCCCATTATTGTGTCCATGCTGGTGCAGTCGCTTTACAATATAGTGGACAGCATCTTTGTGGCGCACTTGGGGGAGGACGCGCTCACCGCCGTTTCACTCGCTTTTCCGATACAGATGCTGATGATCGGCGTTGCGACGGGCACCGGCGTCGGCATAAATTCCTTTCTTTCGAGAAGCCTTGGAGAAAAAAACTACGACCATGTGAACAAAGCCGCGCTGAACGGGATATTTTTGTCGTGGGTCAGCAGCGCAGTATTTTGCGTCTTCGGTTTCGTCGGGGTCGAGGCGTTCTTCCGCAGTCAGACCGACATAGAAGCTATTCTCAATCTCGGCTGCGATTATCTGTCAATAGTCTGCGTATTTTCGTTCGCCGTTTTCAATCAGGTTACGGCGGAGCGTCTGCTCATATCGACAGGTAGGACTATATACTCCATGCTCTCTCAAATCTTGGGCGCGCTCACAAATATAATACTCGACCCGATAATGATCTTCGGTTTTCTCGGCTGTCCGGCGATGGGCGTCAAAGGAGCCGCCATCGCCACGGTAATAGGGCAGACGGCGGCGGTGGGAGCCGCCATATACTTCAATGTCACGAAGAACCCGGAAATAAAGCTGTCGCCTAAGGGCTTCCGTCCGAGTATCCGCATAATAAAAAATATATACGCTGTCGGGCTGCCCTCAATAATTATGGGCTCGCTCGGTTCGGTGATGACCTACATGCTGAACCTTTTGCTCATGTCCTTCACCCCGACCGCAGTCGCCATTTTCGGCGTTTACTTCAAGCTGCAAAGCTTCGTCTTCATGCCGATATTCGGCCTCAACAACGGCATGGTGCCGATCGTGGCCTATAACTACGGCGCGAAGAAGAAGGCTCGCATAATCGAGACAGTGAAGTTAAGCGTTATGTACGCCGTCCTAATCATGCTGCTCGGCACCGCGATATTCGAGATATTCCCGGAGGCGCTGCTCGCGCTCTTCGACGCGAGCGACGATATGTACGCGATAGGCGTCCCCGCTTTGCGGATAATAAGCACGCACTACTTCTTCGCTGCCTTCTGCATAGTGTCGCTCTCCGTATTCCAAGCCCTCGGCAGCGGCGCCGAGAGCCTCATCGTTGTGATAGCGAGACAATTTGCGCTTCTTCTGCCGATAGCTTGGTCCCTCTCGCTCAGCGGAGACGTGAACTCAATATGGTGGACGTTCCCGATAACCGAGTTCGTCACTCTGCTGCTCGCCGCTTTCCTGATGAAGCGTGTGTACGACAGGAAGATACGGACGATGTGAAGAAAGGCCGAAACCTCAAGTCGTAACTTTCGACGCATTTGCGGATTTTACGTATTGACAAGGTACAATGAGAACCTAAAATTAAATTCAGCCATTTAGATTTTAAAGAGTTTATGCCTATTTACTTTTGTTTCATTTGATTATCGTTCGGATTCTCTTACTTGAAGTCCGAAGCATATTAATAGCGCGCATTTTGATAATTGACCGCAAAAAGTGGGAGGGCATTGCGCCGATAAGCATGTCGGCTCTTGTTGAAGGAAGCAATCTTGACGAAATGGGGGTATTTTTGCGATGGATCTCATCAAGAAACATCCTGTACTTACGTTTCAGCACAAAAAAAAGGTCGAGTTCCTGTTCGACGGCGGATCGATGGAGGGTTACGAGGGCGAGCCGATTGCTATGGCTCTGCACGCGAACGGCGTGAAAATTTACAGGGTTACTCCGGAACTGAGACAGCCGAGGGGTTTCTTCTGCGCCATAGGCAAATGCAGCAGCTGTTTTATGGTCGTAGACGGCGTTCCGAACGTGAGGACATGCATCACTCCTCTCAAGGCCGGAATGAAAGTCGAGACCCAGCGCGGCAAGGGCAAGATAGCCATTCCCACCGAAGCGAGGCGCGGACAATGAAAGAGCTGAACACTGATATACTTGTCATAGGCGGGGGAGCGGCCGGACTGTCGGCAGCGGCGGAGGCGGCGTCCTCCGGGGCGAAGGTAACGATAATCGAGAGCGACCTCCAGATAGGCGGCCAGCTCATAAAGCAAACCCACAAGTTCTTCGGAAGCAAAGACGAGTACGCGGGCACGAGGGGCTACAAGATCGCCGATATATTGAAGGCGGAGCTCGACGCGAACAAGGCCAAGATAGACATCCTCACCAGCACGACCGTTACAGGCTACTATATAGAAGACAAGACTTTCACCGCGATGACGGGCGAGGAATCCTACTTCCGCATCAAGGCGCAGAAAGCAGTCGTCGCGACGGGCGCGCAGGAGCGCCTCATCCCATTCCCCAACAACTACCTTCCCGGAGTATACGGCGCGGGCGCCGTCCAGACATTGATGAACGTCTACGGCGTCAAGCCGGGCAATCGCGTGCTGATGATAGGCGCGGGCAACATCGGCCTCATCGTGAGCTATCAGCTCATTCAGGCCGGAGTGAAGGTCGCGGCCATCGTTGAGGCCCTGCCCAGGGTGGGCGGTTACTGGGTACACGCCGCCAAGGTTCGCAGGCTCGGCGTCCCGATAAAATTGCAGCACTCCATAAAAGAGGCTCTCGGCGGCGAGTTCGTGGAAGGCGCCGTCATACAGGAACTCGACGATAAATTCCAGCCCACAGGCAGCGAGGAGAAGATCGATTGCGATATAATCTGCCTCGCCGTCGGGCTCACTCCCACAACTGAGCTTCTTTCACAGGCTTACT
The DNA here is from genome assembly GCA_026002695.1 of Synergistales bacterium. GTDB lineage: Bacteria > Synergistota > Synergistia > Synergistales > Synergistaceae > BOCB01. The sequence goes on from BOCB01000014.1 coordinate 29,289, forward strand.
GCGAGATGAGGTACGTGCCGCAGCTCTGCGGTTACGTGGCGCTGCGCGACCGCACCATGCGCACGTCGAACCCCGACTTCTGGACGGCCGGCGACAGCAGCGGCATAGAAGAAGCGAGCGCGGCCATGGTCGAGGGACGCATAGCCGGTCTTTGCGCCGCGAAGAGCATAGGGCTGCCCGTTAAGACGGAGCGCTTCGACGAATACTGGAAGCGCCTCGATCACCTCCGCGCCGGTGAGGTTGGCGAGAAGATACGCGCCGGTGTGAATAAAGTTCTTCGTGACAGATGGGAGGACAAATAACCATGAGCTGCGATAAGGAGAAACTTTTCAACAGCGGCGTATTGACCGACGAGCGCCCGGGCGCCGTCCTCCCGCCCAAGGATCTGTGGGGGGGCAAAAAGGGCGGTCTGGTGGTTGTCGAGTGTCCGCAGAGGATACCCTGTAACCCCTGTAACACGAGCTGCCCGACCGGCGCGATAAAGACCTTTGCCGACATAAACGACAGACCCGAGATAGACTACGCCAAGTGTACGGGCTGCGGCCTCTGCGTCGCGGTCTGTCCGGGCTTGGCCTGTTTCGTTATAGACCTCACATTCAGCGCGGACAAGGCTCTCTTCAAGCTCCCGTATGAGCTTCTGCCGGTACCGGAGAAGGGAGACTCCGTCGAGTGCTTGGACAGAACGGGCGAGGTCGTGGCGAAGGGCGCCGTCGAGGCCGTAACCGAGCCTAAGAAGGACAGCACCATCGTACTGCACGTATCCGCGCCGAAATCCCTCGTGAACGACATTCGCGCCATAAGGGTTCCCTGTGACGAGAAGGAGAATAACGTCATCGTCTGCCGCTGCGAGGAGATAACGCTCGGCGAGATACGCGAGTGGATAGACCGCGGCTACGACACCGTAAACGAGATAAAGCGCGCACTGCGCGTCGGTATGGGGCCGTGTCAGGGGAGAGGCTGCTCGGACATCGTTATCCGCGAAATATCCCGCAGGGCAGGCATACCTTTGGATGAAGTAGAGCCGGGGACTGTCCGCCCGCCCGTCAAACCTGTCAAGATCGGTCTTCTCGCGACAGGAGGGGAGGAATAATCATGGAGTGGAAAAACAAAGCTGACGTTGTCATCATCGGAGGCGGCATCATCGGCGCGGCAACCGCTTACAACCTCGCCAAGTTCGGCAGGAAGAACGTCGTAGTCCTCGAAAAAGGGACGGTCTGCTCCGGCTCGACCGGCAGGTGCGGCGCGGGAATAAGGGCTCAGTGGGGCACGGAAATGAACTGCAAGATGGGGCTCGCCGCCCTTGACATCTTCGAGCGGCTCGACGAGGAGCTCGGCTTCCCTACCGGATTGAATCAGGGCGGCTACCTCCTCGTAGCGTACAGCGAGAAGGAGTTCGAGAACCTCAAAAAGGGCATGGCCTTACAGAACAGCCTCGGCGTCAAAACGAGGGTTGTATCCCTCGCTGAGGCGAGGGAGATATGCCCGGCGCTCGACGCGAGCGACGCGGTGGGGCTCACCTATCACGCGCGAGACGGACACGCCGACCCCTTCCTCACCACGTTCGCTTACGTGGAGGCCGGCAAGCGCCTCGGCGTTACATATCACAGGAATATAG
>BOCB01000015.1 GCA_026002695.1 Synergistales bacterium
CGTATATATCAACTCGCCAACCAAGAGCCGCGTTGTTCCCGTACTGATACGCTATGAACTGCGCCGTTATCTGCAACGTAACTATGATGCAGAGGCAAAACACGGCAAACGCCTTCGTCCTGTAGTTGTTGCCGTCATTCATGCCCTGAAAAGAATAGTCGCCCGTCCTGACCTCGCTTCTCGCCATTATAATTCACGCTCCTCAGTGTTTTTTTCGAGAGATTCCCTCGCCTTCGTCATTTCCTCTCTTGTCATAACGGCACTTTTGCCGTCGCGCCCTTTGGTTATGGATACGTCGTCTCCGACAGCGATGTTTGTTTCGGCGGCGATGTCCTTAATCCTGTGCAGTATCGCCATGTTGCCGGATATTCTCTGTATGGCTATTTTGTCGGGATGACTCCCCGTTATGCCGACAATCCTTCCGCTGTACGTCCTGCCTGTCTGCGCACTGAGTACGACAGTGCCGAGTCCCATTTTTTGCTTGGCAACAGCCGTTGCGTTCGCGCTGTTAGAGGCAGACGCTTCTTTGCCGGACGCTGAACTCCGTAAATCCTGTACCTCGGCGTTGGCCTTGTCTACGGAGGACATTACCGCTTCTTGTTCGGGCGTCAGGTCGGCGTTAGGGAGATTGCCGTCAAGTCCGCGGGGAATGAGCGCTGCTCCCGCGAGGAGTTCAGCGGCTCTCTGTGCTTCAGCCTTTGCTTTTTGCGCCTCGTCGTACAGCAGAATGTCCTCGCGCGCGATATTCGGCTCAAAAAGCTCTATGTTTTTGTTTATATACCTGTTGGCCACATATTGGAGGGTTCCACCGAGTTCGCCCATAATCTTCATATCCTCAAGGGATGTGCCGAGCGTCTTGAAAGTGGCTGCGTCCAAGCGAAAGGGATTGCGGAATAGGCTCATGGATTTTTGCGCATCCGCTCCCTTCTCGTCATATACGCCACTGATGTAGCAGTTGAGATATATCCCCTCGGACGAGCCAAACTGCGGCGAGGCCAAAAAGTCAAAACCGTAATTTGTAATCTCCCTTGTCTCTGAGCGCTCAACAAGCCCGTAGTCCAAAATAGCGTTTGCTCTTTCAAAATCCGGCATGGCCTCCACGATTTTGAATATCTCCGCCATGAGCGTCTCATTGGTATGTCGCTCGCCCTCCTTGCGCTCTTTTATTGGCTGTCCGTCATTCTTATTCCACATTGAAAATTCCACCTTTCTCAATATCCTCAATAGCTGACAGCTTCTTGCTCCTGCCCGTTTCCCTTTTGGGCAACACTGCATTTGCCGATGTTGTCGTAGGTAACGCAGATGTTGTCTTTCTCATGTGTGCGTATCATCGCCAACAGCTCAGGGTTGTTATTCAGGTTATGGATAATGCCCTGACTGTGGGATATTTTCTGCACGGCGTATTTTTCGCCGATTTCAAGAACATCGCCGCTGTAAACCCTGCACTTCTGCGCGTCCATGACAAAGGAGTTTCCTCCGAGTTTCCTCTTGGCGCTGTCAATCAGGTAATTCCTCTCGTCCGGCACGCTCTTGGCGGCTACGGCCTCCGGCTGCTCTTCGCTCCTGATTTTCCCGTCCATATTCAGTGAAATATCGAGTTCTCGTAGGCGGGTGAGTTTCGCGTTCAGCTCGTCCTCCTTTTGAAACGGCCTTAACACCTCCTCCTGCGCGTCCTTCACCTGTTTGCGCAGTGATTCGATTCTCTCCTGTTGTGTTGCGATACGCTCAGGTATCTTGTCAAGCGCGTTGTTGAGGCGGGTTATATTACCGGAGGGGCTGTCGCCTAAACTTACCGAGTGGCTGAAGGTTCCTTTCAACGTTACCTCCGGCATCTTGTATATATCCGAGAGCCTGACGCTCATCTCAAAGCCTCTGTACTCGCCGAGGTCAGTCGGAATGAACGAGGCAATGCCCTTGCACAGCTTGTGTAACGCTTCGGCGGCTGTATCCCGCTTGAAGTAGCGCTTGCCCATTATCTCCATGCCCGGAAACTCCTCCCCTTTGGTCTTTGCGGCGAGCTTTTCGTCCTGTTGCAATCTCTCAATAGAGCTTTCGACGAGCTTTATTGAAGTCGGATAGTGCTTGTTCAGCTTGTCCTGCAAGGTGTAGATGTTGTTCTGGTGGCTCGATTTGGCCATTTTAAGCTTCGCCACCTCCACATCAAGCGCCATCTTCTCCCGTATCTCAGGATTACCCGCCGCGAGCGCCTTTACTTCTGCATAGGAGAGGACGGACTCGTCGATGTCCTCACAGCTCCGCATTGGGCTTTTCGAGGTCATTATCTGGGATATGAATTTCTGCTTGTTCTCCAAGGCCTGATAGAGATACGAGTCGAAAGTACCCTCCGTGACGTAACGGTAAACGTGAACCAGTTTGTTCTCGTTCCCCTGCCGGATGATTCTTCCCGCTCTCTGCTCCAAATCACTCGGCCTCCACGGACAATCCAGGTCGTGGAGCGCTATGAGCTTATCCTGCACGTTCGTCCCCGAACCCATTTTCTGCGTTGAGCCCATGAGTATACGAATGCTCCCCTTTCGCACCTTGGCGAACAACTCTTTTTTCTTCTGCTCGTTGTCGGCGTCATGGATGTAGGCGATTTCACCCTCCGGTATACCCTTTTGAAGCAGCTTATGGCGTATGTCGTCGTAGACGTTGAACTTGTCCTTGCCCGGAGTGGAGAAGTCGCAAAACACGAGCTGTGTGCTCCTTTCGCCCCGCGTTTCCTCCCATATCCTGTGGATGTTCTCCATACATGCGTTGACCTTGCTCTGTGGTTCGTCGGGATATGACGAATTCATAAGCCGCTGGTCAAGCCCTATTTTTCTGCCATCGGTGGTAATCAAGAGCATGTTGTCCACGTTCGGCTCGACCGCTTTGGCGCTGACAGCCGCCGCCCTGTCGGATAACTCCTTGACAAGAGCCTGCTGTACCTCGGTGGGCTTTACGGAGATATTGTGGAACTCCGCTTCGGGCCGTGGGAGGTTCAAAGTGTCGGCTGTCTTTATGTCGGCAACGTCTTTGAAAACGTTCATTAACTCCGGCAGATTGTAGAATTTCGAGAAGCGGGTGCGAGCGCGATACCCGCTTCCTTCGGGAGCGAGCTCAATACCGGTCGAAGTCTCCCCAAACGTGCTTGCCCAAGCATCGAAGTGCTGTAACGACATATCCGTGAGCCTGTCGTACCGGAGATACCGCATTATCGTATATAACTCCGTCATGGAGTTGGATATTGGCGTTCCCGTTGCGAATATGACGCCCTTGCCTCCGGTCAGCTTGTCCATGTAGCGGCACTTCATGAACATATCTGAGGATTTCTGCGAGTCCGTCTGCGGTATTCCCGCTATATTACGCATCTTTGTGTACAGAAAGAGGTTCTTGAAGTTTTGGCTTTCGTCCGCGAAAAGCCTGTCAACTCCCAATTCCTCGAAGGTTACAACGTCGTCCTTTCGCTCCTGAGAGGTTAATTTTTCGAGCTTCGCCTCAAGGCTTTTTTTTGTCTTTTCCATCTGCTTTGTGGTAAATCGCGAGCCTCCCTGCGCCTCAAAGTCCTCTATTGCATCCGCGATGTCCCATATCTGCTTTTGTATGAACTCCTCCTGCCGTTTGGCCGATACCGGTATCCTCTCAAACTGCGAGTGCCCGATTATAACGGCGTCATAGTCTCCCGTGGCCACTCGCGCGCAGAACTTCTTCCGATTCGCCGTCTCGAAGTCCTTTTTAGTGGCGACGAGAATATTAGCGGCAGGGTACAGCCTCAAAAACTCCGACGCCATCTGCTCGGTGAGATGATTGGGAACAACGAAAAGGCTTTTATTACAAAGCCCCAATCTCTTACTCTCCATAGCGGCGGCGGCCATTTCGTAGGTCTTTCCGGCTCCCACCTCGTGCGCGAGTAAGGTATTGCCCCCATATAAGATATGGGCGATTGCGTTGCTCTGATGTTCTCTGAGCTCTATCTCAGGGCTCATGCCGGGGAAGGAGATATGGCTTCCGTCATATTCCCTTGGGCGTGTCGAGTTGAACAGCAGATTGTACTTGCTGACGAGTTCCTCACGCCTTTCGGGGTCACGGAAGATCCAATCCTTGAACGCCTCCTTTACCGTCTCCTGCTTCAACTGCGCCATAGCGGTCTCCCTGCGGTTAAGGACAGAGTGGTCGCTCCCGTTTTCATCGGTTACAGTGTCATATACACGCACGTCCTTGAGATTCAGCGTGTTCTCGATGATTTTGTAGGCGCTCATGCGATTGGTGCCGTAGGTGGAGTTGGCTCTGACGTTCTGGGACGTATAATATAAAGGGTAGTAATGATACGACTACTACAATATAGGCGCGTCAGCCATTTGCGGCACAGATGACAGACACCGCTACGTCCCACGAAATCACAAACACGAAAGGAGTTTTTATGCCAAACGAGATTACCTACACGCAAGTCGGCGATTACCTGTTGCCCGACTTGGCGTTAACCCCGATACCCGCAGAGGAAAAGGACAAGCCCCTCGGACGCTATGCCGTACTTCACAAAGCGTACTTGAAAGAACACCGCTCGATACTCTACAACAAGCTGTTGCTGGCGGGCAAGCTGTTCCCCTTGCTGCGCGAAATTGACGAGGCGGCGCGGAACCGATTAGCCACAATCGGCAACCGCGAAATCGCGCACGAGATAATCCTCTCCGAACTCGTCTACAACTAACTATCAGCATTATAACCTAACAAAAACTAAAATTCAATAAGGAGCTAATCGTATGCAAGGTGCTGAAATCAGCGCGGCTGCGAGGCGTGACGAATCGGAAACCTTAATCGTCAAAGCAGAGCCGCATAAATTGCGGAAACGGATTGGCTCCACCACCATAGAGGTGTCAGTCTATTTCAGCGAAACCGCAAAAGAAACCTACGAGGACAAAATCCTCAGACTGATGGAACGTGAGGTGAGAAATAATGCCTGACGTTCCGTGTGCCGCAACCGCTGACTGCCAGAAAGAAGGAAATACTATGCAGTCAAAAATCACAGCGTTGTACTCTCGGCTCTCCCGTGATGACGAGCAGCTTGGAGACAGTACATCTATCAAAAATCAGAAAGAAATGTTGGAGGATTACGCCGCGAAAAACGGTTTCACGAATACCCGGCATTTCTCTGATGACGGCTACACCGGGGGTAACTTCCAAAGACCCGGTTGGCAGGATATGATTGCCGAAATCGAAGCCGGAAATGTGGCTCTCGTAATATGCAAAGATATGTCGAGGGCAGGTAGGGATTATCTGCAAACAGGCTTTTACACGGAGGTTTTCTTCCGCGAAAAAGGCGTTCGGTTTATCGCGATGGCAAACAATATCGACAGCCAAAACCGCGAGAGCAGCGAGTTCGCGCCGTTCCTAAATATTATGAGCGAATGGTATCTGCGCGACGCAAGCCGCAAGGTGAAATCGGTGTTCAAGTCGCGTGGAATGGACGGAAAGCGGCTGACATTTTCTCCGATTTACGGTTACAAGCTCGACCCCGCCGACAAGAATAAATGGATAATCGACAGCGAAAGTGCCGCCATTGTCTGCCGCATTTTCGACCTCACAATTGAGGGTAAGGGTCCGGTCGTAATCGCCCGAATACTCGCGGAAGAAAAAATCGAGCGACCATCGTACTATCTCTATACGCACGGTATCGTAGACTTGAACTACTACGACCATTCTACCCCCTACGCTTGGAGCGGCAACACGATAGCGCATATGCTCCAAAAGCCCGAATTATGGGCGATACCGTCAATTTTCGCAGTTACAAAGACAGCTACAAGGACAAGAAGCCGAAGTTTACGAAGAAAGAGGACTGGGCTGTTTTCGAGAACACGCACCCCGCTATCGTGAGCCGCGAGATATGGGAAACCGCGCAGAAATGCCGCAAGACCGTTCGGCGCACGGACACGCTCGGCGAGGCGAACCCACTCACGGGCTTGGTGTTTTGCGCTGACTGCGGAGCTAAACTTTACAATCACCGACAGCCGTACCCGAAAACGTATGTGAACGAAAAAGGCTACACCTGCACACGTTCATCGCGCGATGTGTACGCTTGTTCAACCTACTCGCTCACAGGGCGGCGGTTTGACAGACAATGCACACAACACCAAATCAGAACGGTTCTATTGCGCGAAGCGGCTCTCGCGGCGATAAAAGCGGCAAGCGGAGCGGTCAAAACGAACGAGGCTGAGTTTGTCGCCAAGCTGCGCGAAACGTCGGCAATCAGACAAGAGGAAACCGTTAAAACACACAAGCAGAAAATCTCACAGGGCAACAAGCGCATCGCGGAACTCGATAAGCTGATAAAGCTCATTTACGAAGATAATGTCGGCGGGAAATTGAGCGATAAACGATTCGCCGCGCTGTCCGAGGAATACGAGCAGGAACAGGCTGAATTGGAGCAGATTGCACAGTTGCAATCGGAACTCAACGCTTTCAACGCCGACACCGACCGCACCGATAAATTCATCGAAATCGTGAAACGGTACACCGATTTTTCGGAATTGACCGCGCCGATGATAGCAAAATTTATTGAGAAAATCGTCGTTCACGAAGCCGACAAATCAAGCGGAGAGCGCGTCCAAAAGGTTGACGTGTATCTAAATTACATCGGCAAGTTTGACGCGCCGGAGCCGGAATTTACGCCGGAGCAAATCGTAGCCGAGCAAACGGCGCGGTTGAAACGGGAGCGGTGCCGCGACGCGCAACGCCGATACGTCGCCCGTAAACGCGAACAGGCGGCAATGGCGACAGTAACAGTATAATCAATAATCGCAATGGGCGGTTCACGAATTATCGTGAGCCGCTTTTTTGCACCCAAAATCAAAATTATATGGAGGACACCACTATGGCACGGAAAACCAAAATTGAGAAAATCGCGGAGACGGACAAGCAAATCCAAGAGCTTGAAGCCTATAAAAAGAAACTCGAAGCCGAACAGCGCGAGGATGAGCGAAGAAAGCGCACGAACCGCCTATGTGAGCGCGGCGGCTTTATCGAGAGCGTTATGCCCGAAACCGTCAAACTCGACAAGGCGCAATTTCAAGAGTTCATCAAAAATACGCTGCTCACACCGTTTTCACAGCGTATTCTCGCGCAAATGCTCCCGCTAAAGCCGCAAGAACCCGCCGAGGAAACGTCTGAAACGCCGCGAACCGTTCCCGCGCCGAGTGTTGCGAACGCCGAGAAAGCAAGCAATAACACGCCGAAACTTGCGTAGGACAGTTCGTAGAACTGCGCACCTATCTACCACAAGTGGTAGGTTGCGCCCTGCCGGGGGCGTTTTGTGCCTGTCGGCACAAAAGAACGGAGGTGACGTATGGCGATTTACCATTGCAATATAACGGTTTTCAGCCGAGCGAAAGGTGCGTGTTCCGTAGCAAAGGCGGCGTATCGCTCCTGGAGCGTGTTGCGCGATGAGCGGACGGGCGAAACGCACGACTACACGCGCAAAATGGGAATTGTGCATTGCGAGGTGCTGCTGCCGCAAAAAGCTCCCGCAGAGTACGCCGACCGCGCCATTCTTTGGAACGCCGTTGAACGAGCCGAGAAAGCGGATAACGCGCAAGTTGCGCGAGAGATTGAGGTTGCACTTCCCCGCGAGTTGACGCACGAGCAAAACATTTCTCTTGCCCGCAGGTTTGCACAAGAGGTTTTCGTATCGGCGGGAATGTGCGCGGACGTTTGCGTTCACGACAAAGGCGACGGCAACCCTCACGCGCATATTATGCTGACAATGCGACCTCTCAACGAGGACGGTTCGTGGGGCGTGAAACAGCGAAAGGTTTACACGCTTGATGATAACGGAAACAAGATTTACGACCCAATTAAGCGGACGTACAAATGCAAGACGGTCAAGAGTGTTGACTGGAACGACCGCGCCAATGCCGAGTATTGGCGTCGTTCGTGGGCGGCGTATGCCAACGGCGCATTGCGATTGGCGGGTGTGCTGACCGACGAAAACGCTCTCGACCACCGCTCATATAAGCGGCAGGGCAAAGAGGAATTGCCGACTATCCATTTGGGCGTTGCCGCAAGTCAAATGGAGCGCAAAGGTATACGCACGGACAAAGGCAATTACAATCGCGGCATTGAGAATTTCAATCAGCAGTTGCGGCAAGTCAAGGCGCGTATTTCCAAACTCCAAGGCTGGCTGAAAGAGGAAAAGGCAAGCACTCCGACGTTGTTGTATGATACGTTACAAGAGATTTTGGCAAGCGGCAAAAGCGATAGTCTGTCCGCAAAAATCCGCAATTTGCAACTCGCCGCAAAGACGCTGAACTTCATCACCGAACACAAGATTTCAGACCTCGCCGAACTCGCGGACGCGGTGGGCGATTTGTACGGAGAGCAAATGGCGATGAACGATAAGCTGAAACCAATTGAGCGTCGGATAAAAACGCTTGACGAACACTTGCAGCAGAGCGGAATTTTCAAGCAGCATCGCAAGATTGCGGCGCAGTACGATAAACTATATGCCGAGTACAAAACCGCTAAAAAGGCGACGGGCTTTTTAGCAAAATCGAAAGCGGATAAGGCGCACACGGCGGCGCAGGATTTCTATGAATCGTATCGCACAGAGATGATGCTGTTCCGCTCCGCCGAGAAGTATCTCAAGGGCGTGTTGCAGTCGCGTTACGACCCGAAAAAGCTGCCGCCGATTAAGCTGTGGCAGGACGAACGCGCCGCGAAAATAGCCGAGAAACAGGCGATGTATGTTGACTATCGCGCCTTGAAAGACGAGGTGAAAAGCGCGGAGACGATTCGCCGTTACGCCGAGGACGTTATGCGCGTGGTTGAGCCGAGGGAGAGGGGGAAAACGAAAAGTTGGGAGGTAGATATTTAACAGAGGAACTTGCGGGGAGAGGGATAGCACCTCACCCGCAAGATACATTACATTGGACGATACTCTGCTATTGATTGTACAAACTCTCGTGCTTCTTGTAAATCGTTATCAGTTGCAAAGTTCACTTTTGATTCAACTAATTTTTCCCACCAATGTGAACCGTGACCGCCAACTTTTGCATAAAAGCTTTCAATTTCTCCAACAGGTACTACGAACAAACCACTAAAGTGAAGAATAGAAACAATTTGAGATAGAGCATTATAGGCATCAGCATTTCCCTTAAAAAAGGAATTACCTGTTTCCTTTATTTTTGTCCACGCTGTTGACTGTTTCAAAATTGCAGATACTTTTTCGGCTGTTGCCTTGCTTAATGATGATGTATTGGTATTTTGCATTTCATTGACAAGCGCAGTTAAATCACGTTTGACATCGGCTTCAGATAATTGATGTCTCTGTGATTGGGCGTACTCTATTATCTTTTTGTGATGTGCCGAGATGTTATCCCACACTATTCCAAACGAGTCCGTTGTTTTACGCAGGATAGTTTCGTCATTCAAAACATCAATATCCGCAATAGCAACAACAGGCACTTTAACAGCAATCAATGCCTTTATTACGGTTTCAAGGCGTTGTTTGCCGCCGCAATGAGTAAAGTGAATATCAGGTGCTATTTCCCCTTTGCTTTCATATGAGGCATCTAAAATTGCTTGATAAAACAGACAGTCGTAATCACTTTCACAAACAACGACCTTGCTATGAAACAGTCCGCTTAGTATATTGGAATATCTGAGCAATGGACTACTCCACAGTTCCTCTATTTTTGCATTTTCAAGGACACTCATATGGTTAATATCATCTATACGATTAATACGGATTATCTTTACGTTTTTATTGTCTGCGTCAAGCAACCCTTGAAGAAAGTCCTCGCTATGGGTAGAAATAAACAATTGGCGTTCGCCAACATCATTTTTCGCTAACATTTTCCCAAGCAATCGCGCTTGTGGAGGGTGTAAAAATGCTTCGGGTTCGTCGATGAGCGTTATGCAATAATCAGAGGCAAAGGTATCTAATAATATGCTTGCAAAACTCCGCATACCGTCTCCTTGGTCGTCAAGTTTTGGCAACACATCAACACCATTATAGTAACTACCCTCACCATCCCTGCCTTCTTCAACCCAATCGGGTCTTTCCCCAACTCGAAGTGATACGTTCTGACCGTCTCGCCTGTGAACAACAAGTTTGGTGCCAAACGCATCTTCAAAAAGTTTTGAAACTTCATCTTCTATTTTATTTTTCTTATATAGCATATTAAGAGAATCAATTCTGCCGTGATTTGAAGCATTAAAAAGAGGCTTTGATTTTGAAACTGTCAATCGCTCTTCTGTACCCAATCTATTAAGAAACAGCTGGTACAATACACTCATATTCTTACCCGTCCAATTGCGCTGCCACCCCGTTAAGTCAGAACCATTTCCGCCAAACCAATAATTCCCATTGTCATATGATAAATGACTTTTTATGAAGTCATCAGGCAATGTTCCAATCAGTTCGCTCTCGACGCTCGTTGCAATCGCAGCTGAAAGTTGAGGATTCGCAACTAAACGTTCTATATCTTTTAACACTTGGCTTTTACCGCAATTGTTGGCACCAGTAAACACCACAATGCTATTGTGGTCGAGTGAAATGGTTTTTCCATCGTTGAATGTGATATTGTTCACAAACAACTTAGGTGCGCTCGCTGTTTGCTGCTCTTGTACTACATCATTTGGCATTTCCATATAACGATTACTCCCTGTCAAATACCTAATTATCTAATTGCGTGGACACGGTAATAAAAATTCCGTCATCTTCGCACGCAAGTTGCTCTAACAAAATCCGCTTTATCTTATCAGCTTCTTGCGATTCGACGTTTGCCAATATCTCTATTTTCCAAAATCCATTTGTTTCATCGGGTGTAAACAAGAACAGTAAATCGCATTTGCTGTTCTTCAATATTCGCTGATTGTCATATCTGCTATCGTTTATAAACGCTCCGGCAGAGATAAACTCGAAACTTTCTACATCTATGTTTTCGTCAGTATCTTCCCATTCACCGCCGGCGGATTTACTCACGCTCGGAGAAAAGTTCATAAGCCAATGGAGATAGCCTTTAAGCCTAACACCTATGTCGGTTTCCAAATCGTTACCGCGCTCTTTTGATTCAACGACAAACAAAATAGGTTTACTGTCAAGAATAAATAGCTCCGCAACGTGGTCGGGACGTTTACTCGCGTTACTCACGCGAGGTAGTGACAACCAACGGTATTCGCAATCGTTCAACCGCACTGACAGACCGCTCCAATCGCCGCCGGGAGGATTGCACATTCCCTCAAATGTATTGTCGAGCAGATACGAAAACATATAGTGCAAGACCGTATCAACGTCATCTTCGTGATACGCGATAGGAATATTAGATATAGATGGTATCACAAATTCGCCAGTCTGACCTTGCGTAATATATCTTTGCTTGACATCGCGGTTGTCAATAAATTTGTTGATAGTCTCCGATGTATTCAGCAGCGGCGAGTCCAAGAGAAGAAAGTCACTTAATGATAGGAAGGCTCGCCAAAAACCGCTAATCTCCGAAAGGCGAATCGGGTCAGAGAGAAGCAACCGATAATTTCTTTCGATTAGCGGCCCATAGATATATGAAAGGACATATACTTTTTCCGAAGTCAGCATAGCCACAAGCGGCAATATACCTCTATCAGGTCGGTTGTCATCGCCGCGAGGCTTAAACCCTTTAATCATACAAACAAGGCAGTCCTCGGAGATTGAGTTGAGTACATCAAACTCCGACGCAATCGCCGGATAAATCTCTTTTAACTTGCCAACAAAGGCAGAAATCTTATCTGTTGGCAGAAGTCCGAACGGTAAGTCCTTTGATGCTACACCAACACTTAAATCCCGAATCAACGATGAGAACTCTCCTATTTTGCCGGCCTCCGTTTGAGATTTTTGCGAAACCTTTTTAGCAAAGTTGAAACCGTCGGTTTTGTCTTTGGAATATTCCAAGATGTCAGCATCAGTATCGAAAATTGCTTGCCAGTCATCAACAGTAAAGCTATTCGCTCCACTCCCGCGCGAAGCCAAAAATGTTACCACGCTGAAGTTGTTTTCCAATATTTTCAACTCGGTTTGTGCAGTAGATACGCCAAGCATTTTCTCAAAAATGAAATCGCAAACAAGCTGTTCGGAGAACCATTCGCTATCGAACGATTCAAACACTTTATCAGTAATCCTAAATTCCTCGGCTTGAACATATGCCTGTGCGACAAAGCCGCCCGTCTGTTTTGAAAACGAAATGTAGCTGAATGGTACTGCGGGATTTGGAAAGCGGAGAGCCTTGCGCTCTCGCGTTTCGCTGTCAAGCTCATACTTAACAAAATCTACAATGTAAATATACGGACAAGTTGTACGCCCGATTGAGTACGCTCGTCCGCTTCTTTGCCAAGCTTGATTTCCCGCCTGTAACGCACTGCAAAACTCAATAGCAAACAACACCGTTTCCTTGCCGTTATCTACATTAGTCACCACTACATCAGGCGTTTCATCTAAGAAACTGCCGTTAGCTTTAAGTGCATCAAAGATATTGCTTTGCCAGCGTTGGCTACGGTTGTCTTTGGAAAATCCGGGGAACATCTCAATCGACCAAGTATTCCGAGTTCCGGCATACTCAAAATCCAAATCGACAGTCAGACAGGCAAGTGATGAAAGCGTTTTACTGAATGAATGTACGACTGCGTTTCGTGTTATGTAGCTAATAACGCGCTCACACTCAACAATATTATCACCGTGTACGCGAAAGTGTTTTTTCAAAGCAAGTTCCCCCATCAATAGTTAAGATACAGCGATTCGTACACGGCTTCACATTTTTTATCCATAACCTTTTTGAAACTCGAATTTCCAGATGGAACCATCAGATGCTGCTTATATAGTTTTGTCGGCAATTCCACAGAATAATCGGTGTCACCACGCATACCATCAAACGATAGGGCATACTTAACCCCTTTACTATTTAGAGAATCGAGATAATCAATAAATCTCTCAAAGTCTATTGTTCCGAAGTAACGACCTTTGGTGTTGAAGTATGGAGGGTCAAGATACACAAAGTCACCGGATTTTACGTCCTGAGTAGTCTCCCAATAATCGCCGCTAAAAAACTCAATTCCTTGCAAGCGCTCTGACCAATCAGACAAAACAGATTTCAGTCTTTCAGGCTCAATACCTTTGCGTGTATGGTGAAGTGAATTATTAAAATCACCGTTTTTGTTAAACCGAATAAGCCCATTGACGCAAGTTCTTGATAGGAAAAACAAATCATTTGAATCGTGATTCTTATTGAAATTGTCGCGGATTTCGTAATATACGAGATAGCCTTCATTTTGGAGACGTTCCCAACGGATTTTATATTGCTCGTAAAGACTTTCATAATCAGATTGTATAGAACGCCAAAGGTTGATAAGCGGTTTGCAAATATCTCCGCAGACACCTTTATCGGGCGAAATGGCATAGGCTATTGAACCACCACCAACAAATGGTTCGTAATACCGATTAAACAGAGGGGTATGACTTGCAATAGTCGTAGCTTGACTACGTTTACTGCCGCTCCATTTGATAACAGGCTGAAATTGTGACATTGGTACGCCCTCCATTGCTAAAGAATATCCATCAAAGACATTTGCCTCGATAGTTCCGTATTAGATAAGCGAACAACGGACATATCATAGTATTCCTTATCTAATTCAAACCCCAAATAGTTTCTTTCCGCAAGTTTTGCAGCTACACACTCACTCCCGGAACCGCTAAAAGGTGTCATTACTAAATCGTCCTTTTTGCTACTTAAACGAATCATTCGGTCAAGTATTCTTAGCGGCTTTTGTGTTGGGTGTTTCCCATACTTGCTTTCGTCGCTTTGCTTATTATTAGGAATATCCCATACTGTACGCATTTGCTTTCCCGCTGTTTTCAGTCCGTCCTCTGGAAAAGCACTCTCTTTTGAGTATTCATAATCGAAATAATACTCTCGCTTTTTACCACCTTTGTTACACCAGAGCATCGTTTCGTGGCTTGCTGTCAATCGTCTGCCGGCCAAGTTAGGAAACGCATTACGCTTGTACCAAATCACTTCGTTTATTATCTCAATGCCGATTTTCTGACAAATTACATTTATTATACCGATATTGTGGTATGTTCCAAATATCCACATAGACCCGGTTGGTTTTAGGATTCGCTGTGCTTGCATCAGCCAAAGTTCGGTGAATTGCATATATTCCTCAAAAGGCATATCGTCCCAATTCTGCATTACCTTGTTCCAGTTGCCACCCATTCCGTCTAATTTCACACTATTATCCCATTTCCATTCTCCGCCTTTGGAAAGGTTATAGGGGGGGTCTGCTATTATCAAGTCAACGCAATTATCAGGCAGTTTTGACATTCCAATAATGCAGTCCTCGTTAAATATCACATTGATAAAAGGTTCGCTCATTAGTTATTTCTCCAATTCCATTATATCCTCTAACTCAACGCCAAGAGTTAAGCATATCCTAACCAAAACATCGGTATTGACATTGTCGCCTTTACCAAGTTTTGCGAGAGATGAATGACTTATACCTGCGGCAGAGCAAAGGTCACCCTTCTTCATTTTTCGGTCGAGAAGCAACTTGAACAGCTTAATATAGCTGATTTTACTAACAACTTCATCCTCGTTCATAGAGCAACCTCTCTTTTCGGATTAGGAGCATAGTCTATTTTAGCATTTGAATGTCCGATTGTCAAGGGAAAATTCCGATTTCGCTGAAATTATTTTTACAACTCACCAATGTTTCAGCATACGGCGGAAAATCGGTACTGTGCATTTCAACAAAACATCATTTAACCCCTTGACAACCTGCGTTCTGCCAGTCATACGTCTTGTTCGTGATGTTCCAGTCCGAGGTGAACGACGAGTACTCGACTGTTATCTGATTCCTATTGCCTCGCGGCGTTTCAAGGAGGTCGTACATAAAATCCTGCACATATCCCTTGTCAATCCACGTAGAGCCGAGCCGCACGTCAATCTCTCCCGCTTCGAGATATATGGGCTGCGATTTTTCGAGAGCCGTTACGTTCTCGGAGAATGTTTTTGGTTCACGCTCCACGAAAATCCTCGCAATCTCCAACTTCTCACGCACAGCGCCGGAAAGATACTCGTCGGCAGTCTCGTAAACATAGTCCTCTCCGTCCTTCTTTTGCGGATTCGGGAATATGATACCGCGTAAATTTTCGATTACCTTTTCTCTCTCCATGCCCGTGAGAGCTGATATATACGGAATATCCACACGCGCTTTTTCGGCGAGAGATATTGTGAGCGCCTCAGAGGGCGTGTCAACGCTATCCGGCACCGTATGTCTGCGGATGGTTCGCTTGTCGAAAATATCGGCCTTGCGCTCGAACTTGCCGTTTTCGTCCAATATCTCCAACGAGCAAAGAAGGTAATACGCGTTGTCCTTATTGAACGCCTTTGCGTTGGCTCGTTCGTTGATGAGACCATACTTCTCGGTGAAGCTGTCGTACAGCTCGTGTAAATCGGCCTGCTCTTTGCTTATGCTCTCGTCGTCGTAGTCGTACTGCCGGAAGGCTATCAGGTTCTTCACGCAGTCTTCGAGGTCGAGAATGGCGTGAAGGCGCCTTTCCTCCTGTACCGGGAGTTTTTCGGGATACATGCGATATTCTTGCCGGTATTAGATTTTGCCGTCTACTCGCGTATAGCTCCAATTCCTTACGTCGGGGTCTGCCGGAAGCCAGTCCGGTTCTTCCTCTGCCTCAATGTCCCGCTTCGTGATTTGCCCCTGTATCCGCCCTATGGCTCGCTCTAAAAGCTCGGATAAATCACTGTCCTCGAACGGCGTACAGGCCGTCTCGTTGTCATTGCCGTACATCGACCTGTCGTAAACCATAGCGCCGAGTACCATGTCGGGATTGTCGGCGAAGTATTGGTTTACCGGTACGCCGTCCGTCGTCTTGTTTAAGTGAACCCACTCAGGCTCGTCCTCCGGCGAAAGCTCTATCGGCCTGCCGCGCTTTTGCAGGAAAACGACGTCCGTTGTAACCTCTGTCCCGGCGTTATCCTTGAACGCGTTGTTCGGCAAGCGAACCGCACCGAGAAGTTCAGCCCTTTGTGAGAGGTATTTGCGTACCGCAGGGTTTTCCTTGTCCAGAGTGCCTTTGCTCGTGACAAACGCAACTATTCCGCCGGGCCGCACGAGGTCTAAGGACTTTGCGAAGAAATAGTCATGTATGAGAAAATTCCTGCTGTCGTATCTTGGGTCTGCGAGCTTATAGCTGCCGAACGGAACATTGCCCACGGCCGCGTCGTAAAGATTATCCGGCAGATGTGTTTTCTCGAAACCGGAAATTTGTATCTGCGCCGTCTGATATAACTGTTGCGCTATGCGTCCTGTGATGGGGTCAAGCTCTATTCCGTGGAGCGTTAAGTTCATCTCTTCCGGTATGCGTCCAAAGAAATTGCCGACGCCGACCGCCGGTTCGAGTATCTTGCCGTCTTTCAGCCCCATATTGCCGAGAGCTTTGTACATAGCGTCTATGACAGTAGGGCTCGTGTAGTGAGCGTTGAGAGTTGAGGCCATAGCCGGCCTGTACTCTTCATCCGTGAGCAAATCCTGTAGCTCTGCGTACTCGTTCACCCATTTGTCGTTGTTTCTGTCGAACGCCTGCGGCAGACCGCCCCATCCGATGTACAGGGAGAGGGTTTCCTGCTCCTCGGCTGTCGCCGTGCGTTCTTCGGCCTCGATTGCTTTCAGCGTCCTTATGGCCTCAACGTTGTTTCTGTATCTTGTTTTCGAGCCGCCGTAATCCCTTGGCTCGTCCGGTATGCGGTAGTCGAGCTTGGGGATTTCGACAACAGGTTCCGTTATCTCGGGTTCAACGCTCACCAATTCGGGAGCGTCGCCAGCTTCTTCATGCCTCGGAGTTGTCGGCGTTACCGGCGATTCGTTTATCTTTGGCTTAACGATGCCCGGCATTTCGGAGAACGTTGTCTCTATAACAGGTTGAACTATGCCGGGAGATGGCGTAAAAATACTCGGCGGCATAAACTCCGCGCCATATTCGCCCGATAACACGAGGTTGGTTATTCTGTTGGCAGCTTGTACCCACGACAGGGAGACAAATTCATTCTCTCCCTTTGACAGAGTGAGCTTTTTCCAGTCGTAATTGAGCCACCCCTTCACGCCGTCCGGGTATATGAGCGATCTGCCTCCGGTTCCGTATTCCTGTTTAAGAGCGTCGGCAATATCCTTGGTTTTCGCGTACTCCGCGCATATACGCGCTATACGCTCTTTCCCGCCCGCCATACCGCTTCCGAGGGCAAGAGCGAAGCCTATATCGTCGTAAGTCAAAGCCTGAGCTTGTATTGAGCCTATCTGTTCCTCCTCACTTGCAAAAATGCTTATTTGCCGGGGCTTTATGCGCTCGATAACCGGCGTCGGTGTCAGCACAAACGGGGTATCGTTTATGTCGGCCTGCCGGTTGGGGAAATTCTTGGGGTTCGCGTTGTAAAACCTTTCAAACTCCGCTTTGGACAGGCCACGTGAAATAGGATATATGAAGGACGTGTCGAGAAGCGAGACGCTCTTTGAGAAGCTGTGAATTTCCTCGATTATGTATCGCCTGTCATCGTCGAGATATACACTGTCGCCGACTTGATACGGCGGTTCTTCCGGTTCCGGCTGAACATCATTACGCAGTTCCGGCGTAGATGGTACAGAAACATCCGGCGCGGGTTCTTCGATTTGGCTTACTCGTATATCAGCTCCGGTATCATCTCCTCCGCTTGGGCTTTCGTCATGTTCATATGCCCCACCCAGCTCATCCGGTCGGTCGCCTTGTCCGGCGGTGGGTTCTTCCTGAGAAGTTCCGGCATTATCATCTCCAACCTCCGGTTCGCCGTCTCCTCGATGTCCGTCAAGTGTGCTACTAATGTCCCCTCCGCTCGGAGGCTCGCCAATAGCCACTTCCTGTGGTTCTCCAGAAACGTCGTTCGGTGGTCATGCGCCATAATTCTACCGGGCGGTATTTCTCGCTCGGAACGTACTTGCCCTGCTGTGTGTCGCTTATATCAAAGACGTAGCGCAAGCGCGGCGTTCCATCGATGTAAGAGACGAGAGGAATACCGCTTGAACCTTTCCTTATCCATCGTCCGAACGTCTTGTTCCACTGCGGCAGCTCCGCGCAAGCCGTAGCGTCAGGCCGGTAAGCGTGAAGCAAAACCTTGTCCTCAAACGGATATTTGTAGTGCGCCAATGTGTTTTGCAGAAACTCAAACCAGTTTCCCGCGCTCCGCGCAACGTCCGATTTATGCCGTTTCGTAAGTTCTATGGCCTCTCCTAATTTGTTGGGCATTTCATATCACCTCCAAACAATAATGAGCCTGGGGCAAAATTGCCCCAAGACTGCAACCGGCTACTCTTCGTCGAGGTCTATATCCTCGATGTCGTCAGCGGTTTCCGATGCGCATAGAATGTCGCGTATACGCTCTACTATTTCCTCGATTTCAAGGTCAGATTCAATCAAGCTCTTCACCCCCTTTCAGCGGGAAAATTCTGCGTCTAACGCTTGCTCTTTGGACGGTACGCTCACGCTCCCCTTTCGCTCCTTGTCGTAGGAGATTGAAATTTTCTGCCCCATAAGTTCTCTAAATCCCTGTGAGTTATTGATTTTGCCGAGGTTGTGGATTATTCCTCTGTCCGCTCCAATCCGCTGAACGGCGTGGGAGCTGTCCGCATGGATAATCTCCCCGCTGTACGTCCTGTTCGCCTGAGCCGCTGTTACGAGAGACGTTTCACCCATGATTGACTTTGCCGCTATAACGGGGTTTATTGCGTCCGGTGTTTGAATATCGCCTGCTTTGCCCCTCGTCTTTTCGTATGTGAGCGTGTAGTCCGCTATTTTCGCGGCGTCCCTGACCGCCTTGTAAAACTCTTTGTAGTCATTTTGGAGAGACGCCAACCAGTTTTGCGTATAGGCGGCGTGCCCCTCGATGTGCTTTTCCATATCCTCCGGCGACAGCGGCATACCTATCTCCTGAAAGACGAAAGCGCTCGCCATCTCGGCGCGGAGTTCCTCCATCGCGTATTCAGGCGAACCGAAGGATTTGCCTAAACCGTCGCGGTTCATTCTGGAAGAATGTCCGGTCGAATGGGCTATCTCGTGCAGAGTGGTGGAGTAAAAATCTTCGGA
This sequence comes from Synergistales bacterium, assembly GCA_026002695.1. GTDB lineage: Bacteria > Synergistota > Synergistia > Synergistales > Synergistaceae > BOCB01. The sequence continues at coordinate 19,127 of BOCB01000015.1, forward strand.
CGTCTTGAAATGTTCCCTGTTAGGAATTTGTATAACGTCTCGACTATAACTGTACCCTGCCGTCTTAAATCCGTACTGAATAGGTACTCCGCAGTTGTCTATGATTGCCTCGGCGCGTTCGTGATACCGAAACTCCGCCTGTTCGGGCGTTTCGATTGGAAGCGGCTCTATCCCTGTGATTTGCGAGGCGTTAAAGACCGTGTACGTCTTTACGATAAAGATTTTCTGCCCCTCCAACAGCTTCTCGATGTCCTCCTGAGAAGCGCCGCCCTCCGTCATCTCTTGAATCTTTTTATCGAGGAACTCCGCGCCTTTTTTCGTACCGGACGGGTCATACTAGGTGTAGAACTCGATTTTTGTGCCGTGTTCTCCCTTGTTGACCGAATAACCCTCTCCCTGCGCCTGTTTGAACGTCATCCGGCGCGTGTCCGCGTAGTTCTTCTCCATAGCCGCGACTGCGAGGCACGCTATATTGACGCCGTTGTAACGGCGATCCGTCTTTGCGTTGTACGGCAAACCGATATTCGGCGATGTCCACGGCTTTTGCCGGAAGGCTTCACCCCGCTCCATCGTGGCGATGATTTTCTTCGTGAACTCCTGCCGAAATTCCTCCGCCTTGTTGCGCGGTTTCGGCCAGTTCAGCTCGTCTAAAACAGATTTTTCCCCCATATTCCTTACCTCCCCTGTTCCTCTTGCGCTTCCTTAGCGCGTGTTTCAAGCTCGCGCAGTCTCTCCTCCTTGGAATCCCTGCCCTCGATTTTCATAAGCCGAGGTCGATATTTCACGCTCTGTTCGTATTGCGATAATCCCCTAAGCCCAAAGACGAAATTTCCCGTAGTCTCCCTCGCGTATCGCCCCCAATCCCTGCTCCCGTACTTAGAGTTGAAGTCAACCTCGCTCGTTGTTTCGCGTCTCATAACCGGCGCGTTCTTCTCAATGGCGCTCTGTACCTGTCCCTGTGAATATCCCGTAACCCTTAACCGGACGCCTATCATGCCGTCTATGCGGGAAAAATCCGGTTTTTCTCCTTCGCTTTGGCGCGATACGATGTCCTTGCAGTGCGCCCAATACGCGCTGTTCGGGTTGTTCGTGCCGCTGATGTGATCCAATTCGTGTTTTTCACTCGTATCATCTGGATATTGATTGAATACTGTTTGTTTATCCTGCTCATTCTTCACTGGTGTGTCCGCCTCTTGTTTATGCTGATTTATGGTGCGCGACTTGCCGTTCTCAATATCTTTTGCGAGCTCTGGATTGGAAATTTTCAGATTGTGCTTGATAGCAAGTGCGATACAAATCTTCTTATACTCGTCTGTGCCGTTTACGATTGCGCTCCCCCATTTTTGATTGGCGAGCTGCAGCGCGGCGAGTATGGCCGCTTCGTCGAGTTTGCGTCCGAGGACTATCTTTTTACCGTAGTCGATAAACTCGGCATGAGCGCCGTCCCTCGAATACGCTACGCCACCTTTGTTGCCGAACGTTGGCGTGAAAGCGCGTAAATCCGCTTGTACATCTGAGCGCATACCGCTTCCGTGAATACTCCCCTGATTTGGATACCTGAACGCAAGGAGCGTGTTCTGGTCTTTTTCACGCTCCAGCCACTCCTTGAAACTTACGAAGCGGTGAGGGTATTGCAGTTTGAAGCCATCCAGTTCCTGTTTTTGTATATCAGCAAGGTTGAGCTTCTCCCTGGCGTGTTTCGCCGCGAGAACACTGCGCTTGTGATTAAGAAGCGCCCCGTGTCCTTCCCATGAGCCGGTAAATTCGGCGTCGCGCTCGGATTTTTGTTGTCCACGCAATGCTGCTCGCTCATTTTTATGCTGTTCACAGACAGCGGAGCGAGATTCTTTTTTATCTTTGAAATATTCCGCTCTCGCCGCCTTGAAACGCTCCCATTCGCCCCTGACCTCTTTTTTAGCCGCTTGCTCGATGGGTTCCACCGTTCTTTCGGCGATACGCAATTCAGCCGGGCGAGGTGAATACTCCCCAAACCGCGAAGTGAGCTTTGACATACTCGTGTCTCGTGAAGCCTTCGACGCTTTTACGACGACTGATCCGATTTTAAGAACAGCGCCGCTCCCTTTAGCCTCAAACGCTATACTGCGTTCCGTGAGCTTTTCATGCAGCTCAGTCCAATTTTTCGCGTCGCGGATTATGGGAGCGGCGACCTCCTGAGCGATTCGCTCTGCGCTCTTTATCGCCGTGTGCGCTTCGCCGTCACGTGCGGATGAAGATATTGCGGGCTCATCCTTTTGATTTTTCTCAATGAGCTTTCCATCCGCGACAGAGTAAAAGCCGCTTTGCTCCACTTCCCAGCCCTGAGCAAGCTCTACCTTTCGCGCAGCCCGTTCGAGCGCTTTGTGTGTCCATCTTCCGGCGGGCTGAATTGCTTTGTACGTTTCGGGGTCTATCTTGTTGACAACAATATGAACGTGGCGGTTTTGTGTATTCGCGTGAAGTGCCCAAAGTGCTTGACAATCCTCTAAATTCAGCTCTTTGAGCGCAATTTTAACAGCTTCGTCCACCTGTTTGTTCGTTGGCAGCTCCATCTCACGCCACGCGAGGATGGCATGGAATACGGGGTCTTTACTCCTCGTATTCTTAAAGGCGACAGCTTCCATTTCTGCGGCCGCGTTTTCAAGAGACAGGATATTTTGAGTGCCGATGTAAAGAATATCCGCCTTCTCTTTGACTGTGCAGTAGGAAACGAGGGCACGAAAGCTGCTCCTGCCGTCGCTCCTTTTGCTTGGAATTTTGCCTATCACTGTTCTTTATCCTCGTTTTCGTTAGCCGCCGTTTTAATTCTGCTGATACACGCGGTTATCTCTTTGAGGCATTTGGATGTGAGAGCGCTGTACGCACCTTTGGTTTCGTTGTGGATATGTTTAAGCAACCCGCCGAGGCGCAGAAGCTCAGAAATTACGCGGAGGTCGCTTTTGGGTGTAATACGCTTTCCGAGGCTTCTAAGACGGACGAACACCGCTGCGGACAGGCCGCAAGTTTTGGCCTCTGACGCAATAAACAGTCTCTCCTCCTCCGTGAAGCTCACCATTACTCTTGATGTCCTTTGCGCGTGAATTGGTTTCCGTTTCCGCATTGCCGCCACTCCTTGTCTCTGTGTATTTATGATTTGATTGTATGGGCGGTTTTAGGGCGCTGCGATAATTTGCTTTTTGCGGGTTCTGGGTTCGTGGTAAATTGCTCCTCCCCCTTCCTATGTCATATGGTTTAACCGAGAGAGAAGGCCAAAGGCCGCCGATGGAGGCAAGAGGTGCTTGGATGGCAAAATGCGATAGCGTTTTGTCAGCCAAGCGCCTGCTTGTCCTTAAAGTTGAGACACCCTATCCGACGAAATCGCCATGATTCGCAGCTGCTCGTTACTATTCGTCATAAATTCGCCGGTTATCGGCATAATTCGTCAAAATATCGTCAACATCTCCGCATATCGCCGTTATTCGCCGAAAATTCGTCAAAATATTGCAGGCACTCGCCAACAATCGCTGCATTCGTCATCACTCGCCAAAATATCTCAAGAGCAAAAATCGTATGGTATCGTCAATTCAGGAGGTGATGAGGTTGTCAGCGGACTTGGAGGGCATAAGGAGTTCTCTTGAAAAAACCAAAGGGATGGTACGAGGGCGAAACACATACGCGAGGATTGCCGGTGCGGTTTTTGAGGAAATCAAGGCTCTGCGGGCTGAGAACATCACACTGCTCGCTATTCTTGATGTTCTAAAAACTGACGGACACCTTCCTGACGACTCTAACATAAAGGCTTTGAGCAAAGCCTTGAAGCGAGAGGAAGTGAGGCGATGGAAAAGAGGCAATGGGAAAAGCGACCGGAACGAGAGGAGCGGCGCAATCACAAAGGCTGTGCCTAAAGCCGTAGACAAAACACCCTCGCCGGATATGACCGACGAGGAGAAGGCTGAAAAGGCAAGGCTGAAGAAGCTCGGCCTGCATCCGGTGGATATAGGAAATGGCGTTAGAAAGCTCCCCGGCGGCGGTTTTTCGTTTTAATGAAAGTCGGTAAGAGCATGGTTTCACTCACGCTCATTCAGTTCTTAATCGACAAATACGGAGAGCAGAAGACAATCCATCTTATAGAGACTGACGAGAGTAACCCGGATGTCGGAAGGGTTTATAAGAACAAGATACCTGTAACGACAGCCATTCTCGATGAGGATGAGAAGGATTGGATACGAATGGCCGGTGTTATGGAAAACACGTCCGACACGCTCTTCGTCATAAACAGTGCGGCAAGGAGCACTCTGGGCGTGCGTAAGCACGGACGGGATTTCAACTCAGTCTTGGAGAGCGGTCAAATCAACTACGACCTTGTTACCCTCTGGCCGCTTAACCGTCAAAAGGATTCCGTCCTGCTTCTGGAGGATTTTCTCGAATACATCTCGTTTGGGCATATTTCCCCATTCGCAACTGCTATTTCGGAGAGCCGGAGGACTTTGCGCTGTACGAGAAATATATGTCGGATAACAATTCTTTGTGCGCTCGCATACATGAGGCGCTCAACTTTCCCGCGCTCGCGGACATAATTGCCGATGATTTCTACACCGGAGGCAAAACAATATCGGAGACCTCCGCGAGCCTCGGCGCGTTCGCGGGCCAGAGTTTTTTGTCGTGGCGCAACAGGGCGTACAAGATGTTCGCTGAAATATGCGAGCTGTCTGTAAATACTGAACCGGACGGAGATGAAGCCATATGAACCTCGACGATCAGATGAGTTCCCTCGCCGAGGTGGTTCTGAAACGTCCTATGACAGAGGAGGAGAAGAACGAGATATACAGAATCTCGGACGCGCTCGGAATGAACAGCGTTCAGAGCTTTTTACATCTGCTTTTTGTATTCAAACTCCACGAAGATGTCATGAAGAAGCGTTTTGACGAGATGGCAGAACTTGAAAAGCGGTTGAACGATACTCTCGGAAGCTCGGTAGAGCAAATTCTCGGCGAGGGAGCGAGTACAATAGGCGCGGATATGGGCGACAGGATAGCGTTTCAGGCTCAAAACATTCTCTCTTCCGTAAAGGAGCATTACGAAATTCGCGGACATATCGTATCGCTTGCCTTGCTCTGCATAATGGCGACGCTCGCGTACTGGCTTGGGCGGTATAACATTCTCGCGGCGGCTCCGTCCGGCAGCGCTTTTGAGACGCTTCTCCTGCTTCCGGGAGGCTGGAGCTTGTTTTTATGCGGCTCGGCGTATTTGTTCTTCTGGGCAAGTGACTATTGGGAGATGATACGCAAGACAAAACTCTACAAGGCGTTTCTTGGATTGCAGGTTTTCCTTTTGGGATGGCTTTTGGTGTTTTTGCTCTAATGGGGCAAAAGGATTGCCCCATTAGGATAATTTTTCAAAATTTCCTGTCCCCATAGACATCGTACTCTCTCTAAAGGGGAACCGAGTTCTCAAAGCAAAAGGCGGCGCGTTGAAAAAGACGCGCCGTTTTTCATTTTGTACATCCTCCTTCGCCCCCGCCTTAACCTTATAGGAGAAATACACAGACCGATGGGGTGATACATTGCCGTTTGAAACGCGGGAACAATTAGAAAGATTGGACAGCAAGCTCAAATGTGAATTTGGCTTATATGTCGTCATGGCCTTGGAGAACCCCGACGTTATTGAAATCTGCGTCAATTCGGACGGTCATATCTGGCTTGAGGAAAAAGAGAAACGCCTATATGACACGGGAAAGACCATAGCGGCGGAAAAGCTCACGGCGGCGCTCGGAACCATAGCCGCAATGAACGGAACAGAGCTGAACGAAACGACGCCCGTCCTCAGCGGCAGACTGCCTCTCGACGGTTCCCGTGTCGAGGGTACTGTTCCTCCAGTTACGCCGGACGGCCCGTCGGTCAGCATACGCAAACACGCCTCGGCGATATTCCCCCTCTCGAAGTACGTGGACGAAAGGCGCATACCGCAAGAGGGGGCGGAATATTTAAGGGACAACATCCGCGGCGCTAAGAATATCCTCGTCGCCGGCGGAACTTCTTCAGGGAAAACGACATTCGTGAACGCGCTCATCCGAGAGCTTTTGGTTATTGCCCCGCAGGACAGGCTCCTCATTATCGAGGACACGCAGGAAATCCAATGCGCCACGACGAACAAGCAGAACTTTGTGGCTACGGAGGAAGTACCAATGCAAAAACTTCTGAAAACGGCCATGCGCTACAGGCCGGACAGAATAATCATCGGAGAAGTGAGAGGGGGTGAGAGCCTTGACCTATTGAAATCTTGGAACACCGGACACCCCGGAGGACTGGCCACGGTACACGCGAACAACGCTCCGGCCGCGCTTTTACGTTTGGAGCAGTTAATCGCGGAGGTGAGCGTAACACCAATGTCGGCGCTCATAGCGGAGGCAGTTCACATCGTCGTCTACATGCAGGAGTTCGGGAAGATTGGACGGCAGGTTACGGAGATTATCCGAGTTACCGGCTACAAGAGAGGAGAGTACGTGTATGAGACGGTCTACGAATCAGGCGAAGCAAACAGGCGCAAAAACGGTTAAGCGTGTAGTTAAGCGCTTCATTCGGCGTTCCAAAGGAGGCAATATCATGTTCGGAAAGAAAATACTCATCTCAGGCGCAGTATCGGTGTTCACTCTTGCGCTCGCCAAAACAGCGGAGGCGAACACGTCAACGAAATTCCCTTGGGATTCAGCGTTGAAACAGCTCGCGGATTCTTTAACAGGCCCGGTGGCGTTCTCACTCGGTCTTTTTATGATTGTCTGTGGCTTTTGCGCGATCGCCTTTGTCGGTTCGGAGCTCGGCGGGTGGGTCAAATGGGTGGCGCTCTCGGCGATACTCGCCGGTATGCTCGGAGCGGCTCCGACAGTCCTCTCGATGTTCGGTCTGCAAAGCGCCCTAATCTGCTGATATGGACGAGCAGCTCAGGATTATACCGATACACAGAAGCCTGACAAGACCGCTTTTGCTTATGGGCTGCGACAGGGTTCTGTTCCTCATGCTCTGTATGGTCGTCACTTTGCTCGCAGGCCCCGGAGGGCTGATGACTAAGAACTACGTCAACATGCTGCTGGCCGTATTGCTCTTTCTTGGAGGGCGTGAGGGGCTGGTTCATATGGCCAAAACCGACTCGCAGATGAGCGATGTGTTTCGCAGAAGCACACAATATCGCGCCGAATACCCGGCTGTCAGCACAGCGGGGTATAAAAATCCGCAGAAAGCGAGGCGATGGCAATGAGCGTGAAGAACGCAATGAAGACGAAACACGAGATTGGTTTTTCGGACTTGCTGCTGTATCAGACGCTTGTGAGCGAAGGCATTATAGAAATGAAGAATGGCTCGCTCATGGCGGGTTTTTGGTACACGGGGCCGGATTTGGAATCGGCAACCAAGGAAGAAGTAGAAGCGTTATCCGCATATATCAGCAGCGCTGTAATGCGTCTCGGCAGCGGGTGGATGTTGCACGTAGAGATGATACGCAAACCCGCCGAGGGCTACCCTGAGGGATTTTTTCGTGAGCCTACGAATATTCTCATAGACCTCGAACGCCGGTACTTCCATCAGCAGGAGGGACGGCATTTCGAGACTAAGATAGCGCTCTTTTTTACGTATCTGCCTCCGGTATTGGCTCAGTCTCACAAGGCAAAGAAATTAGCCGATATGGTCATGGGCGAGACTGAGACGGAGTTCCGCGATGACGGCGAGAAGCGGCTGAAACTCTTCGAGGACAAATTGGATGAACTTGAAACATCGCTCACCGCAAGCCGTCAGATACGCTTGAAGCGCATGAAGCTCTCAATGGTGAAGTCCAACGACGGCGAGGACATGATAAACGCGGAGCTTTTGCAGGCGCTGAACCAAGTCATAAACGGACGCTGGCATCCTGTCCGTTTGCCTGTTCCCGCTCCGACATATTTAGACACGATGTTGGCGCGGGATATGCTCGTCGGCACGCCTTTAACCTATGACGGAAACCACGTCATGGCCGTTTCAGTCATGGGGTATCCGCAGGGCTGTTATCCGGGGATTCTGCATTCACTGTCTCTCCTGCCGTTTGAATTGAGAGTGTCCAATCGGTTTATCTTCACCGACTTCATGGACGCTTCAAGGCTGTTCACCAACCTCCGCAAGCGTTGGTTCCAGAAGAGGCAGAGCTTCATCGCGCAGATTTTCGGACGTATTGACGCGCCCGTGAACCTCGACGCCGCCAATATGGTCGCCGACATAGATGAGGCAACACAGCTGCTCGACAGCGGTGATGTCTGTTACGGCCACCACACCTGTACTGTGATTATCCGGGGCAACGATACGGAAGAGTTGGAGGAACGAGCGCGGGAGGTCGTAAAGGTCTTTGAGTTCAAAGGTTTCAGCGCCCGTGTGGAGAAGCGCAACGGCATGGAGGCGTTTATAGGCTCCCTTCCCGGACACGGGTACGAGAACATCCGACGCCCTATGATTTCAAGCCTCAGCTACGCCGACATAATCCCCACGACTACGGACTGGACAGGCGAGGAATTTTGCCCGTCAGGGCACTTTCCTCCGAAAAGCCCGGCGTTGTTACAGGCAGCCTCTGTCGGCAGTACGCCGTTTCGTTTGAATCTTCACGATGGAGATGTTGGCCATACCTTGATTTTAGGCCCGACAGGTTCCGGCAAGTCCACGCTTCTTGCCGCCATAGCTTCGCAGTTCGAGCGGTACGAGGGGGCAAGAATATTCGCCTTTGACAAGGGTTACTCAATGTTCCCCCTTGTTTCATCGTGCGTTGATTCGGCTCATTACGACATTGGAGCGGAGGATTCAAAACTTCGTTTCTGCCCGCTTGCGGCCATCGACACTCCGATGGAGAGGATGAACGCGCAGGAGTGGATAGAGGCGGCGATAGTCCTGTCAAAGGGAAGCCCTCCGACACCGGATGAAAGGGGGCTCATAAGCTCCGCGTTGCAGACTATGGCCGAAACCACCACCGACGCCTCGATGCGGACGCTGACCAACTTCACGTATACCGTACAGGATATGGAGATACGGAAATATCTGGATTACTACACCGGCGACAGCCCCGGCGGCCTGCTCTTAGACGGAAGCTCGAACGACATCCGGTATAGGAACTTCACCGTCTTTGAGCTTGACCATGTATTCCAAATGGACGTGAAGCTCGTCATGCCGATATTTCTGTTTCTGTTCAACGAAATCGAGAAACGGCTTGACGCGACCGTGGAGGCTAAACACAATCCTCCGTCGTTAATCATAATCGACGAGGCGTGGCTGGCTCTCTCGCATGAGATGTTTCAGCAGAAGATAAAGGAGTGGCTACTGGTTCTTCGCAAGAAGAACTGCGCGGTTATTTTAGCCACGCAGAATCTTTCCGACGTAATCAACTCACCGATACGGCAGACCATTCTTGAAAGCTGTTTCACGAGAATACTCCTGCCGAACCCAAGTGCAATGAACGACGAATTGAAGGAGCTTTACATGGGCAATCTCGGCTTGAACCGCAAGCAAGTGAAGCTCATAGCCACTGCGATCGCCAAACGACATTACTACTATGCCGCTCCCAATTCGCGCAACTACCGGCTGTTTGATTTGGGACTTGCCCCCGTTTCGCTTTCCTTCATTGGCGCGTCCAATAAAGATGACTTGAAGGCGATACGGGCGTTGCAAAAGGAGCATGGGGAGAAATGGCCCGTGTTCTGGCTCAAATCCCGCGATCTCGGAGATTGGGGCGACTTGTGGCTTGAAAGGTACGAAGAGCGGAAGGAGAACATATCGCTCGACAAAGAGGAGGCGCTGATATGAAGGCGGTTAAAGTTATCGCAGCTGTGTGTATGTTGAGCGTTCCTTCCGCAGTTTACGCCGGCGGCGGGTTGAGCGGCGGCGCTACCGAATGGACGCAGCTGGCCAACAATGCCGAGCTGATAAAGCAGGTCGAGGAGTCGGTTAAGCAGGTTACAAACCAGATAACACAGATTACCAATCAGGTAACGCAAATAACCAACCAGATAACCATGATACAGGACATGGCGCTCAACACGCTTGAGTTACCCAAGCAAATCTTCAAGGACGTGAAGGGCGTCTATTCGAAGGTTCAGGGTGTTATAGGCAAGACAAGAGGTTTGGCCTACAACATGTCGAATTTCGGCTCGGAGCTTGAACGGCGCTTCAAAAGCTACGCTGATATGGGGAATCTATCCGGTGGAGATGATTTTGCTTCTGCCACGAGAAGCGTCATAGATACTCAGATGGAGACGGTGCGCACGACTATGGAGGGCGTCAGCGAGGTATTCAACGAGCTTGGCAATGACGCGTCCGCGTTGGAGGAATTACAGCAGTCAGCGAGTTCGGCAAAGGGGCGAAACCAAATCATGCAGGCGACGAATGAACTGCTCGCCTTTCTCGCTCAGGACGCGATGAAGCTCCGTCAGCTTCAAATGATGGCGACGCAGATGAGCGGCGCGGTCTACGAGGCTGAACGCGCTAAGAATGACCTCGGTCAGCGGCACATGGAACAATTCATGAAACCCGCCCCTCCGAGCAAGGCGAACATAAAGGATGAGCACCTCATCGACAAACTGGCCGGGGAGTAGGTTGCAATGAACGCCTCCCGAAAGATAACGATTGGTTTGGCTGTTGCGCTTCTCCTCTGCTGTATTTCTCCGGCATACGCTTTCGGTGATATAGCCAACGTCGCTATGGCTGAACTCTTCGGGCAAATCTCGGACGCTTGCAGCGGCTGGTTGGAGAAAGCCGCCGAGATAGCCGTGAGCTTGCTTGCCATAACTGCGGTTATAGGCTTTGCCATCGGCGCTAAGGATTTAGCGTTGAGCGGCGGAGTAACGCTTGACGGCATTGTCGCGTTGTTCGTTCGCTACACGTTCATAGTCGGGATTTTGGTCTGGCTCCTGAACGCGCCCATGAGGTTGGGTCTTATCGTCAGTTCACTTAGAAAGATAGGCGGGGCTATAAGCGGGCAGGACGTAACTTTCAGCGGACTCTTCTCGCTATTCGACGATGTGGTCATGCCGCTTGTGAGCTACGCTAACGGGCTGAATTTCCGGGAAGTAGGCACGTATATCTGCTTGGTGTTCGTGATATTCATCATTAACTGCCTCTGCTTCATGATCGCCACGACTTTACTCGTCGTGGAGCTTGAAGCGATATTTATTCTCATAGGCGGGATGATTACCGCGAGCTTCTTCGTGATTGGCTACTTCCGTGATTTGTTCCTCGGTTACATAAAGGCGCTCGCCGCCGTGG
>BOCB01000016.1 GCA_026002695.1 Synergistales bacterium
ACGCTCTGTGGGATAAATACAGGCAGACCGGAGATCGTGGCGCGAAGGATGAAATAATCAAGCGCTTCCTTCCTCTCGTCCGATATGTTGCGTCTCGATTGGCCGTCAAATTCCCTGTTGGTTTGGATTTTGAGGATATATTGAGCTTTGGTGTGCTGGGATTGTTGGACGCGTTTGACAGGTTCGAGCCAAATCGCGGTTTTACCTTTCAGACCTTTGCTGTGCCTCGCATCAGGGGTGCCGTCTTGGACGAGCTCAGGAAGTTCGATTGGATATCGCGCAGCGGCCGAGAGAAGCTGCAAAAATTTGAGCGCACGTTGGAAACCATGACGAAGTCGCGTGACACCACAGACGACGCATCGCTGATGAAAGCCATGAACATGGACGAGAGGTCGTACAGGGAACTCTTGGATATAGCGAGCCGATCGTATGTGGTTTCACTCGACGATGTTATGGCCATAGGTGACGGAGGCGACGTTCAGCGCGAGGATTTTGTGGAAGACGAAGCACCAAGCGCCCTCGACATTATAGAGCAGGAAGAAGAGGCGCAGCAGGTAGCGACTGCCTTAGGCAGACTCCCTGAAAGGGAGAAACTTCTCCTCTCGCTTTATTACTATGAAAATCTGACTCTAAAAGAGATAGGGAAGGTCATGGGGGTAAGTGAATCACGCGTCTCGCAGCTTCACGGGCGTGCTCTGTCGTTGTTGAAGGCGGAGCTCAAGGTGTTGTTATGACGTTTATGATGCGGGAAAAAAGGAGTGTTGGACGATGAACCAACAGGACTTTAATATAGAGTTGAGAGAGGATGGGGTGTTTCTCACTGTCGCACCTGACGGAGGCGTCTCCGCTGCCAGCGTTGTATCCGCTGTAAAAAGAAGAGGGCTGAAGAAGTTCGACAATGGCGCGATACTCAAGGCCATAGAGGAAAAGAGCGGATTGCCGGTACGTATAAGCGACCCCGTGGAGGTAGGGCCAACCGAGGCCAGTTTTCGCATAAAGATATCTGACGACGGACTCAGCTGCGATATGTGGTACATACCGGAGACAGGCGGAGCTCTTCATCCGACTATTGAGCAGGTCAAGGGCGAGATGAACTCGCACGGAGTGGTCTTCGGGCATGACGAGGAAGCTATAAAGAAAATGCTCGGCGGGCCGATTGTCAAACAATGGGTAGTAACCGCAAAGGGAATACCTCCGGTCAACGGGAAAGACGCCAAAGTAGATTACAAAGTTGACCTTGATGTATTCAAGCCCAAGGCGGTAGGCGAAAATGTCAATATGAAGGAACTTGGGGCAGTAATAAACGTCGTTAAAGATCAGCTCATAGCCGAAAAGATACCGGCCATCAAGGGCACTGAGGGCATGACGGTGCTTGGTAAAAAAATAAATATTTACGTCGGCAAGGATATAACGCTCCCGGCCGGAAAAGGCGTTACCCTCTCCGAGGACAAGATGAAGATGTTCGCGGATTGCGACGGCAATTTGCAGGTAAAGGACAAGAAGCTCTCCGTCAATCCGACGTTTGAGGTGAAGGGCGACGTGGACTATGGGGTCGGGAATATAGATTTTGTCGGACCGGTTACGGTCAAAGGGGCTGTGCGCGAGGGCTTCGAGGTGAAGAGCGGCGCTGAACTCGTAATAGATGACGTAGTCGAGGGCGCGACGTTGTATTCAGTCGGTAATACAACCATAAAGAAAGGAGTCAGGGGTACGGGAAAGGCCAAAATATCGGCCAAGGGCGATATAAATATCGGATATATCGACCAGGCATTCATAAGGTCAGAGGGCAGTGTGCTGGTTACTGACGTTATATTGCACAGCGATGTTGGCGCCAAAGTCGACGTTAAAGTTACAGGCGACAAGAAGGGGCAAATCGTCGGCGGCAGGATAATGGCCGGCAACGAGGTGCTCTGTACGACGTTGGGCGGCGAAATGGAGACAAAGACCGAGGTCATGGTCGGAGAACTGCCTGAAGTTTTGGAGGAGAGGAAGCAGACGCAGGAGCGCCTGAAGGATTTGGAGACGCAGCTGGAGAAGTTGGAGGCAAACCTCTCGTTCCTGAAGGCTCTCCAACAGAAAAATCAGCTTACTCCCGACAAACAGGAGCTGCTGGCAAAGTTGAGCAAGGCGAAATTTCAGTACAAAGCCATGCACAATGAGGCAACATCCCGCCTTAAAACACTCGAAGGCGAGCTGAATAAACAGGATGGCTGTGTGAGAGTGCGCAATACTTGCTATCCGGGAGTTATAATAACTATCAAGGGAGTGCGCTACTTGGTGAGGGAGAAACTGCGCTTTGCCAAGTTCGTATATGAGGCGGGAGAAATAAGGATAAAGGCGTTCGATTAGGAAAAGGCGTATTTATTGTCAGGAGCCTATAAGGGTAACGATAAAAACCCTGTAGGTCGATCTTTCGGGCGGAGCTGTAAGGAGTACGGCTGTGGCACTGCATTACTACATGGAGGTGGTAATATGTTGAGGCCGATAGACGCCAATATGCCGATAGTGAACTCTGAGCGTATGGCGAGTCAGATAAAGGATCCGAGTTCACACCATGTTATGGTTCTCCAGCAGGAGGACTTGAGCAAACGGATAGACCACGAGACTCATAGCGTACAGCCGGCTGATGAGTCTGAGGGGGAAGTGAAAGTTCGCTCCCGCAAGGATGAAGAAAAACAAGAGGATGGACGCGGAAAGAAAAAACGCGGTTCATCCGCGCGCGATGGTGATGGCGAACAAGAAAAAAAGCACGCTGAGGCAAGGAATCTTTTCGGAAGTTTTACCTTTCTCGCGTGATATTTGAACGTTCAGCAAGATAGGGAGCGCTGATTAAATCGCTCAAACGGAATTTAACCGTTTAAGGGCGCGGAGCCGTTCAGGGTTTTAGCGTTACCCTTTAGGCTCCCGGCAATAAATCAGTCTTCTTACATAGATAATAAGCCGGAGATGATAGCGATTGGCGGAGAAAAAGTTTCTTCTTGGGTATCTGATTGTCGAGACGAAGGATAATTATTTCAGAGGAGCGGCGCTTGTCGTAGACCAGCGAGGTATTCCGGTTGATTTCAGATATACGGAGCCCGTGAGGCCGACTAAGTTGGAGCGCATACTTTACGGCGGCGCGCTTGATATATACCTCCGCGAGGAGGTCATACTCGACAATTTGCTCGGTGCCGTGGAGACTAAGCCGTCCATCTGGTTGGTCGATAACGAGGACTTGATAGATCCGGTTCAAAAAATATCCAAGACAATGACGCTGGCTATAGAGTCCACATCGCACGCCCCGCTTGATCACAGCGGAACGTGCGAGCCGTCCGCAGAAGAAGGCGGTTTTTTGTTTCAAGCCGACAATATAAGCGCGCCGCTTCACCTTATAGTTTCCGGCGACGGAGCGGCGAAGATACAGCAGACGACTGATATGCTCACCGCCGCCGCCGCTGATATGGAAATTATGGAGCCGTTCGGGCGTATATCAAGAGCGTTCGAGGCGGTGTTGGATGCGTAAACAGAGTTCTCATATGGCATCCGCTGTTTTATCCGAGATAAAGAGAAAGCTCTCGCGATTGTTTTTGGGGCGCATTGTGGTGCGCGAGCTGCGAGACTCCGCTCGGGAGCCCATTAAAATAAGGACATATTTCCGCAAGCCGGAGATCAAGCAGTTGCGGACGAGGTCGAGGGTTGGAGCGGCGCTCTTTATGGAATGGAAGAACGCGAAAGCAAAGAGCGCGGGGCCAATTTTGAGCGATTCATTTCTTAGAAATTTCAAGGTACGGTCGGCGAATTTGACAGTCCCAAATACGTTGGGGGTTAAATCCTGCAAACTTAATATCAAGGCACGGGCAGCGCATAAGAGCGCGCTGAAGAGGATAGGGCGCGCGGCTATATCGCGCAGGAACAGGATGAATTTCCTTAAAACCATCCCCAAGTTCGAACGTTCCACGTTGCTTGCCCTCTACTCCCCGCTCTTCAGGGATCGGGTTGAGAAGAGCAAGCTGGACAAGGCGAGCGGGAATCTATTTTTCTGGTATGATAACAATCATGATCGAATAAAATTTGGCGACAGATTTCATCTGTTGCTGCTGCGCGTCTTCGACGGCAAGGAGCCTCTTAGGTGGGTTTGGCTTCCCGCCGAGAAAAAGCTGTGACGCCGGGAGTTTTTTATAAATATATTCAATAATATTAACTGGAGGTATGATTCATCTATGGGAGAGGGAAAACAGGCTGTTCCCTGCGCGGTGGGCGAGGTCGTCAAGGGAGTCGTGGAGCATATCGCTCCATACGGCGCTTTTGTGCGGCTCGAAAACGGACAGAAAGCGATGATACATATATCAGAGCTGTCATACGACTTCGTAAAGAAGGTCGAGGACGTGCTCACGATGTCTCAGGAGGTAACGGCCAAGGTAATCAAGATAGATGACAAGGGGCGAATAGACCTCTCGCTGAAAGCGTTAACTCCCCGAGAATCTAAACCGGTCATGCGCCGCGAGCGCGAGGAGGACTTCGAGAAAAAACTGACCTCCTTCATGAAGCGCAGTGATGAAAAAATAGCCGACTTGAACAGCAAGGAGAAGGATGCGAGAGGCGGTAATAAAAAACGCCAACCTAAGAAATGATCCGGCGCCGCGCTGCAATCGCAGCGGTACGGCTTTAGGCGTCCTCGTTGATTGGGAGCGTTTTACACCGCCGGACGCAAAGCTCATAGCGAGCCGCACCGGCAAATTCGAGCCATCGATAGTGAGAGGAGTCATTCGCTGTTCTCGCGGATTTCCTCAGGTTTTGCTCTGTGACGCGCTTATACATATGCGTCCATTTCCGACGTCGTTTTGGCTCGCCTGTCCGTATCTCACGCGAATGGCGGGTCGGTTGGAGTCGAGGAGCGGCGTTTCGGAGATGGAGGGTCTCTTGCCGGATAGAGGCGGCGCGTGGCTGAACTATCACATGCTGCACAGCCTGTTGCGCCTGTGTCTTTTAGGCCGTAAAAGAGCTGGTTATCTCAAGCGATACAGGCCGGGTATATTACGCACGCTGGCTAACGGCGGCGCAGGGGGCATATCTTATACTGCGGACTCGTTTTTCGTGAAGTGCCTTCATCTTCAAATAGCGTCGTATATCGCTCTTGGGTATCATCCGGTATCGGACTGGCTTGATGAGAAGATAGGCCGGTTTGAATGCGGGGAGAATGAGTGCGAATAGTTTTTTCTTAAAACATGGGGGTGTTTTGTGTATGAGAGACATTTTCTTTCTTGCGCTGTTTATAGTTTTGTCTGCCGTTCTTTTGCGGCAGGGTGAATGTTTCGCCGCTGAGGATACGGATGTTTTCAGGACGAAGGTCGGGGAGCTTGATGTATTTGTCCTGTCGGAGGTGAACGCGGAGGGTGATAAATCCATCTTGCTCGGAGCGTCGGAAGGGGACTTAAAGAAGTTCATCCCGACCGGCAAGTTTCCGAACGCTGTCAACGCTTTCGCCGTCAGGATCGGCGGCGCTGTAACCTTGATAGACACAGGCTACGGACAAAAATTGTTTGCGAACATCGTCAAGATCGGAGCGTCTCCTGAGGAGGTGACGGCGATTTTGATAACTCATTCGCACCGCGACCATATCGGCGGCCTCTTGAAGGGCGGGGGGGCGGCATTTCCAAATGCGGCGGTTTATGTGCCCAAGAAGGAGTTCGATTACTCGTCCGATTTGCGGAAGGTTCTGCAAGCCTATGACGGCAGGGTAAAGCTATTTGACCCCGGCACGCTCGCTTCTCCCGGAGATGAAATCGTGAGCGGCGTCAGAGCGATAGCCGCCTATGGGCATACGCCCGGGCATACGGCGTATATGGTCGAGTCCGGCGGCAAAAAACTGCTGATATGGGGCGACCTCACTCACTCTATGGCCATTCAGATGCCGCGTCCGGGTATCAGCGTAACCTATGACACCGATCCTAACAAGGCAGCCGCAATACGCAAGGACATACTCGAGTACGCCATGGATGAAAAAATACCTGTCGGCGGTATGCACATAGCGTATCCCGCTGTCGGGAAAATAGAGCGCGACACGGAGAACGCCGGAGGTTATAAGTTCACCTCTCAGGCGGCTAAGTAATTTACATTGACGGACATAACCTTATTTGGGGGGCGCAAGCTCTCGTTTGCCTCCGATAAGCCGCTCGTCATGGGAATTCTGAACATGACGAGTGATTCTTTTTACGCGCCGAGCAGGATCAAGAGCGCGAGTGACGCTGCGTCAAAAGCTTCGGCTATGGCGCGCGAAGGGGCGGATATAATAGACATAGGCGCTGAGTCGACACGCCCCGGATCAATGCCGGTGGGGGAGGACGACGAGATAGCGGCGCTTACACCGGTAGTGGAGGCCGTGCGCCGCGCTCTGCCGGAGATGCCCATATCGATAGACACGAGAAATCCCCGCGCCGCGCGTATGACTTTGAAAGCGGGAGCCGACATCGTGAACGACGTGTCCGGTTTGGAGCCGGAGGGCATGGCCGGGGAGATGGTTAGCCTTCTTCGAGAAAGCGGCGCGGCCTACGTCCTTACGCACACACAGGGTACGCCTGACGTCATGCAGAACGACCCGCGTTACGATGATTTTTTCGCGGAACTGCTCGAATTTTTCGAGCGGAAACTAAAAATTTTATCGCTTGCCGGCGTCAGCAGGGAGCGCGTGATAATAGACCCGGGCGTCGGTTTTGGCAAGGCGCAGCGCGATAATTTAGAGATATTGGCTAATATCGGGGAGCTCGGGCGATTCGGTCTGCCTGTATTGATAGGCGCGTCGCGCAAGAGTTTTATAGGCCGCGTTATGGATGAAGCCGGTTTTTCCGAGATCGGAGTGCCCCCTGAGGAACGGCTCGGCGGCACTCTTGCCGTGTCAGCCATATGCGCGGCGGACGGAGCTTCGATAATCCGCGTACACGACGTGAAAGAGAACAGGCAGGCTATAGAGATCGCGAACGCTGTAAGAATTTTCAGGCATGACTCAGGCGTATAGCGGGGCAATTTTTTCCATAGGCTCGAACCTCGGCGACAGGTTAGGCGCGCTCAGACGCGCGTCGGGTTTATTGGGCGAGCGTGCCGGACATGTAACGGATAAGAGTTTTGTCTACGAAACGCCGCCTTGGGGCGTTACATCTCAGCCGAGATTTCTGAACGCCTGTGTTGGCGCCCGGACTTGCCTTTCTCCGAGGGAGCTCCTTTGCGAAATAAAAAATATTGAGCGCATCATGGGGCGCGCTCCGAGGGAGCGCTGGGGGCCGCGCGAAATAGACATCGACATATTGCTGTACGGGGATGCCGCCGTCGATGAGCCGGATTTGAAGATACCGCATCCGTTTATGCTTGAAAGGGCGTTCGTCCTTATACCTCTTGCCGATATTTTCCCGAACATGATATGCCCCCTGTCCCGCTCTTCTGCGGCCGAGCTTGCCGAAGGTTTGCCGCGAGACGGTATCCTCAGGATAACGGCATTATGAATAATAAGAAAAATAGATTTGATTTCCTCCCTGTATGCCGCGAGGATATGGACGCGCGCGGATGGAGCGAGCTCGATTTCCTCTGCGTCATCGGCGACGCTTACGTTGACCATCCGTCGTTCGGCGGCGCGATAATATCCCGGCTCCTTGAGTCGCTCGGATATAGGGTCGGCGTCATTGCGCAGCCTGACTGGCGAAGCGCTGACGATTTCGCGCGCATGGGGTGTCCGAGGTATGCGGCGTTCGTCGCGGCCGGCAATTTGGACTCAATGCTCGCCAACTATTCCTCGCCGGACAAAAAACGCCGCAAGGACGCTTACTCACCGAACGGGCAGCCCGGCAAACGCCCCGACAGGGCGACGATAGTCTACTGCAACAGGATACGCGAGCGCTTTGGCGACATTCCGGTCGTGATAGGCGGGATAGAGGCGAGTCTGCGCAGGACGGCGCACTACGATTACTGGTCGGATTCCGTGCGGAGGTCTATATTGACCGACAGCAGGGCTGATCTGCTGATATACGGCATGGCAGAGAGGCAGGTTGAGGCCGTTGCGCCGCGCTTAGTGTCCGGCGAGAACATACGCGACATGCGGGACATAGCCGGTACATGCTGGAAGACGCATAATCCCGAGGGCGCGCAGGATGCCGTAAAATTGCCTTCGTTCGGAGAGGTAGCAGACGATAAACGGACGTTCGCCGAGGCATTCAGGATTTTTTACGCCGAGCAGAGTTTTGCCGGGAGAAGGCTGATTCAGGACAACGGCGCGTGGCATGTCGTACACAACCCTCCGCCGCGCCCCCTGTCGCAGGACGAACTCGACCGTATTTACGAGCTGCCTTACGCGAGAATGCCGCATCCGTCGTATGACGGGGATGTGCCGGCTTTCGCCGAGGTAAATTTCAGCATCACAAGCCACAGGGGATGCTTCGGAGAGTGCTCTTTCTGCGCGCTGTCCCAGCATCAGGGCAGGGTAATCCAATCAAGGAGCGCAGCCGGCATTGAGCGCGAGGCGAGGCTCCTTACGTCATTGCCGGGCTTCAAGGGTTATATCAGCGACGTCGGAGGCCCTACGGCTAATTTTATCGGGGGCTCCTGCAAAAAATCCGTAACCGATGGGCCATGCAAGGGGAAGTCGTGTCTTTTCCCAAAGCCGTGCAAATTTCTGCAGGCGGATCATGGGGAATTTATTGCGCTGCTGCGGAGGCTTCGCGCGATTCCGGGCGTGAAAAAAGTTTTCCTGCGCTCAGGGCTGAGGTACGATTACATAATGGCCGATCCAAACGGCGGAGAGTTTATCGGCGAGCTATGCCGTTATCATGTCAGCGGACAGCTCAAAATAGCGCCGGAACACGCCGCGCCGTCCGTGCTCGCCCTGATGAGGAAGCCGTCCGCCGAGGCTGCGGAGAGGTTTATCGGAGCATACAAGGAGGCGAACCGGCGATTGGGCAAGGCTCAATTTCTCGTGCCGTATTTTATGTCCGCCCACCCCGGCTGCGGATTGGGGGAGGCGCTTGAGCTGGCTCTGTTTATGAAAAAACTGAACGCTCGTCCCGAGCAGGCGCAGGAGTTCACGCCGACGCCGGGTACTGTGTCGACTTGTATGTACCACACCGGGATAGACCCGTTCACGGGGAAGAATGTTTACGTCGCCAAGGAGCGCGAGGAAAAAAAATTACAGCGCGCCCTGCTGCAATATTGGATGCCGGAAAATCGCGCGCTTGTGGGGAAGGCGCTGAAAAAATTAGGGAAGGCAAATTTAATGATTTAATCGTAGGGGCGGATCGGGAAAAGCGGTCGCCCTGCCAAGAAACCAATCTTTTGATTTTTAATCAGGGTCAAGGGTGATAACCCTTGCGAGGGGTGTGGGGGCGAGAAGCCCCCACGGTTTTTTTATACCTTCTTTTAATATTACTTATATTACTTTGAGCGCGTTCTTGGCGATCGAGAGGCCCTTCTCTATGTTCTCGAGCGGTACGTTGAGGGCGGGACGGAAGCGTACGGTTACCTCACCGCAGGCAAGGATGAGCATCTTCTGCTTCGCGCACTCGTTGAGGAACTTTGTTCTGTGCTCCACAGTGTCGAAGTCGAAAGCGCACATGAGACCCTTGCCGCGCGCGTTCGTGATCAGCCCCTTGTTTTCGGCCTGAAGCTTCTCGAGTCCCTTCAGCAGCGCGGGACCGGCGGTCTTCGAGACGTAGTCCAAGATGTTGTCGTCGCGGTATATCTCAAGATACTTAGTGGCGCGAACCATGTCGACGACAGAGCCGCCCCATGTCGAGTTTATTCTGCTGCCCGTGTTGAAGCAGTTGACCTTATTCTCGTCGACGCGCGGACCGGCGATTATGCCGCATACCTGAGCCTTTTTGCCGAAGGAGAAGATGTCCGGCTTGACGCTGTAATGTTCCCACGCCCACAGCTTGCCTGTGATACCCATGCCGCACTGAACTTCGTCGAAGATGAGAAGCATTTCGTTCTCATCGCAGATGCGGCGCAGCTCCTTGAAGTACTCGTCGCGGAAGTAGTTGTCGCCGCCTTCGCCCTGTACGGTTTCGATTATTATGGCGCAGTGTCCGTCGGGGTCGTTGTTGACGGCGGTCATTATCTGCTTGATGGACTGCAGTTCGAGCCACTCTATCGAGCCGATGTTATCCTCGACGGGGAACGTTATCTTCGGGTTGATCACCCTCGGCCACTCCGTGAATTTCGCGAAGCGCTGATGCTTGTTGGGATCGTGTGTGTTGGTCAGTGAGAGTGTGTAGCCGCTGCGCCCGTGGAACGCCTCGTTGAAGTGAATGACTTTTGTGCCCTTCACGCCGTTGAGAGCCTCGCCCTTCGTCACTTTGCCCTTCTCAAGGAGCTTGTTAATCTTCCAGTCCATCGCAACTTTCAGGGCGTTCTCGACCGCGAGCGTGCCGTAGTCTATGAGGAACAGATGCTTGAAGCCCTTGGGGATGGCTATCTCACCGAAAGTCTTGACGAACTCGCCCATTTCCTGGGTGTAGATGTCGGAGTTGGCGACCTTATTGATAGCCGCGCGAAATATCTGCTCCTTGAATTCGTCTGTTGTGAGCTTGGGGTGGTTCATGCCGAACGGCGCTGACGCGAAGAACGTGTAAAAATCGAGCCACTCGTCGCCTGTACGGGAATCGATAATGCAGCTGCCTGCCGATTTTTCCATATCGATTACAATGTCGTACCCATCCCTCAGCATCAGATTCTCAATGGCTGGGAAGACTTCCTGAGGCGTTAGCTTGAACTTTGCGGGCATGTCTTTTCCTCCTCTAATTGCTCCGGCTGGAGCGGTGTATTTGTTTGGTGGAAAATATGAAGGTGATGATTTCATCATACTTTGACTTTTGATAAATTACACCCGTAATTTTACGTATTTCCTACGTTTTGCTTACGGTTGTATTGGTTTGAAAGGGCGGTCATTCATGTACCGAGAGGATCAGATATAGATTGCCCTCGCCTACTTTGAAAGGCAGAGTGAAGCTGCTGACGCCGGCCTTCTTGGAGGGTATGGTTTTGATGTTCTCGCCGGACAGGAGCTGAGGCGGAGTTATATCGAGCCCCGGTACGCTCGCCTTAATGAGCGCCTGTCCGCTGACCATATTCGTAAGCTCGCCGAGGACACTCATCGACATCGGATCGTCAACGTTAGCCTTTATCATGCCTCCGGTGAACGCGCTGACAAATGTGTCGAAAGCGACCATGTCGGCTATGACCGACGCCGTGCTGTGGACGCCGGGGCCGACTATGCCTATCAGCGCGGCTGCCCTGCCGCCCGGCGCGTTTACTCCGGGCGTAACTTGGGTTTTGAGAAACTGTACTTGTATGCCTACAGTCTGACTTACGCTCAACAAAGCGCCGGCATATGAATTAACGAGCGTAGGCAGAAGCGAACCTTTTCCAGCTGCCATATTAATGAATCCTCCTTCAAATATTACACGGATACGCCTTTAACGTGAGATACTTATAGCGTACATTTTCAAAATATTCTACCACCTAAACGCATAAAAATAAACATAAAACATAAAACATATGTAAGGTAAAATATAAATATAACAAACACAGTATATTATCAAAACCACGCTTGACAACAGGGCCGTTTCATAAACTCCATAAATTGGTAATCTCTGTATTTTTTGAATTTTCAAAGGGTTAGTTTTGTCAAAATTGATGCGACCAAATGGAGTTAAGGCACAAAAACGGATATTTTTTAATCGAAAAAAATGCCAAACTGGTAATAATGGAGTTTATGAAACGACCCTGGCTCAAAAACGACCCTGGCTTGACAATCGTGGTTGAAGTGTTAAACTTTTTTAGTTTATATTATATATAAGTAGGTTTTATCAAAACAGTCGGAAAAGAGGCGGAAATTTATGAAGAAACAAAGTATGAACTTTGTTCTCGCGCTGACAGTTGTATCGGTATTTATCGCTGTAGTGTTTTCCTTTGCGCCGCCGGGCGAGAGCGCCGGCAAGACTATCACTATAGGTGTTGCGCCGTTTCCTAACAAGGACATAACCGAGGTCGCGGCAGGGTTGCTTAAAAAAGAGGGCTACACGCTCAAAGTAAAGGTATACAACGATGCCGTGGATATCAACATAGCGCTTGGTGATAAAAGCCTCGACGCCAATTATTTCCAGACAATCCCCTATCTCGCAGACCAGATGAACGAGATGACGGAATATAAATTCAAATGGCTCACAAAGATACACAAGGAGCCGATGGGCATATATTCCGCCAAGTACATGAGATCCGTAGCCAATCTGCCCGCCGATCCCATCATAGCTATCCCGATCGACCTTCCCAATCAGTCGAGAGCGCTGCATTTGTTGGAGTATGCTGGACTCATACTTCTGAAGGACGGAACAATGAGCAATACTAACGACATTCTTCAAAACAAGCAAGGTATCACGTTCTTAAAGGTGGACGCCGAGGATATGCCGAAAGTTCTTTCAAGGGTGGACGCCGCTGTCATGAGCACGGCCACGGCAATCAACGCGGATATGAATCCAAAGCGAGACGCAGTGGTTCTTGAACCGATCAACGACGCTTATTCAAACGTGCTTGTGGTGAGGGCGTCCGACGCGAATAAACCGGAGATAAAAGCACTCGTCAAGGCTTTTACCTCTCCGAAAGTGAGGAAATATATCGACGACAAACTTTACTCATACGGCATAGTTTCGGCATTCTGAGCGCTTTTAATTGCTGATGAAAGCCGGTTTAATCATACCTTCCTCAAATATTTTTTCATTAATTTGAAAGAGAGGCGATCGTCAGATATGAAAAATATGAGAATCGGCACTAAGATAATGTTAATCACGTCGCTGATTGTAATTGTCGGAGTTCTCGGTACGGCGATAGCGAGCTTAAGGTCGTTCGGCAGTTATATGGACAAGTCCACCTATGAGTCGGTAATGCGCAGCATGGCTGCGATGAAGACCTTCGTAGCAAACGACATGCAGAACGTGCGCACATTCAGGGATCAGCTCGCGCAGAATAAACTTATCCCAATGTACATTGCAAACAGGGACAAGGAGGTTCTTGATCACTACGTCCTTGAACTGATGAAAGCCGCCGACATCGATATCGCGATTATCGTGGATGATAACGGCGTAGTCCTGTCGAGGCCGCATCAGCCAAACAACGTCGGCAACAACGAGAGCAATGACGCGAGAGTCCAGCGGTCGCTGAAGGGTGAAAAGTGGGAGGAAGTAATGATCGGGGCGGCCACGAAGCTCGGATTTTTCTGCGGCACTCCCATCACGAGGGAAGACGGTAAGATAGTGGGCATGATAAGGGTGGCCTCATCGTTTGACGACCCGGCTTTTATCCTCAATATCAAAGACCTTTTAGGCGGCGAATATGCGATATTTGCCGGCAAAACGAGTATAAACTCCACCATTATGCGGAACGGAAAGCCCATAACCGGAACCGATGTCTCGGAGGTTGCGCAGAAAACCGTCCTAACGGACGGCAAGGATACGGTTGTGAGCATGGCGCTTTTCGGCCAGCATTACATGGTGGCGTACAGCCCCTTGAAGGATCCCGTGTCGGGCAAGATTATGGGGCTATATTTCAGCAGCTCGCCGCTTGCGGACGGCTTGGCAGCGGAGAGAAAGATGGCGATAACGATGGGCATCGTCGCGATCATCGTCCTCATCATCAGCGTCATCGCGTCGGTGCTGCTGGCTCGCTCAATATCGGTGCCGCTGCGGCGCATCGTCGGCATCGCCGGGAGAGGGCGCGACGGCGACCTCACGATAAAGCGCGAGGACTTCGAATTCAGCGGAGGCGGCGAACTCGGAGAGCTTGTAAGCTCCCTGGCCGACATGATAGCGGCTCAGGAGGATGCTCTTATCAATATAGTACATACGTCCGAGAACGTTGGGAACAACTCCGAAACTCTGACGGAGCTGTCGGTTGAGAACGCGGAAACTGCCGAACAGTTCGTCGGGGCAATCAAAACGGTGGCGGTCCTCTGCGAGGCGAATACGCAATCTGTTGAATCAGGGGCGTCGAGCGTCGCTGAAATGTCTGAGGGAGCGCACTCCGTCGCTAAGATGGCGGTGGAAAGCGCCGACTCGCTTGCCAAGACCGACAGAATGTCCCATCTTGCCGCCGATTCCGTCACTTCTCTCGTCAACAATATACGCCTCGTCGACACAAAGACCGAGGAGAGCCAGGGCAAGATACGCACCCTGTCAAAATCCGTGAGCGAAATATCGGGCTTCATGAGCGTAATCGCGTCGATAGCCGACCAGACAAACCTGCTTGCGCTGAACGCAGCCATAGAAGCTGCGCGCGCCGGAGAAGCGGGACGCGGCTTCGCGGTAGTCGCCGAGGAAGTGCGCAAGCTCGCCGAGGAGTCCCGCAATGCCTCGAAGAACGTCGACGGCTTGGTGACGACGCTGAGCTTGAACGCGAGCGAGGCCATCGCGGCGTCCGAGGAGTCCGTCAAGTTAGTGAGCGAAATAATGGGTAGGGCAAACGAAACTGTCAAGGATCTGAACGACGTCCTTACGGAAGTGAAGAGCGCGAACGAGGCGACTCAGTCCATAGCGGCCGTAGCGCAGGAACAGGCTGCGAGCAGCTCCGAGATGTCCAACGCGATGGAGTCGATAAAGGCGAGCACGCAGGGAATAACGCAGACGCTGCATGGATTGGAGGAGCTGAGCAGCAAGACCGCCGATATGGGCAAGCGCGTTTCCGAATCCGCGGATCAGATGTCTCAAAACGTCGAAGACCTCCAGGAGGTTATGACAAAATTCACGCTGGATACCGGCAATATAAAAAAACCGGTAAAGGCCTTGGGGTCGGGGAAATAATTAAAACCTGATTAAATAAAATAAGAATAAATAAGAGCCGCGGCGTTTTCGCCGCGGCTCTTTGTTTCTTTAACAAGGGTCAAGGGCGATAGCCCTTGCGGGAGGTGTGGGGGCGAGGAGCCCCCGCGGTTTTAATCTTTAGGCTTAGTCGTCAGGCTTAGTCGTCGAAATTGCCCTTGGCTTTTGCCGCGCCCGGCTTCGACGGCGCGTTCCCGGCCGTGTATTTGGATCTCGGGCTCCTGATGGCGCGTTCGGGCGAGGAGTTGCCGTCTGGTCTGCGTGAGACGACCTCGATGACCTTCTCAGCGGAGCCTTCGGAGCCGAAGGCCTTGATGAATTTCTTCGCCCAATCGGCGACGTCCTCGACGATGCGTCCTACGATATTGGCGGGTTCCGCGAGGATTCTCTCGTGGAAGGAGAGGTTGAGCTTTTTGTAGTCTCCGCTCTTGCGGCTGAAGCCCTTGCCGTCGGCGTCGGCCACCATCTCGCGCCAGAGTTCGTCGGATATGCCCCTGTCGCTCTCCTTCGTGTAGGTGCCGCCCTCGGTTACGGCGTTGCCGGTGTTCGGGTCCATCTTTATGCCGAACACGACATTCTGGAAGAGAGTGGCCACGTTGCCCTTGTTTATACCGTAGTTTTTGAACGTCGCCACCTTGTCGAGAGGGGTGCCCGATATGCCGTGCTGGGCTATGGATACGCCGTAGGGCGCGATCGCGTCGGCTATTTCCTTTGTGCGCGCGAGGTCGATGCCCTCGTGTGTTCCGGCGGCGGAGTCGTATGTGCCGTGCAGGCTGCCGTTGGAGATGGCGAGGTAGTCGGGGAAAACGCCCCAGGCGTTGAGCCCGCCGATATAATAAAGCGCCTCCTCGACGGTGCTGAGTTCGCCGGGGCCTTTTATCTCGCCGACCTCGGCTTCGAGGCCGATTGTGGAGGGCAGCCACGTGCCGAGATCGCGCGTTGCCGCGAAGTTGGCGTAATCATCGAGGTGAGACGCGTCTATCGCGACGGACGTGAAGCCGTTGGCGAGTATCTTGGTGAGGTGTCCTACGCCCTTGCGCAGGTCGTCATCGCCTTTGATGGCGTAGTGGTCGACATGGAGGGCGAATACCGCGCCGTGCCCGAGCTCGGCGGAATATTTCAAGGCGTAGTCCGGTATGTTGTCGTAGGTAGCGCCGCAGTACGAGCTCTCGGATTTGGCGAGCTCTATGAGCAGGGCGGAGTTAGTGTCCTTCGCGGCTTTCAGGAGACCTTTTATCACGAGGGCGTTTCGCGCGTTGCCGGCGAGCGCTATCGTGCCGAGTTCCTTCATGGCTGCGGCGATGTCGCGCCCGCTTACGAGCCCGAGCGGTTCGCCGCCGTAAAGCGCCTGTACGTTGAGCGGACGTTTGTTGAGCAGATCCTTGTACCCTTTGCTGTCTATATTCATATCCAATCACCCCTTGGTATAAAAATGTAAAAATGTTAGAATATTTAAGAAATAAACAAAGAACGCATAAATTTTATCACACAGAGGCTGAAAATGCTAATTATTATATATTTTTAGTATGTGAGGGTATATGATAGACTTCTTCTTCAAATATTTTTCTTGAACAGGTTGACAAAAAATTTTTTTGATATATTATAACTATATTATTTAACTATGAAATAAAGGTATTATTTTGAAGGGGGTTTTGTTGATGGCAATTTATAAGAGTTTTACGGATTTAGTGGGCAAGACGCCGCTTTTGGAGCTTTCTCGTTTTGGGAAGGCGGCCGGACTTAACGCGACTATTTTGGGCAAACTGGAGTATTTCAACCCGGCGGGGAGCGTTAAGGATCGCATCGCCAAGGCGATGATAGACGATGCGGAGGAAAAGGGGCTCTTGAAGCCGAACTCGGTCGTCATTGAGCCGACGAGCGGCAACACCGGGATAGGGCTTGCCGCTGTGGCAGCCTCTCGCGGATACAAAGTAATATTGACAATGCCGGAGACGATGAGCGTTGAGCGCCGCAATTTACTGAAGGCTTACGGAGCCGAGCTCGTTCTCACCGAAGGCGCCAAAGGGATGAAGGGCGCAATCGCGAAGGCCAATGAGCTCGCTGAGTCGACGCCGGGCGGCTTTATACCGGGGCAGTTTGTAAACCCGGCGAACCCCGCCATTCACCGCGCGACGACAGGGCCGGAAATTTGGGATGATACCGCCGGCGAGGCGGACTTCTTAGTGTCAGGCGTAGGCACCGGCGGAACGCTTACCGGAGCGGGAGATTTCCTCAAGTCCAAGAAGCCGGACATAAAAGTCGTTGCGGTCGAACCGGCAACTTCCCCTGTGTTGTCCGAGGGCAAGGCGGGCGCGCATAAGATTCAGGGCATAGGCGCGGGCTTCATTCCTGACGTGCTGAACACGAAAATCTACGACGAGGTAATCACGGTACAGGATGAGGACGCCTTCGCGGCGGGCAGGCTTATCGCCAAGGTCGAGGGAATACTCGTCGGCATATCGTCGGGAGCCGCGCTTCACGCGGCGTCGGTAATCGCCAAGCGTCCCGAGAACAAGGGCAAGACGATAGTAGCGATACTGCCCGACACGGGCGAGCGTTATCTTTCAACAGCCATGTTCGCTGTGTAAATAATTGCCATCCTGCCGCGCGATACTGGCGCGGCTGTCTTCTTCGTTTAACGCCTTTCTTTAACTGCAAGGGGTGGATACTCCCTCCCTGAGGGTTGAGAGAGTTCCACCCGTCCATTCTCGGCAAGCTAAGGGCACGAAGAATATAAAGAAAAAGCTATTTGACGTTAGAAGCCTAATAAAGGTCAAGGGTGATAACCCTTGCGAGGGGCATGGGGGTGAGCAACCCCCATGCTTTTGATTTTTATATACTGGCCGCGCCGAAGAGCGCGGCTTTTTCTCCGAGCGCCGACACTCTCAAATCGAGCTGTTCCCTGTACGGTTTTGCGAGATATTTCATTGAAGCGAGTCTTATCGCTTCGACGAGGCCCGGAGCGCGGCTCATTCCGCCGCCTATGACAATGGCTTGCGGGTCTAACGTGTGCGATATGGTCGCTATCGTTCGCGCCATGCCGTCTATCGTGGCGTTTATCACTCTGCCGGCTTGCGGCGTTCCTATCATTGACCAGAGGCTTTTGAAATCGCCGGGCAGTCCTTCGCGGATCGCGCGCGCCGACGTGCCGTCGGCGGCTGAGATGGTTTCGGCGTGACCTCTTCCTCCGCAGCCGCAGGGGAGATCGCCGTTCACTACTATATGGCCGCACTCGCCGGCCATGCCGTGAGCGCCTGTGAGCAATTTTCCGCCGATGACTATGCCGCAGCCTATGCCCGTGCCCATTGTGAAGACCACGTAATCCGAGAGGCCGGCGGCGGCTCCCGCCGTGCCCTCTCCGAGCGCGTAGCAGTTCGCGTCGTTCTCGGTTTTTACCGAAGATTTTATACAGCGTGAAGAGAGAGCGCACGCGAGTTCTTCGGCTATATCGACATTCGTCCATTCGTCGGGGAAGTTAGGTAACCCAAGGGCGCGTTTGCGATCCCTGCCGAGCATTGCCGGTACGCCGACGCCTATTCCGGAGAGCTCTGTATCGCTGCCGTCCTCCATTTCGGAGACCATGTCGGCTATGATGTTTATTGTGTCCCTGAGATTTCTGCCGGTCGGGGTAGCGCGTTCCGATGCCCGCGTTATCTCAGGAGCGCCCGATGAAATTGCGACGAGCGCCGCTGTTATAGTGTGCCCTCCGAGGTCTATTCCGATGCGGCTCAATCAGCTTCCCTCCATTTTGATATGAAGTTCGGATCACGCGAAAAGAGCCGTCCTATTCCGACAATTTCGCAGACATTCTTCTCTAAGAGATCCAACGCCGTCTTTTTACTGCGCACGCCTCCGGCGTAGTCGATGAGGATTTCGCCGTCGATCGCTTCGTGCACTACTTCGGCGGGCTGCGCGAAGTACGGGCAGTCGTCGTTCCTGTCCGCTCCGAAGCCGCTGTGATTTCCGGACAGGCCGATCCAGTTCACGCCGAGCGCGGCCAATCCCTTGGCGACTCGCGCCGTGTCGT
This sequence comes from Synergistales bacterium, assembly GCA_026002695.1. Taxonomy (GTDB): domain Bacteria; phylum Synergistota; class Synergistia; order Synergistales; family Synergistaceae; genus BOCB01. Next base: position 18,853 of record BOCB01000016.1, read on the forward strand.
CGACGGTCAGTCCTTTTGTCGGCTCGCCGGGCATCTGATCGACCATGCCAAGGCGAACGGATAGAAGTTTGCCCGGTATCGCTTTTCTTACTTCGCTTACCACATCGTAGAGCATACGCGCGCGGTTTCTCAGGATGCCGCCGTAAGTGTCGTTTCGGCGGTTTGTCATCGGGCTGAGGAATTGTCCGAGAAGGTAACCGTGGGCGCAGTGTATTTGGACGCCGTCGTAACCGGCGAAGTTTACAGCTCTGTACGCCGCGTTTGCGAACGACTCGATGATAATATCTATCTCAGCCTTGGTGAGGGCGCGCGGCGAGACTGCGATTACGTCGCGCGGGCTGTGTTTGCCGGACGGCGATACGTACTCGAAGTGCTTCGCTTGAAGCAGCTCCTCATCGGCCGTCATACTGCCGGCGAAGTTCAACTGAGCTATCACGGGTATGTGCTTTCTCCTGAATAAATCCGTGACTTGAAGGAGATACGATGCGCTTTCTTTGTCGTACAGCCTGGGTTGATTGATCCTGTTGCGCCCCCAGGGATGCACGGCGTGATGTTCCGTTATGGCTATACCGACGCCGGAAGACGCGTAATTCATGTAAATCTCCATTGTTTTGCCGGTTGGCACGCCGTCTTCATCAAATGACTGCGTAGCCATAGGTTCGGCGAGTATCCTGTTTGCGATGACGATGTTCCCGACCATCAGAGGAGAAAAGAGCGCGCTCGTCAAGGTAAATCACCACACTGTCTGTTTATAATTAAAAAAAGAAAAACTAAAACCACAGGGCTACTCGCCTCACACCCGAGGGCGATTTGGCGTTAGGAGCCTAAAGTTAAAAACTAAAACCGTGGGGCTGCTCGCCCCACACCCCCGCAAGGGCTATCGCCCTTGACCCTTATTCAAAAGTCAAAAGACTTGCGGCATTCAGCTTAGGCTCCTAAGTAAATGACTATATGTTAAAGCGTATTTCTATTATATCACCATCTTTGACTTTATACTCCTTGCCCTCCAAGCGTAATATGCCGGCGTCGCGGCATTTTGCCAAGGACGAGCCGTTCTTCTCGTAATCATCGTATGAAACCACCTGAGCCCTTATAAAACCGCGCGCGAGGTCGCTGTGTATCGTTCCGGCCGCGTCAACCGCGTTCTCTCCGTCGCGCAGCGTCCACGCGCGCACCTCGTCCGGGCCGCACGTAAAGAAGCTGATCAGGCCAAGCGCGCGGTACGCCTCGGCAATCAGGCGCTCACGGCCCGGCTCGTCTATCGAAAGCCCCTCCGTGAACTCCGCCGCTTCCTCCGGAGTAAGCTCCAGCAGATCCATCTCCAAGCGCCCGTAAAGGCGTATGGCGTTTACCTTTCGCTCCTTTATCCGGCGCTCTGTCTCTCCGCCGTTTTTGACATCTGTGAGGGCATGGACGTTTTCGTCCATGTTGAGGACGACTATCTGCGGCTTTGACGTGAGAAAGGTGAAGCCGCGCAGCGAATGCGCCTCATCGGGAGTGAATCCGGCGCTCGAAATGGGTTTCTCGTCCATGAGGCAGTCGCGGCATTTTTCAAGCAGCGCCTTTTCCTCCGTTTCCTCCGGCGTGAGCTTCTTCTTGCCGGACAGTTTGCCGAGGCGGTTTTCCACGACGGCGAGGTCTCGGAATATCAGCTCCATGTCGATAATGTCCCAGTCGCGCAGAGGATCGACGCTTCCCTCCGGATGTTCGACGGCGCTGTTCTCGAAGCAGCGTATCACATGTATCAGAGCTTCCGCGTCGGCCGCGAACGAGAGGAACGCGTTGCCGAGCCCCGCGCCTTTGCCCGCCCCCTTCGATATTCCGGCGAGATCGACGAACTCGACCTGTGCCGGCGTCTCCTTCTTGGGGGAGTGAACGGCGGCAAGTTTGTCGAATCTCTCGTCGGGCACGTCGACGACAGCCCTGTTGGGGTCGGTCTTGCCCCCCGCGTAAGGCTTGACCTCCGCCCCGGCCCTCGTTATCACGTTGAAAACCGTGCTCTTGCCGCTCAAAGGAAGCCCGACAATCCCGCAATGCAACATATATAAGCACATCCTTAATAGTTTATAAAATTATGAAATCGTTAGTAATTATACTATAAGGGGACGTTGATTCAGGCGAATGGGATAAAAATGACAGAGTAACAGCCGCAAAATTTTGAGTTTCCCCATTTTTTCGGCGAAGTCTTGTACCACAAGGATTTGAGAGCTTTTTTGATTTCAAGCGCGCTATCACCTTTGCCGGAAGGTTAAGGTGTTACGGAGGGTTGTAGCGGACATCTAAAACACAGGCGTTCAGGCTATTAACGGTATTATACCTCTATGGTGACACTTCGCGCAAGATACGCTTTCAACGCCCGTATGGCGGAAGGAAAGCATTGCGCGGGAAGTATTCCCTATGGCTTCCCGCGCGACAGCACAGACCGGCAGAAGTGGGTTGTGGACGAGGAAGCCGCGAAGGTTATACGCAGGATATTCCAACTCGTCATCGAGGGCAACGGGGTGTATCAAATCGCGTTTATCCTCGAACGTGAGAAGGTCTTGATACCCTTAAACCAAGTCGGAAATCGAGAGGTGGGACGCTGGAAGTCTGAAAACTGACGGATTTTTGGGGCTTGTCCGCCGTTACACGAAATTTACGGAGCTGACTACGACCATGCTCAACGAGTTTGTATCTATCGGAAAAAGGGATTGAACAAACGCCCGCTGTCGCGTAGCGCTCAACCGATGGCGGTGAACGGTGGTTTGATAGTGAGAAAGGACGCGTTAAGTCGGGTGGGCGGTGTTTTACCGCCCACTGTCCTGCGGTTATCTTAGCTTAAAGCCAGAATGTCATCCTCGTCGAGGCCGGTATATTTCCTGATGGTTTCGGCGGGAAATCCGTCGGCACGCATTGAGCGCGCGACCTCAAACTTACCTTCTTCCTTGCCCTCTTCTTTCGCATCCTCAATAAGATATTCCCTCTGAATTTGGCTGATAGGCACCCATTGCATGTAGAATTCCCTCCTCAGTTCCTTGCTTATATCGTTGCTTCTCACGTTCAGCACATTGCCGATAAAATGTCTGAAACATTCGCACGGCAAATTCCTCATCGTCTTCGTGTTGCTGCTCAATGAACAAACCGACCTTTCTCGATTCGCCTGATTTGATCGGCACAGAGAAGCATAAATCGGCTATTCTCATTCCTTTGTCGGTTTCGGAATCAAAGGCGGGAAATTCATCCTTTGCCGTCTCTATTTCCCTCGACACATCCCTGTCTTTTGCCAGAGCAGGCAAAAAGAACGCTATGGCATCATCAATCCCTTCGGAAAGTACCCGCTTCCAAGCACGGTCGATAAAATGCCCCTTGTTCATATATTATCCGCCGATCGGCTTTCGGATTGAGAAGTCAATACGCCTAAGTTTGAAATGTCCGTGATGATCGCCTTCTTTCCTTGCGTATTATACCAAATCCTCAATTATTTAGTCTTGCCTCTTTGCTCCCTGTCATAATGGTTTAACCGAGAGAGAAGGACGAAGACCGCCGCTTGTCCACAGTATTGAAGACACCCTCTATGCACTGTGCGGAGGCCGACAAAATCCGGCGAGCCGCCAAACCCCTTGACAGGGCTTATGTACTGCGCGGATTGCGGCGCGAAGATGACGCATGACCGTTCCATAGATTGCCGCTACGGCAGGAAATCGAAAAATGAGTACGTTTGCTCCAACTACCGGCAGCGCACACGCGAGTGTTCCATGCACTACATCAGGGTGCCTGTGGTAGAGGAACTCGTGCTTACAGCTATCAGGCGCGTGAGCGAGTTTGCCCGCGAAAACGAATCGGGGTTTGCGCTGAAAGTGAGGCAAGCCACGGACACACGGCGGGAGGAATCCGCCAAGGAGGCCAAACAGCGGCTCGTAAAGTCCAAGCGCCGCCGCGACGAACTCGACGGTTTTATCAAAAAGCTGTATGAGACCTACGCGGCGGGGAAATTGCCAGAAAGCCAATTCGAGCTGCTTGTCGTCGGATACGACGCAGAGCAAAAGACACTTGACGCCGGCATAGAGGTAAACCAAGTCGGAAATCGAGAGGTGGGACGCTGAAAGTCTGAAAACTGACGGATTTTTGGAGCTTGTCCGTCGTTACACGAAATTCACGGAGCTGACTACGACCATGCTCAACGAGTTTGTATCTATCGGAAAAAGGGATTGAACAAACGCCCGCTGTCGCGTAGCGCTCAACCGATGGCGGTGAACGGTGTTTTGATAGTGAGAGAGGACGCGTTAAGTCGGGTGGGCGGTGTTTTACCGCCCACTGTCCTGCGATTATTATTGCCGAAGGCTGCTGACTTCCTCAACTGAAAGGCCGGTTCCCTGTGCTATTTGCTCGACCGGTAATCCCATTTTCAAAAAATTACTTGCTACCTCAAACTTGCCCTTCTCCATACCCTCTTCCTTCGCGTCGCGGATATTAATATCCCTTACAACTTCATCCATTGTCTTAAATTGCATTTTCCATACCTCCTTAACCTTTGGGTCAATATCCCCTTCGTCTATTTGCAAAATATTAGACGTAAATTTCCGGAAGTACCACGCTTTTACTTCGTCTGACACACGCTCTTTTATCAGGCTGAGAAGTTCGAGAGAATATTCCCCGCGTTTCAATGGGTTCCCGTTAGCTTCCAGCATCCTTTTGCCCGCCAGTAAGGGAATGGCGAAAGCTCGCCCGTCATGTTTCAATTCTTCCGCGCTCGCGGCGGCGACGCTGTAAACGTTATACGTGAAATTTACAGAGGTTCCCTGCCATGAGACGGAATAAGCATTTATCGGTTTTGCCCTTCCCGTGAAGACGGCAAGGGACGTAACGGGAATTTGATGCTCGTCCGACGCCCGATACCACGACCTGAAAATACGGCGAGGCAAACTGTCATCTTTCTCGTGCTGCTGCTCAATCAAAAACAGAGCGCGGGGCATATTCCCAGTTTTCAGGGGCACGGCCATACACACATCTGAAATCGTTCCGTCTTTGTCCGATTTGCCGCCGATAGCCGGATGTTCAGTACCGGCAAACTGCGGCTGCTGTGAGTAATCCCGCTCCGCCGCGAGTTCCGGCATGAAGTACGAGATTGCGTCGTCGGGGTTTTTTTTAATTATATCCTTCCATGCCCTGTCGATCCAATGTTCACTCATATTACGCAACTCCATTCCCTTAATCTGCAAAACAGTATACCAAGTCCCCTTTATTTTGTCTTGCCTCCTCTCTTCCCCGTATGTCATGGTTTAACCGATAGAGAAGGACGAAGTCCGCCGAGTGATGCCGCTTCTCATTTGATGTCCGGCCTGCTGGAAATTGCATGACGAGTCGTAAAGCTGCGCGCATAAAAATTGACAACAAATTAAATTAATGATATATAATCATACTATATCACTTATTTATGGTTTGATTTCTCGGAGGAGGTAATGATTATGAATTCATCGCGCAAGGACAGCTCACGATTTACCCCTATAACCGATAGGATTCCAGGGGGGGGGGGGTAAGCAAACCCTCAACCCGCGCTAAAAGAGGTTTTACCCTCACAGAACTGATCGTCGGAACTATTATAGGGCTCGTCGTCGTCGCGGTCGCGGGTATCGGCTTGCAGGCTGCTGTGCGTTTCATAGGCGAGAGCCGCGCGTACTCCGTAGCGTCGCGTTCAGCGAACAACTCGTTTGAATTTATGCCGTGGAAGGATATAGAGAAGGCCTCCGCGGTAGAGATACTTCCCCCGGAGCATGACATAAATGCAGGTCTGAATGAGAATGAAGGCTGGATTTACATAAGCCTCGACAATAACCCCACTGAACCGGAAAGGGGCAGCTATGTCACCGTTATACGCAGCGAGGACGGAAAGGTTACAGAACCCGTTCCGGGTTCCGAACAGATAGCGTCGCTCTCGTTCACCGGCAAGGTATTTCGCAGTGATATGACTGAGGCAAAGAGCAACGACCCGATAAACAAAGACCTCAACGGCGCTCGCGTGCTGCTCATGCATATAGGGGCAAAGGGAAAGTGGGTAACAAGAAACGCGGATGAGGACAAGTTAAGGATCGTCTCGCGCGACCGCTCGCTCCCCATAAGGAAGGCGTCCGCCGGGGTAACGCTAAACGGCGCGGAACTCAAAAAAAGCGACAGCGGTCCTCTTCTGAGGTACAAGATGGGCGGGGAAGAGGGTGAAACAAAAGTAGATATATACTTCGACGACAAGTTGGTTACCTATTACAGGGTTGGAAAGACTGTGCGTAACAGTACAAAATTGACTGCGAAAATAACATTCGGGGGCAGTACGAAACCGAAGGGAGGAGAGGTCGTTGTTGCTTGGTTGGCTGTGGAGTCCGACTCTACATTTAAAGCTAAAATGCAAAAAACAACACCCAAACCCTTATATCTTTCTTTACCCCCCACTTCCGCAGCAGAAGAAGCTCGAAAGACTGCAAAAAGCCCTGATTTTCTGCTGAAATTCTTAGATGATATGTCGGATGAACTTACGCCCACCTATGACAATTGGTGGGATGGCGTTTTTGGTAACATCAACACGCGCGCGACTCCTTGGCCCTCCGGAAATACGACCGATATTTATAATATGCCGCGCGGTATACGTTGGCTGGCAACTTGTAAGATGCAGTCAACGGACGGAGGCAAGACTTATACTGACGCAGCTGCATCAGGTCTGCCGATCGGTGGTATAACCCAGTTTCAGAGTTCCGGTAATGCGATGTATGCCACTGATGCCTACATCGTAGCGGTTGTCAATTACTATGACGACAACAAGGAACTCGAAAAGGAGTCGTCCCTAATTTGGTCGAATCCAACGGAAACGGATGCGATGAACGCAAGGAATGCATCAAAGCAAGTGTGTGTGCCTGTCTGGTGCCACTTGGGCAGTAATAATGCCAGTCACGGACCTAACAACGGCGTGGGCAACCTCAAGGGCGGCGGCGGCTACGATGGCGTCTACGACGATGACTCAACTGGTGACGATGACGGCGATGGAGACGGTTACGGTGATGGAGACGGTTATGACAGCGGCTACCACAGCATTGATGGCGGCGTCGCCGTCGCTCCCGGCTTCGGCGATGTCAATGGTCAGGCTGCCGGCGATCAAGTCGGCTTCGGCGGTCTCATGACTGCGGCCAGCAGGTACTACAATGGCGGAGCTAATAATGGGGCGAGGAATGTCGGCGACGGGACATACGTCAACACGGGTGGTGAATTTACATATGATCCAAAGGCCAATGACGGAAAAGGAGGTTTTACGGTCAACGGCTTCGCAGCAGGGAAGGGCGGCGATAAGGGCGGCTCCGAGACGGGCGGCGCTTTGTTGTGGGACAAATTATTCATTACCTTGCACCCGTTTTTTTTCGATAACATACGACCCGTATACGATGATGAGCCGAGATTCAACGAGCGCAAGAAAAAGAAGAAGCAAGACATATATGGTGTGACGAACTATTCCATATACGTTGATGTTGAAATGCCCGCTCTGGTAACGCAAGGCAACTATAGCGATGCTTACGCCGGATATATGATGAAACTCAACGGCTCGAAGGTCGTTCGCCTCAACAGTCGCGCCGATCGCAGATATACTGATGGAAAAGGCACCGGAGGCGGAGACTACGCGTCGACCGGATTTACCTTCAAGTTTGACCCGGGCGCGGGCGGATTCAACGTGAACTACAATTATTTTGATACTGGCAACCAATACAATAAATCTAACGGCTACTACGGTGTGCAGAACCTGTACGCTTACGACGGGGCGAAGGAGGGCGGAACTACTGCAAATCCAATGAGCGCGCCGCAGTCGGCGAGTTATTTCAAATCTACTGCCGATACCGCGCCGGTAACTGAAAACTTCCTTCTCAACGAGGGGCCGGACGCGAGCAATGCGACATTGACAGACGGAAGCAATATTCGTTATCGTTTGGCATTCCGTCCCGGGGCAAACTCCCCGGCTTTCACTAACCTCGGACTCAACTTCAGCAGCGGTACGTATAATAACGTCGCGAACATTAACTCGCGCCGCAGGCGTGATCATGAGGATCATGGGAATGTAATTCACAATAATACCTACTATGGCGGCTGGGGGCTTTCGGTAGCCAGTCGAATGAGCGGCAACGTCAGCGCGGTCTTGCCTAAGATGATGCAGTCGTGGCACAAGTACGGGAACAACTCAGATTATAACAATGTCGGATACCGTTGGGACAGCACGTGGGACGCTAAAGCCGGTCACACGTGGAGCGGATTGTGGGATATCACAGACAACTGGAAACAGCGTCATATCCTGAGGCTGACGATACTTGAGGTGACGAGGAACATAGCGGCATCAGAGACGGACGATAACGAATGGAAGAAGGAGATACACCACACGGGAAGAACGGGAACCGTAGGTAACATCCACGAGGCGGGAGACATGTTCGTCCGCGCTGAGATGATACAAATTAAACCCGGCAAAAACGACTGGCGCGACTCACGGAACTTTGTCTATTCGAAGCCGCTGTGGTTCGGCAAGATCAGGGGCGACGTTTGGAAACCGAGCGCGCCCGAGGGTCACGCGTCTCGTAATTCGCCGTACAGGAAGATGGGGAACAGCATGATGAACCTCGTCTCTGATCCTATAGATATCAGTAAGATGGGGGGCGGCTACGTAGACTTCACCCGTACTAAGAACATGGCCGTGCGTTCATGGAGAGACGCCTTTTATGGATATGACTTCTCAGTATCTCCAAGTGAGCAAGATGGTAAGGTAGTGTACTCCAAAAAATGGTTCGTTCCATTCGCGCCCCCGGATTTTTGGCGCGTCGACGATCCATATTCCGCCACAAACCCGTATACTGCTTCAGTTGGCAGCAAGAGCAGCCCTTGGGCTGCTAATCTGGCCGATTTCAACAGATATGAGTCGGTCTGGACTCCGCCGAGAGGCATAGACATAAACAATACCGACGGTACCAATGGTACGTATGCGGGCACTGCGACTACTACGAATGAATTCTCTATGAAGGGTGGTTATAATCAAGATACTTTCGGCGTTGCGCCAAATAACGTGAATCAATATCTGCAAAAGGAACGCAGGGGGACCGCCGGTAACTATAAGTATGGATGGAACGGCGTGTATACTCCCGAGCTGTACGCACGACTGAGCATGATGAGGCCGTACAGCGCCACCAATAATAATGTCGATGGCAGGAAAGGGCAGGATGTTCCAGTCTACGGCCTCTACGCACTGCGGAACTGGGATAACGGCACGAGCTACTGGAGCGGCTTGGTGTGGGATGGCGGGAATAGCCTTACCTCATTTAGTGACAAGCGCTACCTTACGGTAATGCAGGGTTTACAGCTGTCATATACATATGCGGGGCCATTCCCCCCTGCTAGCAACTATCCCAACGCCGGAACTTTTAATGAAGGAGCCGCCACCGTTCGGCGTCTGCCCAATGTCACCGGTGCTAATTACGATAGGAACAGGACGCGAGTTACATCGTTTGGTATGTGGGGTAACAATGTAGTAGCAAACTCCAGCCGGTTCACGTTCAACGAAATGTGGATAGGCGAGGGCTTCTCCCCGAAAGAGGTGCGGGATATGTTGGGCTTGAGCAAGACCGAGTACTCGGATAAGAAAATTGACCCGTATGACGGATCAATAGTTCCGCTTACCTCTCGGAATCCGATAGTCGATGTCTACAGAGTTGACGGCTATTATGGCTACAATCGACCGGCAGCAGCACCGACCAATGAGGCTGGGTTATATGCGCAGTAGACCCGCCGCCCGCAGAAAATCGGTAGCGTGGGTGCGAGGCAGATAAGCAGGATATAAATAAACGCGCGGAGCCGGTTGGTGAAACCGGCTCCTGCGTGATGCAGGGGTGAACCTCGCCCCTTAAAACTGTTCCTCATTCTTGCCGCTCACCCAACCCCGAACCAACCGCAGGATTTTATCGTCAAGCGTCTCTTTGCGCACACACCATAAAGCTCCGGCAGTTTGATGAAGTCCTTGGCGGTATATTGAGAGCCTTTGCCGTTATTCGGAAGATAGGAGATTCGATCAGAGGAATTTGCTGTAGCAGCCGCTTTAGCGGCTCAAGGTTTTCAACCGCTTTGAGCGGTTCATAAAATCAAGCCCCAGGCTCTGCCGGGGGTATCTGACTAACAGAAAATTACAACTGCGAAACGAGGGTTTTAGGCGCGTGATTCCCGTTTGACAATTACACCGCTAATATCGATAATATCGACAAGAAGAAAGCTCCG
>BOCB01000017.1 GCA_026002695.1 Synergistales bacterium
AACCCGTCGCCGACACCTTCGGCATCAAGCGGAAATGCCCGAAGGAAGCGCTGGGCCTGTGATGTTGATGGTTCCGCCCGCGCCGCCGGTCGTGTCTACACCACATCCGCCGCCGATTGCCGCGCCGCCGCTTATCACCGTCGCGGTGACCTCTCCGCCTGTGATGTTGACAGTTCCGCCCGCGCCGCCGGTCCCATTTGCCCCGCTACCGCCGATTCCCGCGCCCAAACCGCTGCTGGCGGCTGTAACCATACCACCGCTGATGGTGATATTGCCGCCCGGCCTACCTGTTGCGGATTCAGCTCCGCCGCCGATTGCCGCGCCGCTGCCGGAAGCGTTCGCGATAACCTTACCGCCTGAGATAGTCAGGTTGCCGCCCGCCTGCTCCGCGCCGCCGCCTATGGCCGCGCCCTCACTGTAAGAGGTTGCGGTGACCGTGCCGCTTTGGATAATCAGCGTACCGGCCGATGTGTTGATTGCCGCGCCGTAGCCGGTTGATGAAGCGTTTGCCGCTCCGTTGCTCACGGTGAGCGCGCCTGTGCTTGGGCTGCTGCTGTCCATGACAGTCAGTGTGACGCCGCCTGCCGGTATTACTAAGCCGTTGGAAGAAGCGCCCGTCGCGGCGGGTAGATCGATGGTCAGGGTATACCCGTTCAGGTCGAGGATCAGGTTGCGCTCAATGAGTAGCTGCGTTGTCAGCGTGCCGATATTATTTGATAAGATTACATCACCGTTGCCTGTGTTAGCCACCGCCGCCCGCAACTCCGCTTCGTTGCTTACGTTGCCCGTGGCCGCCCGCGCCGTTATAAGCGTAAAGGCGAATAATCCCGGCAGCGTCACAACCGCCGGCAGCAGGAACTTATAGATAGATAGATAGATAGATAGATAGATAAGGATGGCTCGTTTCAGAAATTTGTCAAGGTTTTTTTGCAAATTCATCAAATTTTCGTACACCATCCGCATTCCCTCCTCTCAACGCAGTATAAATTCATATTTAATATTACATCTCTTATTTAACATATATAATTTTAATATGATCGTATTTAATCTGTCAAGCGAGCGGGGAAACAGGCGGCAGAATGCCGCCCCTACGGGTTCCCGCATTCGCCAGTTCCGTTAACCCTGCCCGTTCCATCACATTTGCCCGTTATGGGCTTGTGCGGAAAATTTGAACCTGTGGTTTGAGGTATGGAGTTATTCCTTTACAAAGCAGGGTTTTCCTGTTAGAGTCTTCATGTAAGGGTTTACCGTGCGAAATGCGCCGCGCGCGGTTAGGCCAAGCCGGGGAATAGCGATAGTTCTGACTGTAGTGATCCACCTTGATCCGAGCGTTATCCTTCACTAATTTCACTTGGAAGCGAAGTTCGCGCTGACGAATAAGCCATATTGCGAGATATGCGGCAGTACTGTTGTATTATAAGTTAATGATTCCGTTTCGAGTACGTTTATTGTGAGCCAATGTGTAATAAAAAGCGCAAAATATTGTACCGAACGGCAGGTGCGGTTCTATGAAAAGAGATTACGGCTTATCCTTAGAGCAGCGGCAAACGTTTTCGCAGCAACAGGCGGAATCCCTCGATATCCTGTCGATGAACGCGCAGGAGCTGAAGGATTTCATGTCCGCTGAGTGCGAAGAAAATCCCTTGCTGGACTTTTGCGCCGGCGAGCCGATTCGCACCGTCGCCTTTGATTATGAGGAAGACGACGAGCTGGCGAACCTCCCTGCCTTCGAGGAAGTAACGCCGCCCGACGTACTGCTGCCTCAGATAAACATGAAGAATTTCACCGCGGAAGAGGAAAGAGCGCTGATTTTCATAGCGAACGCTGTTGATTCCAACGGTTTTTTGACGATTACTCCTCATGAGGCCGCGCGAGTATCGCAAATTCCACTCCCGTTGATAATGGACGCCATCTCGGTAATGCAAAGCTTAGAGCCGGCCGGCCTCTGCTCGTTTACGATTGAGGAGTGCCTGCTCCTCCAGCTGAGGCGTTCCGGCATACAGAACCCTGCCCTCGAAAAAATCATAAGCTGCCACTTGAACGATGTGGCGAATCGTCGGATAAAGCATATCGCGTCCGCGTTAAGAATCGGTTCCGCGGAGGTTTTAACGCACGTTCGCGCCCTCTCCGAGCTGAACCCAAAACCGCTCAACGGCCTCGTCGGAAGACGCCCTCAATATGTCGTTCCCGATGTGATTCTCGCCTACGAAAATCATTCATGGCGCGCCGAACTTAACGATAATTGGTTCGGCAATCTCGGGGTCAGCGATTTCTACGCCGGGCTGGCAAAGGATACTGCGGACGCGGAGCTGCGGGAGTACCTCAAACGGAAGACCACCCGGATTCGTTTCCTCAACAACGCCGTGGACAGGCGGCGAAGCACGCTGATTCGCATGACGGAGTACCTGGCGTTTTATCAGTCGGACTTCCTTCTCAGGCGCGGCCCGCCTCTTCCGCTCACTATGACGAGCCTTGCGTCGAAGCTCGGCATGCATGTCTCCACGGTCAGCAGGGCGGCGCGAGGCAAATATATCCAGTATCCATGCGGCGTCTGTGAGATGTTCGAGCTGTTCGCGCAGAGTTTGTCCGCCGATGATCCGCGCGGCGAAAACCCCGGGGTAAGCAGCGCGGATGTGAAAAAGGCAATACGGGAAATGATCGCGTCAGAGGATAAATCAAAACCGTACAGCGATAATCAGCTGGCCCGCTCGCTGCGGGAAAAAGAGATAAGCGTATCGAGGAGAACTGTGGCTAAGTATCGATTATCGCTTGGCATCAAGGGAACACATGACCGAAAATATTAATGTAAGGGTTTTTATCGGCTATGTAAATGCTGATTTATTGATTGTTAGAAGCCTAAAGGGTAACGATAAAAAACCTGACCGGCTCTACATCTCAAAACGGCTAAATTTCATTTTGGCTATTTAATCAGCGCTTACCTATATGCAAGTCCGTTTTTGAAGGGGGTGTTTTTTTGTCTAAATATGATGACACGCCTGATTGTCGGGCAGACAGGACGGAACTTGAGTCAGCCGGTGTTGATTCGTTGACTTCCCGTATTGTCGATTCCCTGATGGAGGAATATTACAAAAATTTCGAGTCAGACATCATGGAAATATTCAGCTCGAACTACGATGTAATTTACTCTTCAGACGCGTCGGGCATCACTCGGAACGTCAGCAGCGCGTGCGAGGAAATTTGGGGGCTTCAGCCGTCGGCTCTGATTGGTCGGAGCGTGTTCGAGCTCGAGCGGGACGGCATATATCGGCCGTCTGTCACCCGCCTTGTGCTGCAGGCCAAGCGGCGGATACGGTCATTTCAGACGACAAAGACAGGCAGAAGACTGATAGTAGTCGGCACTCCGATTAAAAATCGCGACGGAAGCATAAACAAGATCATCAACCTGTCGCGCGACATCACGTCCGACAGCGAAATCAAAGCCGAGATGGAGAATATCAGGCACCTGTTCAGCGAGTACAGCCAGACTTTGATGGGAGGCTGTTCCAAGGGCGCGGGGCGGCATCAGTTCATCTACATCAGCGAAGCGATGGCCGAGGTGTCGCATATGGCGCTGAAGGTAAGCGACGTGGACTCGACAGTGCTCCTAACCGGTGAATCCGGTGTGGGAAAGGAGGTAATAGCCTCCTTTATCCACGCGAACAGCGGACGGTACGGCAAACCGTTTATCAAGGTCAACTGCGGCGCGATACCTGAATCGTTGCTGGAGTCGGAGCTCTTCGGCTATGAAAACGGCGCTTTTACGGGCGCGAAAAAGGAAGGGAAGCCCGGCATATTCGAACTGTCCAATAATGGTACGCTGCTGCTGGACGAGATATCCGAAATGCCCCCGAACGTGCAGGTAAAACTGCTTAGGGTGCTGCAGGAAAGAGTCGTCACGAGGGTCGGAGGCGTTAAGCCGATCGAGGTGGACGTGAGGATCATAGCGGCGAGCAACAAAAATCTTGAGATGGAGATGCTGGAAGGCCGATTCCGGCAGGACCTTTACTATCGGCTGAACGTAGTCCCGATTCATGTACCGGCGCTGAGGGACCGTCCCGAGGATATACCTCCGCTGGCCGTTTTCTTTCTGAATCACTTCAACGAGCGTTACAATAAAAATAAGGTCATAGACGCCGGGATAATAAACCTGTTCCAGGAGCACGGGTGGCCCGGCAACATCCGTGAGCTCCAAAACGTCGTCGAGCGTTTAGTGGTGCTTGCCGATGAAGATATGATCACCCGCTCGGATCTGCCTCCGTACCTACTCGGCGGCGAGGCCGAAAGGGACATTACCGTGGGCCGCATAATGCCCCTGAAGGAAGCGGTGAACAGCGTCGAACGGCAGCTCATCCGCATGGCGATGGAGAAATACGGCACGATCGCAAAAATAGCGGAGGCCCTCGGCGTCGATCAAAGCACGATAAGCCGCAAACTTAAGAAATAAGGGAGCTGATTAAAGGGTTTTATCGTTACCCTTCAGGCTCCCGGCGATAAATCAGACGAACGGATTCATGTTGATCTCGCTGATCTCCGGCTTTGCCCCTATCAAACTCTGAAACGCGAAGAGCGACTCCATTATCTGACCGGGTTCTATGTCGCGCATGATAAAAACTATCTGCGAGGCGCGGGTCTCGTAGCCCTTCCAGTCCTCCAAGTGCCTCGGAGGGTGAATGATATGCTGAACGCCGTTTAGGACGATCGGCCCCCCCTCTCCAACGTCCACTATCCCTTTGACCCTGAACATTTTTTCGCCGTGCTTCTGCAAGAGCATGCTCAGCCAGATTCCGAAGGCCAGCCAGTCAAGCGGTTCCGTAAATTGAAGGGACATGCTCCTTATGCTCGTGGCGTGTCCGTCTGAGTTTGTCTCATTTAACAAGAGGTTGGGGAGGATTACGGGGCGCGGCGGCATACTCGGCCTCGTATTCCACAGGACAGAGGCCGGAATATGACCGCGGATTGATTTCAGAATCTGCGCGGTCGGATTTATCCGCGCTACTCGGCTGCGCAGGCGTTTCACTTTTTCAGGAGTGCTGATGTCGGTTTTTGTGATTATAACTTTATCAGCCGCCGCTATCTGCTTGACGGACTCAGGGTTGCCTGTAAGGTGCGTTTCTCCGTTTACCGCGTCGAGACAAGCTGTAACCGTTTCAACGCGGTAATGATGGATCAGAATCGGATGAGTGAGAATGGAGAAGAGGATGGGAGCCGGATCGGCAAGTCCGGTAGTCTCGATTACAACGCGATCCAACGGCAGCTTGCCGGATTGATGCGCGTTCAGCATGTCATTCAGCTCCGTTATCAGGTCCTCCCGACGGTTACAACATACGCATCCCCCGGCCAGCAGCGTGGTTCGCTCCTCGATTCTCCTTATAAGGCGGTGATCCAGTCCGGCCTCGCCGTATTCGTTTATTATGACGGACGTGCCGGCATAGGCCGCGTCACTGAGGACGTCTCCGAGCAGCGTTGTTTTGCCGCTGCCGAGAAACCCGGTTACGATATTGATGGAGCACTTATTCGCGTCCGCCAAGGTTTTCCCCGCCATTACTGTTCATGTGAGCCAGAAGATTCGAATCCAGCGGGTCTATCCTGCCGCCGCACATATTCTGAGCCTCAGGCCACATATCGCCGAAATTGTCGACCAATTTTTGGACGCCTTTTTTATCGGAGAGGATATATTTGCTTCCGTTCCAGTCCTTGAGATTCAGGCCGTAAAAAGACAGTATATGATTGACGTAATTAACCCTGCGGAGCCTGTCCCTCCGAAACCCGCCGGTAAAAGACTTGCCTCCGCCATACTCACTGTCATGGAGCTTTTGATCTGTCCAGTGGATGTTAATCATAATTTCTCCGCATAAGATGCACATGTTATCTCCTCCTGGTAAAATTAGTTTACGTGCCTGAAAGGGGGGCGGGCCTTGCTGAAAACAACCCGCCCCCCGGGGAAGGGCATATAAGTTATTTCTTTCTTGGCCTCCGCTTGAGGAAATCGTCCGCTATCTCGTTGAACGTACACCAGCGGACTCCTTCGTGTGAATTGATATGCGCGATCAGTTTTTCATGCGCGAGTATACACTGCGGACGGCCGCTCACGTCGGGATGCACCGTCATGCCAAACACGGCGTAGTCATACTCCCTGTAGCAGAAGTCGAACGTATCCTGCCACATTCCGAAGATGTCGCGCGGGTTGGCGAATCCATAGCTGTTTGGGCTCTTCTTGACAAACATCATCGGCGGCAGATCGTCGAGATACCAGTTGGCCGGAATTTCAACAAGATCCGTCTCATGGCCGCGAATCAGCGGCTTCATCCAATCCTTGGCCTCAGCCGAATAGTCTATCTTCGTCCATGAGTCGCCGACCCGCACGTAATAAGGTTCGAGGTCCCTGTGCATGAGGCTGTGGTCGTACTTGATCTTGTGTTTTACGAGCAGTTCGTTCGTCACGTTGGAAAACTCCCACCAGGGCGCCACGTAGCCTGTGGGGCGTTTGCCCGTCAATGAGACTATGAGGTCGATGCACTTGAGCAGGACGTCCTCTTCCTGCTTAGGCGTCATGGCGATAGGATTCTCGTGAGAGTAGCCGTGGAGGGCAATTTCATGCCCGCCGGCGATGATCATCTTCATCTGTTCCGGAAACGTCTCAATGGAGTGACCGGGGGAGAAGAAGGTGGCCTTGATGTTGTTCTTCCTGAAAAGTTTCAGCATCCGAGGAACGCCTACCTCACCGGCGAACAGCCCCCTGGATATGTCGTCGGGGGAATCCTCTCCGCCGTAAGAACCCAACCATCCTCCTACCGCGTCGATGTCAACGCCGTAGGCAACGAGAATTTCTTTTGCTGCCATGAATATTCCCTCCTTCAATTAAACCGTTCTCAGGTAGTTTGCGGCCAAATCCCTGTTCAAGTCCCGCAAATAAGGAATGGCCTCTCTCTGCTCACTGATCTTATCCGGATCGACCTCTGCTATGATCACGTCATAGTTCTTCGCCGCGGAAGCGAGCACTCCGCCTTTCGGATCGACGATGCGGCTGTCGGCGGCGAACACTGTGCCGCCTTTCTCGCTTCCGGAGCGATTGCACGCGATGACATACAGGCCGTTTTCAAGTGCCCGCGCGCGGGAGGCAATATCCCACGCGTAATGCCTAAGCGCGCCGAACGCCGACGGGTACGCTATAACATCCGCCCCTTGAAGAGCGAGTATTCTGGCGCCCTCCGGAAACCCTATTTCGTAACATATTTGCAGACCTATCCGACAAAATCCGATGTCAAATACCCTGTACTGATCACCCCTTTCAAATCGGTCGGCTTCTCCTCCCCAGAGGGCGATTTTGCGATAAATCCCCACCAATCCCTCCGGTCCGACTAAAAACGCCGTGTCGTACAGTTTGTCCCCCGCTCGCTCTATCTGCGTGCCGGTGACGAATATCCCTCTTTTTTTACAGATATCGGCAATCTGATTTGTAGTGGGGCCCGGAATTGTGTTCGCAAGCTCCATGTCATACTCTTCAACCCCGTAGCCTGTGTTAAAAAGCTCCGGCAGCACCGCTAACAGCGCGCCTTTGTTTGCGGCTGTGCCGATCAGCTCTTCGGCCTTATTGAGATTGATCGTCATATCAAAAAGGGCGCAATCCATCTGTATTGCCGCAACTTTGAATGACTCCGCCATGTTCTGAAGCACCCCGATTCTTTTTTGATTTGTACTATTTTAATCAGCGCCTGACTGATTGCGCGACAGTTTTTTAGCTGAATAATCGGATATGAACCCAAGCGCTATTCCGCACGCCAAGCCGATCGCGGTATCCAGCGGGTTATTGCCGTTGGCGTAAAAACAAGCGTTGCCGATAAACGTGCCGGGGATGAAAGCCAGCAGCGGGATTTTGGCCTGCCAGCACATTATGGCTGCGGCGAGTATAGTGATCGCTAATCCGAGCGACGATGGCGCGAGTCCTGACAAATAAACCGTCAAAAATCCCCAAAATACCCCGCTTAGATTACCGCATACTGCTTTTTTGATTCCCTCCGCTCCCCCTCCGGCCGCGAAATAACTCGCCCATCCAAGAAAACCCGCAAAACCGCATATGCCAAACACTCCGCTGCCGTACACCCAAGCCCCGGCAAGCAGTCCAACCGTAACGCCAACCGCGGAAATATAATCCATGCCGACACCCCCATAATTTATTGCGCGAACCTAATCTTAATATATAGCAATTTTCATGCCACGCTTAGATAAGAAGGCGAAACAAGGCTCTGACCACATCAATACTTCGAAAAATCGGATAAATACCTTTAATATTATGCAATTTTGCATAATCCCATGCAAATTTGCATGGCGGCCTTTTTATGGCGGCGATAAGCGGTAGGGCTGTACATAAATAAATCAACCTTCATAAACTGCGAGGAGTGATAATCACGCGGAGGAATTTGAAGAAGTCGGAAGTTGTTGTGTTGTTAGGTGTTTTGCCGGCAATTATGAATATGGGGGCCGGTTTGGCATTTGGAGCCCGGACAGTTGTCTGCGCCGATCGGGGAAGCGATTGCGGCGTCTTTTAGGTAAATGCTGATTTATTGTTAGGAGCCTAAAGGGTAACGATAAAAACCTGACCGGCTCTACATCTCAAAACGGCGAAATTCCATTTTGGCTGATTAATCAGCGCTTACTTAGCTGTTTAAGTCGGTTCCGAGTCAGTGAGCGTGACACAATGCCGCTGTGCCCTTTTCGGTCAAGCAGTCAGGCCTCTTAAAGCGGATATTTTCTCAGACGATTGACATACAGCAAATGGCAGGCTGCCGTGTGTCCTTCTCCCCTCATCTCCGGGCGTTCTTCCGCGCAGACGCTCTCGGAATATTGGCAGCGCGCGCGGAAGACGCAGCCTGACGGGGGATCGATTGGGCTCGGCGGTTCGCCGCTGAGTATGATTCTCTCGCGGCCGCGCGCTTGCGGGTCGGGTATCGGCGCTGAGGATATGAGGGATTTAGTGTAAGGATGCAGCGGGCTCGTGAGGACCTCGGAGGCTCCTCCGATTTCGACTATCCTGCCTAAGTACATGACGCATATCCTGTCGGACAGATAGCGAACCACCGACAGATCGTGCGATATGAAAAGATACGTGAGCGAGAGTTCTTTTTTGAGCTCGCATAACAGATTTATCACCTGCGCGCGTATCGACACGTCGAGGGCTGAGAGCGGCTCGTCGCAGACAATAAGTTCGGGCTTGAGCGCTATCGCGCGCGCTATGCCGATCCGTTGACGCTGCCCGCCGGAGAACTCGTGGGGGAAACGGCGCAGCGCGTCGCTCCCCATGCCGACCTTGTTCATCAAATCGGCGGTTATCTCTTCGATCTCGCGGCGGTTTCGAGCGGCTTTGTGCGTTACGAGCGGCTCGGCCAGTATGTCGATTACCCTCATGCGCGGGTTGAGCGAGCTGTACGGATCCTGGAAGATCATCTGCATCTTTTTGCGCATGGCCCGCATTTCTTTGGGCGGTATCTCCGCGAGGTTTCTGCCGTCATATATGACCTCGCCGGACGTCGGGGGAATCAGGTTCAGCAGCAGACGCCCGAAGGTGCTCTTGCCGCAGCCGGACTCGCCGACGAGGGAGAGTATCTCGCCGCGCCTTATGTCAAGCGAAGCGCCGTCGACCGCCCGCAGGACGCGCGAAAGAGAAGAGCCTGTTTTTTTTACGGGAAAGTCCTTGCGCAAATTCCGCGCGAGCATCAGGTTATCGTTCATGGCGCCTCATTTGAAATACAAAAACCGAAATGAGTATGTTTGTGTCAAGCGCAATGCGCATTTTGCCTTGCCTTTCGGGATGCTCTCACTTCTTTTACAAGCGAGTCCACGTCATCTTCATCTTTCAGGCCCAGCCGGTCAGCTTCTCCGGCAAAAGCCTCCTGAATATTTTTAATCGCGATTGCTACGGGATTCGCAACCACTATTTGATTGTCCATCTCAATAAACGCTATTTTATCGCCGTCCTTCAAGCGCAGTTTCCGACGTATCTCTATCGGCAGGGTTATTTGCCCTTTAGATGTTATCTTCGCGAGTTCCATAAATGATCCTCAAACCACAGGTTAATAAATTTTAATCAAGATAAATCAGCTCTATGAGCGATCTCAAATGATTTTAGCCTTGCACCCAACGGGTGAAAATTGGGTTTCATGCCAAGCCTTGCCATCACTAAACACTGGAGCATCTTAAACCGCTCAACCTGTGGTTTGAGGATGATCGTCCCCCCTTGTTTTCCTTGTATTCTTACCAACAGCAGTATATCAAAACCCCAAAACCTCGTCCATACGCGCGGTTGTTTTGGCGCAGAGAGCCCCTATTTCCGCAAGGGAGGCGTTCATCTTCGCGGCGGCGTCCTTCCTGAAATCCTCGTCCGATATGCCGGGCAGATTTACGCGCACATTGTACGCCGCGGCTTTGGCGGCGGCCTCGATGAACAGCGCGGCGGCTCCGGCGTCCGTGGCGACGTTCACGTTCCCCTTCTCAGCCGCCGAGTGCGCAAGCTGAGCGCCGGTCAAACAGAGGTCGATCATGGAGAGGGGTACCAATGTCGCGTTCTTGGACGCTTCCTCCATCGCCGTTTTGCGCGCCCTCTTGGCTTCGTCCGTGTCCTTTGGCATTTTGAGGGCGTCCATGAAACGCTCAAACGCCCTCGCGTCCTCGTCCATCGCGTCCGCAAAACGAGAGAGAGCGCGCGCGCCCTCGGAACGCGCGTATGTCATGGCGTCGGCGGCGGCGGCATACTTCTCCTTGCCTATAGTGAGGTTCGCCACCATCGAGACGAGCGCGCACGACAGCGCCCCGCACAGCGCGGCCGCCGCCCCGCCCCCCGGCGTCGGCGCGCCGCTCGACAGGTCAGCCAGAAATTTATTTATACTTTCATCAGCAAATGGCATTTTAGTAACCTCCGTTTTTTATCTTTAATCCCATTATGACGGCCCAACGTAAAGGTCGTCATCCGTCCATCGCTGCGGGTTGGTTTCAATATATTCCGCAATTTTGGCATATTCGTCCGCGTTACTAATGACGCGATCGTGAAACGATTTTTGCCACGGCGAAAAGCCGGCCCATTTTGTAACAAATAATTTGATGTTCCGAACAACGAATTGTAGGGGCGGCCGCCCCTACAATTCCCCGTACAGCTCTTCGTGCATGGAGATTAAATTTTCTATTCTCCACGCGGGGTCGGGCTTTATCGTTTTGGGCGGTTCTTCGGCGAAGCGCAGCATGGCGTCGCGCAGCGCGAGGGTGTCGCCCGCCGGATAGAGTATACCCCTTTCCGGCGTTACCACGTCGCTTATTCCGCGCGCGTCGGCTCCGATTATCGGAATGCCGAGGCAGGCCGACTCCATCAGAGAGCGGGGCAGCCCCTCACGCTCGGAGGCAAGCAGCGACGCGCGGGACGCCATGACGATGCGGTTTAAGTCGTTTCTGAAGCCGAGGAATCGTATCTGTAACGAGACGCCGAGATTTCCGGCGAGCTCCTTCATCCGCGGCACGAGCGGCCCGTCTCCGGCGAAGGCTATATGTATGTTCGCGCGCTTTGTCATCGCGAGAGCCTCTATGGCGTCCCTGTGCCTTTTGCCGGGATTGAACTCCGCGGCCATAGTGTAGAGTATGTCGTCGCCGAGCAGGTCGAGCTCGCCTCTTACCTTGGCTATGTCGCGGCCGCTCACGTTTGCGGGATCGTACTTCGAGAAGTCGAGACCGATCCCCGGCATGTAGCGTAATTGTTTTTCGCCGGCGATGTTGAGTTTTTCAGCGGCGTCAAAGTCGTCGCGGTTTATCACGATGAGCCTGTCCGTCCATCGCCCCGCCATGCGTTCCGGCGTGCTGTAAATTTTATTTTTGAATTTCCCGCCTCCCCTGTGGAAGTGGAAGCCGTGGGCGGTGTAGACGATTTTTATTTTCCCGGCGGCGCGGGCCCCTCGCAGCGCGAAGCGCGTCAGGAAGGCGGCCACGGGCGTGTGTACGTGAACTATATCATATCCTCCTGAGAGGACTGCGTCGCGTATCAAAGGAGGCGCGTTGAAATTGCCGGAGTCAGACGGGTTGCGCGTCCAGCTCGCGTTGATGAGCTCGTCGAAATGCCCGGCGAGCGCCTCGTCCTTCGCCGCCCCGTTCGACATCGCGCCTACCCTCCAGCCCTTGGCTCTGAAATAATCGGCGTAGGGCAGGAGAAAGCTCTTGATTGTTGCCGGTATGGTTGTGGCTATTAAAAGTTTTGTCATTTTTATATCACTCTTTCGGCGAGCCCGTGAACGTCGGCATAGTAGCCTCTCCGGCGGCGGATATTCCCTCGCGCGCGAGAGCTTTTTTGGCGGTGAGCAGGATTATCTTAACGTCGAGCAATAAGCTCCTGTTTTCGACGTACCATACGTCGAGCGCGAATTTTTCCTGCCACGATATCGCGTTGCGCCCGTTTATCTGCGCCCATCCCGTCACGCCAGGGAGCGCGTCCAGCCTGCGCCTCTCGGTGTCGTTGTAAAGGGGAACGTAAGACAACAGGAGCGGGCGGGGACCGACGAGGCTCATGTCGCCCTTGAGCACGTTCCACAGCTGAGGCAGCTCGTCGATGCTCGTCCTTCTCAGCCACGCGCCGAACGCGGTCAAACGCGCTTCATCCGGCAGCGGCTCGCCGTCCGCGCCCCGCTCGTTCGTCATCGTCCTGAATTTATAGAGCTTGAACGGCTCCCCGCGGAGCCCCGCGCGATTTTGTGTGAACAGCGCCGGCGGCCCCATCTCGCGCCTTATCTTGGCGGCCGCCCACAACATGACCGGCGAGAACAGTATCAGTCCGGCTATGGCGCCCGCTATATCCATCAATCTCTTAAACAAAACAGCGTCACGCGCCGAACTGTTTTTTTACCGTCTCTATGACGAGGTTCTGTTCGTCCTCGGAGAGAGACGAACCGGACGGCAGACAGAGGCCGTTCCCGAACAGCTCGCGGCTCACGTCTCCGCCGTGCTCGTAGTATTTCGCCCCTTCGAAGATCGGCTGAAGGTGCATGGGTTTCCACACCGGGCGCGCCTCGATGTTCTCGGCGGCGAGGGCGTCTATTATACTCATGCGCGTGACGCCGCGCGACTGCTCGGGATTTATCGTGAGGGTTGTGAGCCAGCGGGACGAACGCATGTAACTCGGCTCGGGCATGAACGACACGCCGGGCAGATCGGCAAGCGCCCGCGCGTACCGCTCGAACACCGCCCTTCGCCGCGCCACCCTGTCGTCTAAGAGCTTGATCTGCGCGCGCCCGATCCCCGCGACCACGTTGCTCATGCGGAAGTTGTATCCGAGCTCCGTGTGCTCGTACCACGGCGCTTTATCCCGCGCCTGCGTCGCCCAGAAACGCGCTTTATCTATTGCTTCCTTGTCGTCCGAGAGCAGCATTCCGCCGCCCGACGTCGTGATTATCTTATTTCCGTTGAACGAGAAGAATCCGAACCTGCCGAACGAACCCGTCGGCCGCCCCTTGTACAGAGAGCCCAGCGACTCCGCCGCGTCCTCGATAACCGGCACGCCGCGAGAAGCGCAGAGCGGCAGCAGTTCGTCCATATCGCACGGCTGCCCGTAGAGGTTCACCAATATCACGGCAGCCGGCGTTTTCCCGGCGCGGTCGGCGTCCTCAAAGGCGCGCGCGAGCGCGCGCGGCGACATATTCCACGATTCGGGCTCCGAATCGATGAAAACAGGCGACGCTCCCATCTGCGCGAGCGGCGCGAGCGACGCGATAAACGTGAGGCTCGAGCAGAAAAAGACGTCCCCCGGCTTCACGCCGACGAGCCGAGCGGAGAGGAGCATCGCCGCCGTTCCGCTCGACAGCGCGAGCGCGGACTTGACGTCTGCGACTTTGGCGCACTCCTTCTCGAACGCCTCGACGTGAGGCCCGAGCGGAGCCACCCAGTTAGTGTCGAACGCCTCTTTTACATATAAAATCTCTTCCCCGCCAAGGTGCGGCGGGGATAAATATATTCTGTCCCTTTTGCGATCCATGCCGAAACGCCCCCCAAATTATAAAACCAAAATCAAGCACAAAACCGTGGGGCTCCCCGCCCCACGCCCAGGCAAGGGTTATCACCCTTGACCCTTATTGCAGGGGCGGCCGCCCCCGGTCGCCCGATCCGCATTAATTAATTCTTATCGTTATCTTTTTCCCTGTTTCCCCTGTTCGCGCTATCCTTCGACGAGCTCATGAGTATCGCGGCGAAGCGCAGCCTCGGTATGTTCTCACAGATTATCTTCAGCACGGCGGCTATCGGCACCGAGAGCAGCGCGCCCACGATTCCCCACGCCGACCCCCAGAACATCAGCGACACCAATATGACTACCGGGCTCAGACCCAGGGTGTCGCCCATTATCTTGGGCGTCATTATGTTGCCTATCGTGAATTGAATCATCAGCACGGCGGCGAAGGACATCGCGCACGGTACCCAGTCGGGATAGAACTGCACGAGCGCCACGAGCACCGGAGGTATGGACGCTATAATCGAGCCTATCGTCGGGATGAAGTTAAGTATGAACGCGAGCGCGCCCCATATCACGGCGAAGTCCACGCCTATGAAAGTCAGCGCCGCGCCGACGCACAACCCCGTGACTAAACTTATGACGGCGAGCGTCGCCAAGTACCTCGATATTTGGGATATGATCTTCTCCGACATGGCGGCCACTCTCTCGCCGCGCTCCGATTGAAAGGCCAGCGCGATGTGATCCTTGATGTACGGCGACTCTATCAGCATGAATACCAAGAATACTATCGTCATCACGAACTTCGAGAAGAACGAGTACATAACGCCCGTCATGCCCGAGGCGTACCTGCCGATGGTGTTGTACCAGTTTATTGAGTTCCAGAACTCCTTCGGCAGATGCGCGCTTTCGAGCAGCGACTGGCCTATGCCGACCAATTTATTGTAGTACCCGGGGAGTATGGCTAACATCTCATTGACCGCGTAGTGCGCGAAGAATATGAGCGGCACAAACACGAGGACGAGACCGATGAGTATGGCGAGCATGGTTATCGGCGGCTGAATCCCGTGCCTCACCCCGAGTTTCATTATCGGCGCGAAAAACATGGCAAGTATAAGCGCCAGCAAAAATGGTATCGCTATCGCGGCCGCCTTCCCGAGTATAAAAAACACGACCACCACCGTCACGATGACGGCGCAAGCCTCAATCGTCCTGTAACTTACGTCAATCCTCAATCAGACATCCGCTCCTTCCGCGTTCATACTTCCTTAAAGACAGCGCCTTCGGCTCCGGAGGTGACGAACTCCCTGTATCTTTCGAGGAACTGGCTGCCTGTCGGCGCCAATTCAGGCCGAGGCTCCGCGGCGCGGCGCTTTAACTCATCATCGGAGACGCGCGCCTGTACGCTCCTCGCAGGTATGTCTATATCGATTATATCACCGTCGCGCAGTAAGCCTATCGGGCCTCCGGTCGCGGCTTCCGGCGAGATGTGTCCTATCGCCGCGCCGCGCGACGCGCCTGAGAACCTTCCGTCCGTAAGCAGCGCCACGGACGTGTCAAGCCCCAATCCGGCGAGCGCCGCGGTCGGCTGAAGCATCTCTCTCATGCCGGGGCCGCCCTTCGGGCCTTCGTTGATTATCACTATTACGTCTCCCTTATTGATTGAGCGCGACGATATCGCCTTGTACGCGGCCTCCTCGCCGTTGAAGACGCGAGCCGGTCCGTTGTGCTTCATCATCTCCGGCAGGACGGCGCTCTGTTTCACGACGGAGCCGAGCGGCGCTACATTGCCGTACAGTATCGCTATGCCGCCCTCCGCGTGAACGGGAGCGTCGAGCGGATGTATCACTTCTTCGTCGAGAACGCGCACACCCTTCAAATTATCCCCGACGCTCTGAGCTGTTACCGTCATCGGCGAGAGTGAGACGAGCTTCCGCTCGGCGAGGCGCGCCATCACAGCCTGAATGCCGCCCGCCTCGTATATGTCCACTATATAATGAGAGCCGCCCGGGCTCATGTGGCAGATGTGCGGCGTGGCGCGGCTTATCTCGTCTATGCGCGAGAGCGGCAGTTCTATTCCGGCGTGGCGCGCTATGGCCGGTATGTGCAGACAGGTGTTTGTCGAGCCGCCGAGCGCTACGTCCACAGCTACGCCGTTGTCTATAGCTTCCTTCGTTACGATGTCGCGCGGGCGTATGTTTTTTTCGACGAGCGTCATTATGGCGCGTCCGGCGTCCTTGGCTAACCTCACGCGCTCGGAGTAGACGGCCGGTATCGTGCCGTTGCCGGGCATGGCGAGCCCCAGCGCCTCCATGACGCAGTTCATCGTGTTCGCCGTGAACATCCCGGCGCACGAACCGCACGTCGGACAGATCGACCGCTCCATCTCCGAAAGGTCGTCTATACTCATCTCGCCGGACAAATTTTTGCCGACGCCCTCGAATATCGTCGAAAGGTCCGCCCTGCGCCCCTTGTACCGCCCGGGCAGCATCGGCCCGCCGCTCAGTATTATCGTCGGTATATTTATGTCGAGCGCCGCGATCGCCATGCCGGGGATTATCTTGTCGCAGTTCGTGATCATCACGAGCGCGTCAAAGCCGTGAGCCGCGGTCATTACCTCGATAGTGTCCCTCACGAGCTCCCTGCTCGGCAGCGAGAATTTCATCCCCCTGTGGTTCATCGCTATTCCGTCGCAGACGCCTATCGTCGGGAACTCTATCGGCAGCCCGCCCGCCGCGTACACGCCGAACTTCACGGCCTCGGCTAAAATTCCGAGGTGATTGTGCCCGGGGATAATCGCGTTGTACGCGTTCACGACACCGATCCAGGGGCGCTCTATCTCCCAGTCCGTAAAGCCGTCCGCGTACAGCAAAGACCGATGCGGCGCGCGGTCCGCTCCTTTTTTGATACTGTCGCTGTTAATCGGGCTCATGATTATCTGTCTCCTTCTTTATCATCAAAACAGCTGCGAGCTTCCCCGCGCCGTTACGTCCAATCTCTCGTACAACGCGCCGGAGCCGCTTGTATTGCCGGGCGACTGCGTGAAAAACGCCGCGCCCGTAACAGCCGGAAGCCCTGTTTTTTTGAGGTCGGGCTCGCTGATGAGGGATGTCGCGAATATACCGTTCACGCTGCCGATAACGCTGCCGTTTGCGTCGCGGCTGATCGATAAGCGGACCGGGAACGCGAAGTTCCTCACGCTGAAGTCCGCCTTCCATGTCTCCTTCTTGCCCTCGTAATATTTCAAAGAGCCTCGTCCGTCGGGGAATATCAATAGGACATAGCTGTTATCGCCGTAAATTATCGCGGCTCCCGCGCCGGTCCCCTCGGCGGAGTTTACGGAGGCCGTTACCGTCCAGTCCTTATAGCGGGATACCTCGTCCGGCAGGGCAAAGCGCGTCCACAATGAGATATTTTTGGCGCGCGGCGTTATCCTGTACAGCCCGTTCTCCGGCTGCTCATACTTCGTGGCGTCGCGGTTTGTCATAAAATCCCCGCCGGCGAACGAACGCTCGAACAGCTCACCCGATGTCTGCGCGCCGAGCTGCGCGGCCGCCGACGCCGGAAAATCGCCGAACAGGACAAAATTACACACGATAATCAAAACAGCCAAAATAAATGAACGCCGCAAACGCGGCACAGACGTGAATGACATAACGGAACCACACTCCTTTTTTTATTGTCAGGCGCCTGAAATTAAAACTTTATTTAATGATAACAGCATTTGCGGGATATTCAAGGTGGGGAAATTCTTTCAACGCCTCCCTGTGATAGAATAATCCCATGAAGATACTAAATCTCGGATTTCTCGCCCACGCGGACGCTGGCAAGACCACTACCGTGGAACGTCTGCTTTATCTGGCGGGCGAAACGCGCAGCTTGGGTTCTGTGGACGCGGGCAGCGCTCACACCGACTGGCTGTCGGTGGAGCGTGAGCGCGGCATATCGGTCAAGAGTTCGTGCGCGCGTTTGAGCGCAGGCGATGTTACGATAAATATCGTAGATACGCCCGGTCACGCCGAGTTTGTCGGCGAGGTCGAGCGCGCTCTGTCGGCGCTCGACGCGGCTGTGATAGTCGTGTCGGCGGCGGAGGGCGTTCAGGCGCAGACGGAGCAGTATTGGGCGGCGGCACGATCGCTTGGCTTGCCGTGCGCCTTCTTTATCAATAAAATCGACCGCGCCGGCTGTGACCCGGAAGCCGTCTTGGAGGAATTACGGCGGCTCTGTTCGCCATTTATCGTGCCTGTCGGACGCCTGACCGAGGACGAGTGCGCGCGCCTGTGCGACGCTGACGACTCTCTCGCGGAGCGGTATCTGTCGGGCGAACACATCTCCGAGTCGCTGATAGAGGAGACGCTGAAACGGCTGAGCCGCGAAGCCAAAGCCTTCCCCTGCGTCTTCGGCTCGTCCATAAACGGCGCCGGTGTGGACGCGCTGTTAGAGGCGATCCAAACATACATACCGGCGCGGGATATTATGCCTGACGGCGAGCCGTCGGGCGTGATCTATAAAGTCGAGCATGACCCGCGAATGGGGAAATTAGCTCACGTCCGTTTGTTCGAGGGAACGCTCCGCAACCGCGACGCGGTGAAACTAAACGGCGAGCCCGGCGAAAATAAAATCATACAAATCCGGCGAGTGAACGGCGCGCGTCACGAGGACATCGGCGCGGTGAGCGGCGGGGATATAGCCGCGCTGTGCGGGCTTAAAAACGCGAAGATCGGCGATATTGTGGGCGAACTCTCCTCGCGGACGCGCCCGCGATTATCAGCCGCGCTGTTCTCGGTGCGCGTGATGACGGAAGACGCGCGCCTGCCGGAGTTATTGAAGGCCGTTGCCGAGTTGTCCGATGAGGACCCGATGATGGCGCGCGAGTGGAACGCGGACGAACGCGAACTGACCGTGAATGTGACGGGCAGGATACAAACCGAAATTTTAGAATATTTGCTCAAGGAGCGCTACAATCTCAGCGCCGAGTTCTCCGATCCCACTGTGATATACAAAGAAACACCCGCGCGAAACGGAGTTGGATTGGAAAGCTATACGATGCCGAAGCCATGCTGGGCGATTGTGGAATTGAAGGTAGAACCGCTGCCGCGAGGAACGGGCTACCAATTCGAGTCGGTTGTCGCTCCGCGCGATATAGCGTACCGCTATCAGAGCCATATCGAAACAACTGTACCCGAGACGCTTAAACAGGGATTGTACGGTTGGGCGGTTGATGATCTGAAAGTAACGCTTATCGGCGGGGAACACCACAATCTCCACACGCACCCGCTGGACTTCTTTCTCGCGACGCCCGTCGCCGTGATGAAGGCTCTGACCGACGCGGGCTCGACGCTGCTGGAACCTCTGATACTGCTGAAACTGACCGCCGACGAAGACTTGTCCGGCAAACTCATCGGAGACGCCATAGCTATGCGAGGCGCCTTCGGCAGCCCCGTCATCTCGAACGGGCAAGTACACATTGAAGCGACCGTCCCCGTCGCGGCGTCGACGGACTATCACGCGCGGTTTATGTCGCTGACCTCGGGGCGCGGCAAATACAGCGCGTCCTTCTGCGGATATTCGGAGTGTCCTCTTGAGCTGGGTGCTGTAGCCAAACGGCGCGGCATAAATCCCCTGGACAGGGATAAGTGGATATTGGCTCACCGCGGGGCGATAAGCGGCTGATACGTTATAATGGTTCGGGCGCGAGAGACGCCGTTATCGTCAGCCACAGAGGGTCGAATCTGAAACTTGAGAAGACAGAACAGTTAAGAGATTTCACAAACTTTAACGGAGCGGTCACACAAGGTTTGAACCTATCCGCCCCGAGAGGCGATAAATCCATCAATGTCATTTACCGTGTACTGTGCTCCGGTGGTGTGGAGCGCTCCGTAACAATCAATCACGTAATCCAACACGCCGTATTTCTCAAACAGAGTGAAGGCCTGTTTGCCGTTGATTTTTTTAGCGTCTTTATAAATCTCGATGCAGTAGGCTAAAAATTTAACCTCGTCCCTCATTGAATTATTGCTCCTCCGGCCATGTAATTTGACCTGTGGTCAATTCTTCGTCCAATAAATAACATTATATCAGAGGCACAAAGATAATGTGGTCTTAAACAAACAGCCGGGGCAGATAAAACTGCCTCGGCTTGTTTATAAACGTACCGAACCAATAGCGCCGATTAAAACGCGGGGACGATTCCCTTTGCCGCCAGATCATTCACGATGTACTTCTTGACCTCAGGTGAGTTGATTGCCTTCACGAGGGCTTTAATTTCCGGCTTGTTCTTGTCGGCTGTGCGAACCACGAGCACGTTCGAGTACGGTGAGTCCTTGTCCTCGATGAAGAGCGCGTCTTTCGTTGGATTGAGGCCTCCCTCAATCGCGAAGTTGGTGTTGATTACAGCGGCCTCGACATCCGGGAGGCTCCTCGGAAGCTGCGGGGCCTCAAGCTCGACTATCTTGAGTTTCTTGGGGTTGGAGGTGATATCTTTCGCCGTCACGAGCTCGCCCGCCTTCACCTTTATGAGGCCGGTCTTTTCGAGAAGGCGCAGGGCTCTCGCGCCGTTCGTCGGGTCGTTGGGAACAGCTATTGTCGAGCCGTCCTTTATCTCCTTGACACCCTTCACTTTGGAGGAATAGAGTCCGATCGGCTCAATGTGTACCTTCGCCACCCACTCGATCGCGTACTTGTGCTCTTTTACCTGATCGTCGAGATACGGGACGTGCTGAAAGAAGTTCGCCGTGAGGCTGCCGTCATTGAGCGCGATGTTGGGCGTCACGTAGTCGTTGAACTCCTTTACCTCCAAGTCATAGCCCTCTTTGGCGAGCAAGGGCTTCACTATCTTGAGTATGTCCGCGTGAGGGAACGGCGTCGCGCCGACTATTATCTTCTTATCCGCGGCGAACGCCGACAGGGGCGCGAAAATTGCGAGCGCTAAAGCCAAAACCAAAAACTTGACCACTGATTTCATAATTATTACTCCTCCTCAAAAACCATGCCGTAAAATTACGCGCAAAAAATATGCCGTCCTGTAATGCCGATACGCGCCGATAAAAATCTCAAAACTCGCATCAACCACCTCTTTCAAACAAAAAATCGAAATAAATAAATATATCATATTATTACCATAGTTAATAGATATGATTAACAATGCTTAATCGCAAGTTTATCACAGGAGCTGTGCTTGTCAATATGTTTGCGTCTATGTTTACGCTAAAATTGTCCGGCCGATTATCATTCGCAGGACTTCGTTCGCTCCCTCCCCTATCTCCGGCATCTTCGCGTCGCGGAGCAGCTGCTCCGCCGGGTAGTCATTGCTGTATCCGCGAGCGCCGTGTATCTGTATTGCCTCCGGCGCGCTCTTTACCGCGTGGGACGACGCGAATATCTTGAACTGCACGGCCCGGAGCTCGGCAATGGTAGCTCCGAACGCCGAGCGCTCCCGCGCGAAGCTGCGCGACACGTTGAGCGCCGCCTCTGACATGCCCGGCGCTATAGCCCCGGCGCTTATCCGCGCGCCGTCGAGTGACGTCATCGCTATCCTGAATCCGTCGCCCTCCCTGCCGAGCAGCGCGTCCTTGCTCACGCGGCAGTCCGCGAGCTCTATATCCGCCGCGCGCGCCGCTGCCCTGTCACTTTTTACTTGCCAGCCAGTTCCTTATTGCGTCGCAGAATATCTTCCCGTATTTTTTCAGTTTCGCCTGTCCGACTCCGGGAATCGCCAAAAATTCATCGTCGCTCAACGGCGTCTGACTGCTCATCGCTATCAGCGTGTTGTCGGGGAACACCACATACGGGGGCACTCCTTCCGACGCAGCGGTTTCCTTGCGCAGCTCCCTCAGCTCGTCGAACAGATCGGGATTCGACGACTCCCGCCGCCGCTCAAACTTAGCCGTCCCGCGTTCGCGGTTTTGTATCCCCCCCTGTTTTTTATTGCCGCCGTCATCGCGCGCCCTCATCATCAAGCGCGCCTTGCTCCGCAAAAACGGACGCGTCCTCTCCGTGAACGCCAGCGTCGGATAATTTCCGTCACCAATACTCAAATAACCCTCCGCCGTCAGAAAATTCGCCATGTCCTTTATCGCGTTCGCGCTGTAATCCTTCATCAGACCCCAGGTCGAAATTTTGTCGAACCCAAGCGAGAGAACCGACTCGTTGCGCGAGCCGCGCAGCACGTCGGCCAGCATCTGTGAGCCGAATTGCCTGCCCCCGGTTCGCTCGGCCATGCGGTAGACACACGAGAGTATCTTCTGCGCCTCAATCGTTATGTCCGCGCGCTCTCTGTCGGAGACGCAGCTGCCGCAGCTGCCGCACTCCTCGGGAGCTCCCCGCTCGCCGAAATATTTCAGGATGAACGCGCGAAGGCAGCCGTCCGTGTTGCAGTAGTCTATCATCGCGCCGAGTTTTTTATATCCGGCCTTCTTCGCGTCCTCGTCCGTGCCGCTCGATATGAGGTAGCGCGCCGTCGCTATGTCTCGCGCCGCAAAGAGCAGTACACAGTCTGCAGGTGAGCCGTCCCTTCCGGCGCGCCCCGCCTCCTGATAATAGCTGTCTATGCTGCCCGGCATATTGTAGTGAATAACGTACCGCACGTTGGATTTGTCTATCCCCATGCCGAAAGCGTTCGTCGCTACCATCACGTCTGCTCTGTCGTAGATGAACTTCTCCTGATTTAACAGTCGTTCATTCTCGTCAAGCCCTGCGTGATAACGCACCGCGTTCACCCCGCTCTCCTTAAGAGACAGGCAGACGCTCTCCACCGCTTTCCTCGTCGAGCAGTACACTATGCCCGATAAGTCGGAGGATTTCTTCATATAATCAAGCAGCGTTTTTAATTTATTCGCCTGATGCTCGACGTGAAAGAACAAATTCTCGCGGTCGAAGCCCGTCGTCAGCGTGAAGGGTGAGACGAGGGAAAGCTGCTCTATTATATCGTCCCTCACTTCGGGGGTAGCGGTGGCGGTGAACGCCGCGACTACGGGGCGCTCCGGCATAGAGGCTATGGTCGGGGCTATATTGAGGTACGAGGGGCGAAAGTCATGCCCCCATTGAGATACGCAGTGCGCCTCGTCCACGACTATCAGCGGTATGCTCACCGACGACAGAAAGTCGCGGAAGCCGCCGCTGTCCAATCGTTCCGGCGCGACGTAAAGCAAGTTCACCTCTCCGCGCCTCGCAGCGGTGAAAATATCGCGCGCGTCGTCCCAGGACATGGAGCTGTTTATAGTGGCCGCGCGGACGTCGTTCTGGCGGAGAGCGTCCACTTGGTCTTTCATCAGGGATATGAGCGGGGAGAGCACGATGGAAACGCCGCCCATTATAATCGCCGGTATCTGATAGCAGAGCGACTTCCCCGCGCCGGTCGGCATTACGCCGAGCACGTCGCGCCCTTCGAGTATCTCGCTTATTATTTCGGCCTGTCCGCGCCTGAATTGGGCGTAGCCGAATATATTTTGAAGCGCTTCAATGGGCGATGTGTTATTTCGCATTCGTAGGGGCGAACTGTGTTCGCCCGGTCAAATCTACCGCGACCATCGCGCCTCTGTAACGAGATTCCTGACGGCGCCGCGGTACGCCGCCAAGCTCTCCGGCGAGCTGTCTATGCCGAGCGTTGACGGAGTTCCGTCGGGGCGGAATTTTTTATTCCACCAGCTGACGGCGCGAATCCTCGGATAACGCCCGGATTTTATGGAACCATACGCCGCGCGTATCCATTGCGGCTTGTCGCCGAGAGCCGGCGAATCGGTAACGCCGATCTCAAAAACAGCGAGAGGCTTCTCCGGGGACAAGGAACACAGTCCGGCGTAAAAGCCCCTTCTCGTCATCATCTCGTCGAACGGCACGGCATTTTTGCCGCCGCGCAGCCTGCCGTAAACGCTCGCGCCTATCCAGTCGATGTAATCGTCCCCGGGATAGTAATATCGCGCTGAGTTCCACGCTTCGACGGGGGAGGGGTTCGCGTCTATGTGGAACGCCCATGTGACGTCGCGCGCGCCTTCGCCGCGGAAGAGCCGCACGATATGCCTGTAAGCGTCCCTGAATCTCTCCGGGCCGTCCGGCGCGCCGCGCTCGCCGTATGTGTCCTCGTCCCTTCCGTTCCACGCGCCGTTCCACGGAAACCACGCGCCGTTCACCTCCGGCCCGAACTCCATCATTATCGGAAATCCGAGGCCGCGCGCGGAGGCCGCGCACTTCTTTAGCTCGCCGTCGAACTCCCCTCTCAGTATTCGAGCCATCGTATAGCGCTTCTCAGGTTCGTTTTGTCTGCGCTCGGTCCACGGCATCATGCCGACGAGCGGGACGGCTCCGGCGTCATGTATCAGCCTGCACGCCTCGGACGGGAACTTCATGTCCTTTCCCCAGTTGAACGCGACGAACGCCCAGACTATTTTCCGCTCGGCAGCGTCCGTAAAAGCGCTCACGCTCCCCGGAGAAACAACGTCGTCTGTGATCCCGAAGTCGGGGTGCGCGGAGTGATAGACACCTCTTTCGGGGGGAAGCAGCTTCAGCGGATCGGCAATGCCGTCCTCTGCTCCCCGCGCCGTTGAGGCAAAAATTGCGCAATATAATATAATTAATAAGAAGAAAATTTTTCGCGTCATTAATTTTCTCGTCCGCCCTTTTTTAATTTATACATATATAAGGCTACAATCAGGACACAGAAAAGTATCAACATCAGCGTGACGCGCTTCAAAACGGAGTGCATACCGTCGCCCCCGGCTCCGACGCAGTAGCCTATCGCGGCGAGAACGGAAACCCATATTCCGCTGCCGAGCACCGTGTACGCGCAGAACTTGGGCAGGTTCATCCGCGCGAGCCCCGCGGGGAGCGACACGTACTGCCGTATCACGGGCAGCAGACGCGACGTGAACGTGCTGATATGGCCGTGCTTCTCGAAGAACGCGTCGGCCTTGTCGAGCGTCTCGCCGGATATAAAGAAATACTTGCCGTATTTGTCGAAGAGCCGCCGCCCCCATTTGAGCGCGATGAAATAATTAAACAGCGCGCCCAGCAAACTGCCGGCCGTTCCGCAGAGGACGACCGCGAATATATTCATGCTTCCTTGGCTCGCTAAATAACCTGCCGGAGGTATCACGACCTCGCTCGGGAAGGGGAAGAACGATGACTCGAGGAACATGAGCGCGACTACGCCCGGATAGCCGAACGCGCCGATGACTTCGACGAGCCAATCTATAAGCAGATGAAACGAACCGGCACAAAAGTGAATAAACTCGACGCAGCTCTCAATCATAACAACATCACCTGATATCGAAACCCCTTTCGCTTTCTGAAGGCAGCTCGTCACTCATCGAGACGCCGCTTACGCGAGACGCGGGCGAGCCCTTGAAGCACCATTGTACCATATCCTCGACGAGCTCTTCCTCGCCTTGAAAGACCGCTTCGACGCGCCTGTCCGGAAGATTCCGCACCCACCCCGCCAAGCCGAGAGACTCCGCCCTGTCGCGCAGATACCATCTGAAGCCGACGCCCTGCACGCGGCCGGATATGAATACGCGCTTCCTGCATATTTTTTTGTCCGCCCAATCCATTAAAGTAATCACCTGCCTAATAAATCACTCGTCCGCAAACGCAAAAAATCATTATTATGGTGTAAGATTATACTTGAAGATGATAGGTTGAGCGTGAAAAATGAGCGCGCGCGGCGGGGCTTTTTATTTCGCTGCGGCAATCGTTAATTATGGGGGCTGAATATCATGAGCGCGGTGGGTGGGAAATTTCTGTTTTTCGTCGATGACATATATGAGGACTTGGAGCTGTGGTATCCGAAGCTCCGTCTGATTGAAGCGGGGGCGTCCGTTGTCGTAGCGGGCCCCGAGGCCGGCGCCGTGTATCACGGCAAGCATTCGTATCCTTGCAAGAGTGACGCGTCGCTCTTTGACGTGAACGAGAAGGATTTTGCCGGGCTTATAGCGGCGGGGGGCTTTGCGCCCGACACACTCAGAAGGCTTGACAAGGTA
This sequence comes from Synergistales bacterium, assembly GCA_026002695.1. Taxonomy (GTDB): domain Bacteria; phylum Synergistota; class Synergistia; order Synergistales; family Synergistaceae; genus BOCB01. Next base: position 25,939 of record BOCB01000017.1, read on the forward strand.
AAGGAGCTCACTCGGGCGTTCATGAGCGCGGGCAAGCTCGTCGCGCACATCTGCCACGGCGGATGGATACCGGCGTCCGCCGGAATATGCAGAGGATTTCGCATGACCTCCACGCCCGGCATAAAGGACGACCTCATTAACGCCGGCGCGATATGGGTGGACGAGCCCGTTGTGATAGACCGCAACATGGTTTCGAGCCGCCGTCCTGATGACCTGCCGTATTTTATGAAGGGAATATTTGATTTTTTGGGGTGAGTTTTTATCGTTAACCCTTTAGGCTCCCAACAATAAATCAGTCTTTCCTGACTCCTTGTAATATTGAAGCGGCGGCTATATACTTAAAAAAATAAGGCAGTATTGAAGGAGGGAATTGAGATGGCGCTCCTGCAAATGAGAGAAGCCGATCGAATGCTTGAATATGATTGCATCCAAATGCTTCCTGATCTTGAGGACGACGTCCTGTCCGTTGACATTATCATCCCCTGCTTGGAGGATTCTTTCGTCTTCGGCATGGAGGATTGGTGGGACGATTTCGTCAGCGATTGGTTTATGTGAGGCGCATTAAGGAGGAGATAGGTATGGTTTGTGTCTCTGTAAAATACGTGAAGTTTGTCGCGAGATTGTTGGTTTTCAGCTTCGTTTTTTCGGTGATTTCTCCGGCTTTTGCCTGCACGACGATGATAATAACGCCGGGAGCCACCGCGGACGGCAGTATGTATGTCGCTCACTCCGACGATAACGACCTCGCGGATAATTCGATCGTCTATGTTCCCGCCGCCGATTGGCCTAAGGGGAGCGTGAGGAAGGTCTACCCCTCCGCCGTGGCCGTGGGCGAGCTGCCGCAGTACAACGCTTTTTTGATACCTCGCTTAGTAGCTCCAAGCCGCGCAAAGGGTTACGATTACAGGAACAAACCGCTCACGATCGCCGTTGGTGAAATACCTCAGGCGCGGCATACTTACGCCTATCTCGACGGAAGTTACGGCATAGTCAACGAGCACGGTCTGATGTTCGGCGAGTGTACCAACGGGGCGAAAGTGGAAAACGAACCTCTGCCCGGCAAGCGTATCTTCTACTCGTCGGAGCTGTCCCGCGTCGCTTTGGAGCGCTGTAAGACCGCGCGCGAGGCCATAGCTCTGATTGGCGAGCTGATCGAGAAATATGGCTATTACGGCACCGGCGAGACTCTTCCCGTAGCCGACGCGAAAGAGGGTTGGGTAATAGAGATGGCTCCGTCCCCTGAGGGAGACGGCGGGCTGTGGGTCGCTCAACGTGTGCCGGACGGCGAGATATTTATCGCGGCGAACGAGTTCCGCATCAGGGACTTGGATCCGAACAGCCCCGATCAGATCATAGGCAAGAAAACAATCGAGACGATTGAGAAGGCCGGTTGGCGCGCTCCCGCCGACAAGAGCCGGAAAATTGACTGGCTCGCGAGCGTAAGCTTGGGCGAGTACAATCATCCTTACTACTCACTGCGCCGCGTCTGGCGCGGACTTTCCCTCGCGGCTCCCTCCCTCGGCCTCTCCCCTTGGGTGAAGAACGGTCTCACGCGCGACTATCCGTTCACGGTCAAGCCCGACAAGAAATTTGAGCGCGCTGACATCGAGAGGATATACCGCGATCACTACGAGGGTACCGAATTTGACATGACCAAGGGCTTCGCCGCGGGACCGTTCGGAAACCCGACGCGCTACCTCGGGCCGAATGACGGACACGGTGACGTCGGTACCCCCGATAATAACATGGCCGGAGCGTGGGAGCGCCCAATATCGATGTTTTACGAGGGCTACTCTTTTATCAATCAGGTGAAGCCGGGTGTCGGTGAGTAGTAAGGATGATTGTACTCGCCCAAGCTTACGCTCGCGAGCCAGTCAATTTTCCGGCTCTTGTCGGCGGGAGCGCGCCAACCGGCCTTCTCAATCGTCTCGATTGTTTTCTTGCCTATGAT
>BOCB01000018.1 GCA_026002695.1 Synergistales bacterium
CCGTCAAGGCGAGTGACGCCGCGAACAGGAGATCGGCGATATGAAAACGAAGCTTCATGTTCAGATAAACATCTCCTTGCCGTCGGTCTCGCGCGTTATGTCCTCGTAGAATAAGCTCACTATCCTGTTGCGGATGGAACCGTAGACTCCGTCGCCGTTCAGGGATTTTCCGTCCCTCGGGCGGCTGAACGGTACCGTTATCTCGTCCCTCACCCTTCCGGGGCGCGAGGCCATCACGATTATTCTGTCGGAGAGCAGTATCGCCTCGTCTATATCATGTGTGACGAACAGAACTGTCTTCTTCTCGCCCTTGCCCTCCCAGAGGCGCAGCAGAAGACTCTGCAAGTCCGCCCTGTTCTTCGAGTCGAGCGCGCCGAACGGCTCGTCCATGAGCAATATCGCGGAGTCCATGGCAAGCGCGCGCGCTATCGACACGCGCTGCTGCATCCCGCCGGAGAGCTCGCTTGGGAACTTGTCGGCGAAATCAGGCAGGCCGACCAAGTTGATGTACTCAGCGGCGATCGACGAGACGTCTCTCCTGCTCTTGTCGGGGAACGCCTGTTTTATGGCGAGCTCTATGTTTTTGCGCGCGCTCATCCAGGGAAAGAGGGAATAATGCTGGAAGACAACGCTTCTGTCGAGCGCCGTGCCGGATACTGGCTCGCCGCCTATCAGGACATTGCCCTCAGACGGCGAGCCGAGTCCGGCGAACAGGCTCAGGATGGTGCTCTTGCCGCAGCCGCTCGGTCCGAGAATGCTGACAAACGTTCCCTTCTCGATGACAAAGCTCACGTCCTTCAGGGCGGTGAAGCTGTCCTCCCCCTCGCTGTAAATGACGCTGACGTTTTCCGCGGCCAGTTTGCTCAATATCGTGCTTCCTTATATATCCACCAATATATCCGCGAGCCGCTTTTCTAACGCACGAAAGCGTTTTTCAGTTCCTTGTAGTTCGCGTTGTTCGGGCTCTGTTTGAGTTTCGCGTCGAGTGCCTTCCGGAACAGCTCGGTATTGACGTGCTTCTTTATGTCAAGATCCGACGTTATGTACTTCGCGTCCTTCATGGCGTCCCAGAGCTTCGCCACGTTATCTACAGCCGGGTCGGGGCTGCTGCTGATGTGAGGCCCGTAAGTTTCGGCCTTCAGGATGTCGGGCTTGATGTTCACGTATTTGGCAAGTATCACGAGGGACTCGTCGTGGTTTGTCTTGTAGAAATCATACGCCCTGATTAGCGCGGCCAGGAAGCTCTCGTAGGATTTCGGATCGGCCTTGAGCCTCGCGCCCGTAGCTATCTGGCGGCAGCAGGGGTGGTTTTTCATGCCCGGGTATTCGCCGCTGTAGCGGACTATTGCGAGTCCCTGATCCTCGGCCATTTTGCGGAACGGAGTCCACACAACGCCCGCGTCCGCCGCGCCCTTCTTGACGGCTTCGAGGACGGCTGCCGGCGACTCCATTTCATTTATCGTAACGTCTTTTTTCCAGTCGATACCCGCGCCCTCAAGAGCGCCCCGCAGAATAATATCGCCCGTGGCGAGCCTTACCGTCGCCACTGTCTTGCCCTTGAAGTTCTTTATGTCCTTCAGCGCCTGCGCGTTTTCGGGCTTCGATATGACGGCGTGTCCCTCGGTCATCTGCCCGCCGAATATGACGACGTCGTTGCCCTTTTCGATGAACGTGAAGGGCGGCGCGGTACCGAAGGACCCGGCGTCCAATTTGCCGGCTATAACGGCGTTGATGCCCTCTCCCGAGTTTGTGAACAGAGCCAAGTTGACGTCAAGCCCCTCGTCCGCGAAGTAGCCCTTCTCCTTGGCGATAAAATACAGTATGTGTCCTGTGGACGCCAAATATCCGACATTGAACTTCGTCAGCTTCTCAGCCGCGGCGGAGCTGTCGGGACGAGCGCCCGACAATGCGGCGCTCAGAATTAAAATCAAACTAAAAGCCAGTATCCTTCTCATCAATACCATTCCTCCAGAGTGTGTCCTAAAAAAACAAAACCGATTTCGCCTGTAGGGGCGGCCGCCCCCGACCGCCCGCTCATAATCGCCCGGTAGTCTTTCTTTCGCCGATCACCCTCTCCCTGTATTTACCGGCCAGCCTATTTCGCGGACGGCGTTCAGCATGGCGCGGATATTTTCAAAGGGCGTCTCCGTAGGAAGACTGCACCCCGACGCCACTACCAGTCCTTTCGGCGAATCGTGCGCCTCCGTCACGCAACGGCGCACCGCCTGATTTACGTCGGCCTGCGTTCCCTCGAGCATTATTTCAGACGGCCGCACGTTTCCCATGAGCCTTACCCTGTCCCCGACCGCGCGTTTTGCGTCCGCAAGCGAGGCTTCGTTGTCAATGCTCAGGCAGTCCGCTCCCGCGTCCGCCATCAAGTCCCATATCTTGGAGGTATTCCCGCAGATATGAAGGGTAACGCCCTTTCCGCGTCCGTGTATGTAATCTATGAGTTTTTTCAGATACGGAAAGGAGAACGTCTGAAACTGTTTCCTGCTTATGACCGTGCCCGACGACATCGGATCGGTCAGGCTCGGCGTGCAGCCAATGTCTATTATCGCCTTCGCGTAGTTAAGGCAGCTCTCCAAGGCCACGGAGCAGAGTTCGTGAACTGCTTCCGGCGACGTTATGATGCCTCGCGCCAGCCTCTCCGCGCCTATCAGAAATGACGACGTGGTAAACGGCCCTGTCAGCGCCCCGGTTACGGGTACCTCATCGCCGACTTCATCCAGCGCTATCTTCATGGCCTCGAGAAACTGCGGCAGGTTTCCGTCCTTTTGCGGGTCAGCCGGTTTGAGCGAGGCGATGTCCTTTTCGTCGTTTATCGCGGGTGAGTCGAGGTACGCGGTCTCGTCGTCGGGATAAAAGACCGCGGCCCCCATCGCCTCCGCGATAGTGTAGAGATCGGTGAATATTCTGATGTTGTCATAGCCGAACATCCGATACGCGGCAACCTGCGCGCGCGCCACGAGTTTGCCGTTGCCCTTGAACTCGCCGACGCGCGCCCCTATGACGCGGGCGGCGGTATTCCCGACTATCGGAACGCACGGCAGCCTGTCAACGGCCTCCTCTTTTGCGTAAGCCCTGAGCCTTTCGTTGGGCTTTAATTTATCCCGCAGTGGTTCGCTCATAATCACCCTCCGTCAAACGGCTATCGCCGCAGGTTCGTATATGGCCTTGACGAGGCGCACTGCGTCCGCCGCGTTTTTGGCGTAACCGTCCGCGCCGATCTTGTCCGCGAACGACTGCGATATAGGCCCGCCGCCGACGATTACCTTGAAGCGCTCACGCTCCCCCCGTCCTTTAAGCAGCTCAACGACCTGTGCCATACCCTTCATAGTGGTGGTCATGAGCGTGGATATGCCTATCACGTCCGCGCCGCTCTCGGCGGCTTTTTCCACGAAGACCGGCGGCGGTATGTCGCGCCCGAGGTCAAGCACCTCGAAGCCGGCTGATTCGAGCATTATCTTCACGAGGTTTTTTCCTATGTCGTGAGTGTCGCCCTGTATAACTCCGATTACGACCTTGTGTTTTTCCGTCGCGCCGCTGGTCTTGATGTGCGGGCGCAGTATGTCGATACCGGCGTACATGGCGTCGGAGCACACCAACAATTCCGGAATGAAGTACTCCTCATCCTCGAAGAGCGTCCCCGCTCGTTCCATTCCGTCCGCCAAGCCCTTGTCTATCGCCTCGTAAGCGTCAAATCCATTGGCTATAACTTCCCTGGAAAGCTCTCCGGCGGCGTCGATCTCCATCTCGACGACAGCGTCGGAGAGCTTTCTGTATAAGTCAGAATTGTCCGGCATAACCATCATCCCTTCCTTAAAATTACGCGCGCAAATATTTATAACACATAATTCATATTATAATCATATGTTTATAATTATACTTAGCCTGATGTTTTTGTCAAGGATGCGGTTGCCTCTGCGGCAAACCCGCGCTTAACAATCCCGCCGCGCCGCCCGCGAGGATCATGGCAAACGCGCCGAAGCCCGCGCCGCAGCCGCCGCTGCCATAATTATTCAGTTTGTCGCCTATTTAATTTGCCAACATCCCCTGCGCCGGCAGCGCAAGTTTTTATGTCCGTATGATGTATAATTTCATATGAGATGGGCGAAACAGAGGGCGAGTTTCAAACTCGCCCCTACTATCAGGAGGTCATAGCGATGTCAGATAAGGTTAGGGTACGTTTCGCGCCGAGTCCTACCGGGGCGTTGCATATAGGGGGAGCGCACACCGCGCTCTTTAATTGGCTTTGGGCGCGTCACCGCGGAGGAACATTCATACTCCGCATAGAGGACACGGACAGCGAGCGCTCCACGCAGGAGTACGAGCGCACGATCATGGACGGCATGAACTGGCTCGGGCTCGACTGGGACGAGGGCCCCGACAAGGGCGGGGGCTTCGGGCCGTACAGGCAGTCCGAGCGCATGGATCTATATAAAAAATACGCGGACGAGCTCTTGGAGAAGGGGCTTGCCTACAAGGAGGGCGAGGCCGTCCTCTTCCGTGTGCCGCGCGGCATTGAGCTCACGCTCGACGATACGATATACGGCTCCATAAAAATTCAGAGCGAGAAGGCGTCTGTCAACACGGACGGCTCGGTTAAGGACATAGTCATCATCAAGAGCGACGGGATGCCCACTTACAACTACGCCGTCGTCGTCGACGATCACACGATGGATATAACCTGCGTGATAAGGGGCGAGGATCACATCGCCAACACGTCGAAGCAGATGCTCATATACAGGGCGCTCGGCTGGGAGGCGCCGGAGTTCGCGCACCTTCCGATGGTGCTCGGCAAGGACAAAAAGAAGCTCTCGAAACGTCACGGCGCGACGAGCGTGTTCGAGTACAGCGACATGGGCTACCTTCCCGACGGCGTATTTAACTTTTTAGCGCTCCTCGGCTGGGGGCCGGGCGGGGGCGACGAGGTGTTCAGCCGCTCGGACGGAGTGAGGATGTTCGAGCTCTCGAAGGTGACGAAAAAAGCCGCCGTCTTCGACATGGACAAGCTGAACTTCATAAATCAGGAGCACTTGAAGAGAATGAGCCCGGACGCGCGCCTCGCCGCAGTAAAGCCGTTCTGGGAAGCTCTCGGCCTTCCGGCGGACAGTCACGGCGTTAAGTATTTGGAGGACTCGCTGACGCTTATGGGCGGGCGCGGACGGACGACAAAGGAGCTCGCCGAGTACAGCGACTACTTCCTGGACTTTGAACCCGTGCGCCTGAGGTACGACGCGAGCGAGATCGCGCCTGAGCTGCTTCCTAAGCTCAATAAATTTTACGCCGAGATGATAAGGCTGCCCGAATGGGCCGCCGCCGGTATGGAGGCATTCGCCCGCAAATGGTGCGAAAAAAACGGCACGCCGCTCAAAGAAGTTGCCCTCCCCATGAGATGGGCGCTCACGGGCAGAAAAGTCAGCCCCGGCGTCTTTGAGGTCGCCGAGCTCCTCGGCCGCGAGGAATGCGCAAAACGGCTGGAATATTATAAATTTCTGAATGTTTGAATTTAATCTGCTTGCCGAGTGCGGCGGAGCGCGCGCCGGGGAGTTTGTAACGCCTCACGGTGTTATCGAGACGCCGGTCTTTATGCCTGTGGGGACGCAGGCGGCGGTGAAGGCGATGTCGCCGGACGAGCTCGCCGAAATCGGCGCACATGTGATACTCGGCAACACGTATCATTTATATTTGCGGCCCGGGGCGGGTATTGTGGCGGAGGCCGGAGGGCTGCACAAGTTCATGGGCTGGTCCAAAGCTATCCTGACGGACAGCGGGGGGTTTCAGGTTTTCTCGCTCGCCGCGCTTCGCAAGGTGACGGACGACGGGGTGGAGTTCCGCTCGCACGTCGACGGGAGCGCGCATTTTATGACGCCGGAGCTTTCGATAGACGTTCAGGAGAAGCTCGGCTCCGATATAGCGATGTGCTTTGACGAATGCGTGAAGCTCCCGGCGGAGGAGGCCGCGTCGCGCTCGGCGGTGGAGCGAACCCTCAAATGGGCGCAAAGATGCAGAGAGCGCCACAGCCGCGCGGATCAGGCGCTGTTCGGGATAGCGCAGGGGGCTCTCTTCGATGGGCAGCGCGTGGAATGCGCGCGCCGGTTAATCGAGATTGGCTTCGAGGGGTACGCGATAGGCGGCCTCTCGGTCGGCGAGAGCGCGGACGAGATGTATCACACGCTCGATATTTTGGAGCCGGAGCTGCCGAAGGGCAGCCCCCGATACCTGATGGGCGTCGGTATGCCGGACAATATCATCGAGGCCGTCTCGCGCGGGGTGGACATGTTCGACTGCGTGCTCCCGACGCGCAACGGGCGCAACGGCACGCTCTTCACGAGCGAGGGGAGCGTTAACATAAAGAACGCGGCTTACGAAAGGGACTTTTCGCCGATAGATGCGGCGTGCGAATGTTACGCCTGCCGCAATTTCAGCAGGGCGTATATCAGGCACCTGCACAAGGCCGGGGAAATCCTCGCCTCCCGCCTCTGCACATGGCATAATCTGCATTTCCTCATAAACCTGACCAAACGCGCCAGAGCCGCGATAATCGACGGAACGTTCCGCGATTTCCGCGCGCGCTTTTTAAGCTCGTGGCACAGGAACGGCGCGGACGATGTATATATACCCGGCGACGCCTGAGTCGGTACGCGAGGCCGCCCGCATAATCAAGGGCGGCGGGCTCGTCGCCTTTCCGACGGAGACGGTCTACGGGCTTGGGGCGAACGCGCTCTCGCCTCGCGCCGTCGCAAAAATATTCGCGGCGAAGGGACGCCCGCAGGACAACCCCCTCATATTGCACGTTAGAGGCATAGAGGAAGCGGCGCGCTTTGCCGAGGTGAGCCCTCTCGCCGAAAAACTCGCGCGCGCCTTCTGGCCGGGGCCTCTCACGATAGTGATGCGCTCTCTTGATATAGTGCCTCTCGTCACGAGAGCGGGGCTTGCCACCGTGGCGGTAAGAGCCCCGCGCAACGACACAGCCTCTGCCCTGATAAGGGAGGCGGGTCTGCCGATAGCCGCCCCGTCCGCGAACAGGAGCGGACGCCCAAGCCCTACGACGGCGCGAACCGTGGCCGAGGATCTGGGGGACGCGGTCGATATGATAATAGACGGCGGAGAGACGGAGGTCGGCGTCGAATCGACGGTGGCGGACGCGACAGGCGACGGCGTGATAATATTAAGACCGGGCGGCGTAACAAGGGAGATGCTTTCAGAAGCCGCGCGCGTACTCACCCCCGGCGGCGCGCCTCTCCGCAGATCCCCAGGCACGCGCCACAGGCACTACGCCCCCGCAGTTCCGTTATTGCCGCACCGAAGAGGCGATGTATCATCTTTCGCGCCGCTCGGCAGGCGATGGTGTTATATCGGCATGACCGAGCCGCCGGAGGAAGGCGAGCCGCCCCTCAAAAAAATATTATTTGCCTCGGCGGAGGATTACGCCAAGGGACTGTACTCAACACTGCGCGAGTTGGAGACGCTCTGCGATGTGATAGTGGCCGAGCTGCCGGAGGGCGGGGCTCTCGGCGAAGCGGTGCGGGACAGATTGAAACGCGCGGCGGGGGAAACTATTTAGGTAAATGCCGATTTATTGTCAGGAGCCTAAAGGGTAACGATAAAAAACCTGACCTGCTCTACATCTCAAAACGGCGAAATTCCATTTTGGCTAATTAGTCAGCGCTTACACTTAGCGCTGCGGCCCGGGGCGGCCGCCCCTACGCCGGTTCAGCGATCATACAGATATGAATTTTGCCTTGAACGCATGGTTTTCATTCCGCTCATACCCCGTTGCCGTCATTTTATGATATAGTAATATTATGAAATTCGTGGATCTCTTAACTATTTCGGTTGCCGGGGGTCGCGGCGGAAACGGGTGCATGAGTTTCCGCCGCGAGAAATATCTTCCTTGGGGCGGCCCTGACGGCGGTAATGGAGGGCGCGGAGGTAATGTCATCCTTCGTGCCGTTGTTGATTTGCAGACGCTCGCCGATTTCGAGCACAGGCACAGATACATGGCCGCTAACGGCGAGCACGGCCAGGGCAACGACAAAAACGGCAAAGGCGGCGGCGACATCACGCTCGATGTTCCGTGCGGCACTCTCGTGTTTGATGATGAGACGGGCGAGGGGCTCGCTGACCTCGTCGAGCCGGGGGACATTTATGTGGCGGCTATGGGCGGATCCGGAGGGAGAGGGAACCGTGTCTTCGCCAGCTCGAAGAGACGCGCGCCGCGTTTCTCCGAGAAGGGCTCGCTCGGAGGTCAGGCAAATCTTCGCCTCGAATTAAAATTGATAGCCGACATCGGTTTGGTCGGCTTGCCCAACGCCGGAAAATCGAGCCTGCTCGCCGCTGTGTCGGGGGCCGCGCCTAAGATAGCCGACTACCCATTCACAACCCTGTCGCCTAACCTCGGCGTGCTGCGAACCGATTTCGACGCCATAGTGCTCGCGGACATACCGGGGCTCATAGAGGGAGCGCACGAGGACAAGGGGCTCGGCACCGCCTTTCTGAGGCATATCGAGCGCACAAGAATGCTTGTGCACGTATTGGACATGGCTCCGGATCACGACGGCCTGTGGAACGCGGAGGACGTAATGCGCGACTGGGCAGTGGTGAGGGAGGAAATGCGCTCATACGACCCGGAATTGGAGAAACGCCCCTGCATAGTGGTGGGGAATAAATTGGATATGCTCGGCGAATATGGCGCGCCGCCGGATTATATATCGTCGATAGAGCGCTTTATCGGCGGCAAGGGCTTCGATTTCCGCGCCGTGAGCGCGCGCTCCGGCGAAAAAATGGACGAACTCGCGCGAACGATCGCGGATTTCGCCGAAAAGAGACCGAGGCCGAAGGGAAATGTCCGTCTGTTCGCGCCGCTCCCCATCGATACGGCCTTGACCGAAAAGGAACGTCACCGCGGCAGGCGAGGCGACACAGTCCAGATAGTGGCGCTGCCGGGCGGGAGTTTCCGGGTGTTAAATGAGCGTTTGGAACGCGCTGCCGAGAGATACGACCTCTCTCAGCCGGAGAATGTGGCGCGTTTTTCGAGGCTTCTGCGCAAACACAGGGTCGAGGAGCTGCTGTCCGCCGCCGGCGCGGCTGAGGGAGCGTCGGTGTCGATCGGCGTGACGGGCTTTGATTTCCACCCCGACGATGACTAAATCGCGGCGCGTCGGAATAATGGGCGGCACGTTCGACCCGATACACTGCGGGCATCTCCTCGCCGCAGAGGAAGCGAGGCGGGAACTCGCGCTCGATTTAGTGGTGTTCGTTCCGAGCGGAACGCCTCCGCACAGGAGCGGGGCCTGCTCCGCGTCCGCTGAGGACAGGTACGCTATGACGCTGCTCGCCATAGCGGGGAACGACCATTTTGATATATCGCGCGCCGAGATAGAGCGCGGGGGCGTTAGCTACACGGCGGACACGCTTCGCGCCATGAGGGATGTTTACGAGGACGCCGAGCTGTTTTTTATAACCGGCGCCGACGCCGTTCTGGAGTTCGGGAGCTGGCGCGAGCCGCGCGAGATTTTGCGCCTCTGCACTCTTGTCGCTGTCGCGAGACCGGGGTATGATTATGAGGATGTGGAGCGGCTCGGAGAAGAGCTTGGCGGCGCTGTCTCGCTGATTAAAACATCGTCGCTCGACATCTCAGCCACGGGCATAAGAAACCGCTTGGCGGACGGGCGCGGCGCGAAGTACCTGACGCCCGGCACAGTAATTGATTATATAAAAAAGAAAAACCTTTACACGGCCTTGGATGGTGAACTCAGGTGAAATCGAAAACGTTTCTGCTATTTTTAATATTGGCGGCGGCGGCTTTCTTTGCCGGCGCTTACGCGCGTTTTACGAATATAGACACGGATCCCGTCCCCCGCGTATTCAACCCCGATGTAGATGTAGATGTATCGGGTGACGAAGGGGGCGGCGATAACCCGGCGGAGGGCGACATTGAGATCGTCGATATAGGCGGAAGGATAAATATCCTGCTCGTCGGCGAGGATGACGTTGAGGGCTCCATCCGCTCCGACACCATGGCGTTCGTCGCTATTGATATCGATAACCGCAATGTCAGGGTTCTCTCCCTCCCGAGAGACACGAGGGTACAGATCCCCGGGCACGGAACCCAGAAGCTCAACCACGCTTACGCCTACGGCGGCGTTGACCTCCTGCGCGCCACGGTCGAGAACTTCATAGGCGCGCCAATCCAATACTATGTCAAGATAGACTATGACAACTTCCCTAAGTTAGTCGACATCATAGGAGGCGTAGATATACTCGTAGGCAAGCCGATGAAGTATGAGGACAGGAGGGGGCATCTCAAGATCGACATACCGGCCGGCAAGCAGCACATGGACGGCGAAACCGCGCTCAAGTACGTCCGCTTCCGAAAGGACGCGCTCGGCGACATAGGGAGGATAATGCGCCAGCAGCAGTTCCTGAAGGCGCTGCTCCATCAGATGTACATGCCCGAGAACATGCTTCGCTTCCCGACGCTCGCGCGCGAAATAACGAATACGCTCAAAACCGACATGAGGCCGAGCTTCACCCTCCAGATATGTTCCTTCGTCAAAAAATTGGACAAGGAACAGGACAGGATATTCTTCATGATGCTCCCCGGCGCGCCCGCGATCATCGACAAACTCAGCTACTGGGTGGCCGCCTCCGGCGGCGTCTCGCAGTTTCTGAAGGCGAACACGGAGGAGCTCATATCAATGGACAGAATCGCGCGCGCGAACAGGGGCAGCTCCCTGTCGCAGGTGTCCTCAGCCGCTGAAAATATGCCCCGGGACGAAGGCGCGCCGGAAACAGCGAACTCCGCAGCGAGGGGAGCGCCTGAGAGCGCCGCTCCGGCGGATGATATAATGGGCATAGTAACAGCCATGCAGGATGAGATAATAGTGCTGAACGGGACAGGCAAAAGCGGAGTCGGGCAGAACGTGGCGTCGCAGCTGCAGAGGATGGGCGTCGACGTGATGAGGGTGAGCAACGCCAAACACTTCGACTACAGGAGCAGCAACGTCATCTATCAGGAGGGCGCGTCCGAGTCGGTAAAGAAGACGGCGCAGCTCTTAGGCAGACTGTGCGGGATAAGCGGGGCGCTCGTCAGGTCGAACAAACAAGCCTCGGCTCCCTCTCTCGTGATCGGACACGACTACGCGAACGTACTGGCTCGTCTCGAGGAAAACTACAAAGCCGCGCATAAGGAGGATGTTCCATGAACGATACAACTGATACGGCAACCGAAAAAGAGAACGGCCGCGCTTACGAAGAATACCTTCCGATAATAAACGCGATAGAGGAAAAACACGGCAAGGACACGGACTTTATAGACCTGCGCTCCATCTCCGGCTTCGCCGACGCCTTTGTGGTGACGACGGCGCGCTCCGAGGTAAACGCGCGGACGATATGCGACGCCGTCTCCGATGCCATGGACGCCATTGGTCTCACCCACAGGATAGAGGGCGAGTCAAGCGCGAGGTGGAAGCTGATTGACGCCGGTCACGTGGTCGTTCACATATTCAGCAAGGAAGGCCGTGAATTCTACAATCTGGAGCGCCTCTGGGGAGACGCTCCTTCGAAGCGTTTCGAGAGCGAGGACTAAACGCCTAAAACCGTGCGCCTCCTCGCCCGGCCACCCCGCGCATAAGCAGACGATCGGCGAAGAATGAGCCGTGTTGATCGCTTAGTTTTTTCATGGTTTTTTCATCAAAGGGTTATCATCCCTTACCCTTATTCTAAAATCGCTTTTTTTTTGCTATAATACAAAAATGTTTATTGACATTGAGGTGAGGGATTTTGGCTGAGGGCGAGCTTGCCGTTTTGGCAGAGAAAGTTATAGACGACGATTTGACTTTGCTGTTGGCGCGAAGCGATAATTTGCCGAGGGTCGGCATCTTTAACACCAACTCCAACAAGAGGAAATTCGTCTATCTGTCATGGTCGGAGGGCGCGGAGCGGAGCCTTAAAATAAAGATAGGCAGAAATATAAAAGAATACCCGATGAGTGCCATCATAAACTCCATATCGTCCCTGATAAGCACAGCCGAGGAGAAGATGGAGCTCAAACCTCTCGAATGGCGCGCCGTGCAAATGATAGGTGATATCCTCCACGCGCCCAAAACCGCCCGCAGCGTAGCCGAACTAAATCTCGTCGACGAGGAGAAGAGGAGTACCCTCTGGTACATCTATACTCCGTCAAAGGGCGATTGGGTCGTCAAACCGGCCTTCATTATGACCGGCGCGGAGCGGGCCGTCCTTGATAATCATCTGAAGGAGGGCGCTCCGTGGCCGGGATTTGCGCTCGATGAAGCGGTCATGACGCCCACAATGAGGAACAACAATACCGCCAAGGAGATAATGAACGCCAATGCCAACAGGTGGGGCGAATTTCTTTTGCCCATATCGAAGGCTATGCTGCTCGGCTTCAGCGACTGGTCGCCGCTCGGCGAGCATACGTTCGGCGGCGCCCTCTGGAAACACATTACGAAGGACGACTTCCGCTCCGACGAACGAAGAAGGGAACTGGCCTCGGAAGGGCGGCTCTTCACGGAAAAACTTATCTCGTATCTGAGACTGCACCCCATTATCGGGAATATACAGGCAAACCTCGTACCCGATTCGGCGAAACTTGCGGAGGAGCGAGGGCTGAAGAAGCGCGAGCGGTTCGAGATGTTCGTTCCCCGGCTTAATGACAAGAAGTTCATGGTGCTCAGATTCTCCGATGAGGAGAGCGGGGACGTCTCGTTCGGCGTAACGCCCGATACCCGTTTGCCGGGTGAAAACGACAAATTCATGACGATAAGCGCTTCGGACTGGGAGACGTCGGTAGACGCCTGCTCCCTCGGAGGCGAAAAGGATCCGCAATACACATGCAAATCAATAATGGACGCCGTAGAAGTTCACGCTTGGTACTCGCGCATTTGCGAGTGCCTGACTAATGCTGGTTAGCGTAAATAAAGGCTGATTTATTGTCGATGCCTAAAGAATAACGATAAAAATGCGCAAGGAGGCGGCACACGATGGCAGATGGTTCCGGCAGTGTTCCTGAGATGACTGAAGAATTCAAAAAATATGATGATGCCATAGGATGGATGGTGAAGAACTGGAAGGACAACAAAGAGGTCTTCACCTTGGCGTCGCAGATGGAAGTGCTCGGCAAGAACTGGGCTAAACTCAGCGGCGCAACGGACACAGAGAGCCGCAAGAAGGCGCGTATCGTATGGCAGAAAGCCGCGCAGCAGTATTTCGACCTCGTCTGGGCTGTCGTCGAGGCCAAGATAGACGCAGGGCCTCCCGATGAGCTTGTCTTCGACACGCATGAGAGGCTTGTTATCGACTTCGGGCATCTGTCGTCGCAGTACACGACCTTCAATCCGGCCTTCGCGGATCAGATAAACGAACGCTCCGCCGTCGATATATATCAGTATAACCGCCTCACCGACTACTTCAAGGAGAACTACGCCCTCATATTCGACAAGCCGTACAACGGGCCTGAGGGCGGCGTCCCGCTGGACGAGAAACTGGAGAGATTCAACAATGAACTCAAAGCCGCGCAGAACCGCAGGCGCATGGTAATGAGTACTCTGATGACCGGGACGAATATAATCGAGAAGGATGAGCTCGACTCGATGCTCGACAAACTCGACAAGGGGCTTGCCGACGCCACTGAGACAGACATGCGGACGAAGAGGATCCGCGAGGCCGACAACAAGGCGCGCGACTCCATAAGGGAGAACTGCAAAAATTACGAGACCGCCGAGCGGATGTTCTGGTACATGATAGAGAACTTGGAGCGTAAACTCACCAAGGCAGACGAGCCGAAAAAAACGGAGCCCGCCGCTGACGGCAGCACACCCGCGCAGACTGAGGCCGAGGTCCAGAAGAGCGCCATAGACCTCTTCGACCCGTTTGCCGAGATAGACGACGTGCCGTCCGCCGCAGCACCGGCGCCGGCATCGCTGCCCGAAACTGAAACAGCGGCGCCCGACGTGCCGGAGGACGATGTCGAGTACGAGGGTTCCATCGACGAACAGCCGAAACCCGCCGACGAGCCGGCTAAGAAAGGTCCCGCCGAGGCCGTCGATCAGTCGCTCAAGATAATAGAGAACGTCCTTGCCCTGCACGATAAGACAAAATTCCTCGCGAGCCTCATCGTCCACGTTACGAACGAGGCCGAACGGTGGAAGACGCGCAAGGCGATGTCGCAAAAGAAGTTCAAGGGGCAGGGGCTTCCGGCGATGAAACTGGCGCTGCGCGAGAGTTTCAACAACAAGAGGCAGTTCATGATGCTCGCCGCGCGCTCCGCGAAAATAGATACGTCCCCTCTCTGCCAGAACAAGAGTATGCCCCTGTCGCCCAAGAGGGCCGGAGAGATAATGATGGACCTGACCCCGCTCGACCCGGATATGCTCCGCTCCGCTCGAATAAGGATGTACGGCATACCGAGGGTAATCCTTGTCCCGGGGCAGGGGCTCGGCGCATATGACTGGGAGGACAACAGCCTGATCATTCCGATCTTCCCCGCCGTCTCCGACGTCAAGGACATCAGCTACGCCCTCGGCGCGTTCCGCTGGGACAACGACGAGGACAGGACGCTGAAGGACACATATGTTCTGCTCAAGATAAACAAGGGCAAGGGAATCCGTCAGCTCCAGGAGACGTTCTTCGTGGACTACTTCCTGTGGATCTCGAAGGAGCGCAAGGGTTTCAAGGTGCTGTCGAAGGAATCGTCGAAGTGGTTCAAGACGTTCTTCAAGCAGAAATCCGGCGCGACTGCGTCCGAAAACAGGCTGAAGAAAAATATGTAGGTAAAACCCGGGGCAGGCGACCGGGGATAGGAACGGGCGGCCAATGGTCGCCCCTACTTTACTTTTTTGCGCGTCGGTGGTAGAGTATATACTGTTTGACCTATGCGGAGCCGGCCGGGCTTTTATCGTTACCCTTTAGGCTCCTAATAATAAATCAGTCTTTCTATGGAAAAGGAGTGTCGGTATGGCAACGAGAAGAGAGCCAAGGTTCAAGCTCTGTCGCAGGTTAGGAGTTAACGTCTACAATCACCCGAAGGCGCTGAAGAGGCTTAGCGCTCAGGCGCAGAAGGGCGGGCGCATGGGCAAGAAGACATCTGAATATGGTCTCCAGTTGATGGAGAAGCAGAAGATAAAAGCGTATTACGGTATGTTGGAGCGTCAGTTCGTCCGCTACTACGAGCGCGGACAGAAGAGCTCGGAGGCCACGGGCGCGGCGATGCTGAAGGGGCTTGAGTGCCGCTTGGACAACATCGTCTACCGCATAGGCTTCGGGCGCTCAATACGCCAGTCCCGCCAGATAGTCAACCACGGACATATCCTCGTGAACGGCAAAGGCGTTGATATTCCGTCATACGCCTGCAAGCCCGGCGACGTCATATCGCTGCGCGAGAAGTCCCGCGCCAACGAGGCCATGAAGAGCAACTTCCAGGATCTGCGCAGCTTCAGCGTCCCGTATGTAGAGAAGAACTTCGACCAGTTCAGCGGCACGCTGACTCGCGAGCCTCAGCGCGAGGAGATTCCGATAGACGTAAACGAGATACTCGTCGTCGAGTTGTTCTCGAAGTAGGGACGTTACATATAACCATCGTTACACCTGCAGAGACGTTGCATGCAACGTCTCTGCATTTTTACGCCGTTCACGCGTCGCCGCGAATCAGTTTCAGCATCTCATCCGATGAGAGTTTTACCGGAGCCTCGGATTCGTCGAGCAGGCTTTCGGCCAGGTCGCGTTTCCAGCCGTGAAGATCGACAATTTTCTCCTCTATCGTGCCCTTAGTTACGATCCTGTAGACTGTTACCGGGCGGCTTTGGCCTATTCTGTGCGTCCTGTCGGAGGCTTGTTCCTCGACGGCGGGGTTCCACCACGGATCCATGTGGATTACATAGTCGGCGGCGGTGAGGTTGAGGCCGGTTCCTCCGGCTCTCAGGCTTATGAGGAA
Source organism: Synergistales bacterium (assembly GCA_026002695.1). Taxonomy (GTDB): domain Bacteria; phylum Synergistota; class Synergistia; order Synergistales; family Synergistaceae; genus BOCB01. Next base: position 15,962 of record BOCB01000018.1, read on the forward strand.
GCAGTCGCCCTCGCCTGCCTGGAAGGCCTTCACGCTTTTCATCCGCTCGGCGGGCGGAGTTGAGCCGTCCAAGTATTGATATGTAACGCCCATGTCGTCGAGGCGTTTTCTGAGTATGGAGAGGTGATCGACGAACTGGCTGAACACCAACGCCTTATGCCCGCCTGTTCGGATGTCCTCGATCAATTCCGAGAAGGCGTCGAGCTTCGCCGAGGGGCGGGCAGTCGGCTCTTTCAGAACCAACGACGAGTTGCAGCACGCGCGGCGCATTTTCACGAGCTGGGCGAATATCAGCATACGCCTGTCCTGAGCGTCGGTGGCCTCGATCGCGTCTACGGCGTTTCTGCGTATCGCCTCATAGACGGCGCGCTCGTCGTCTCGCATGTCTATCCTGATGGTTATCTCGGTCTTGGGCGGCAGCTCGGTGAGCACCTGATCCTTGCCGCGCCTCAGCACGAAGGGAGAGATTATCCGCTTCAAGCGCTTGCGGGCGGCTTTGTCGTTGTCGCGCTCTATGGGGACGGCGAATTTTTCGTTGAATTTCTCAAGTGAGCCGAGGTAACCGGGATTGATGAAGCGGAAGAGGTTCCACAGCTCGCCGAGGTTGTTCTCTATGGGAGTACCTGTGGTTATTACGCGCATATCGCTGTTCAGCTTCATCGCCGCGGCGCTGCGCTTCGCCCCCATGTTCTTTATCGCCTGAGCCTCGTCGAGGATTATGGTGTGCCAGTCCGTTCCGCACAGGAGCTCCTGTTCGCTCTGGAGCAGTCCGTAAGTGGAGACTAAGACGTCCATAGCGCCGAGCGACTTCACGAGAGATTCCCTGTCCTTGTTTTCGCCGCCGCCTCTGAATTCGCGCAAGGCCAGCGCCGGGGTGAAGCGGGAGGCCTCGTCGAACCAGTTCGGGCAAACCGACGTTGGGGCGATCACGAGGGCCGGGCCGTCCTTTCCTCGAGAGAGCAGGAGCGCTAAGGACTGCGCCGTCTTGCCGAGACCCATGTCGTCGGCGAGGCACGCGCCGGCGCCCCAGTGGGCGAGGCGCGTCATCCAGCGGTAGCCTTCGAGCTGATAAGGCCTGAGCTCGCCCTTGAACGTGCGGGGCAGATCGGGGATCATTGCGGAAGCCTCGTCTATTTTGGCGACGCAAGCGCCCCATTTGCCCTCGCTGTCGTCGAAGCCGCCGGCCTCCTCAGAGAGGGGCGAGAGGACCGCCGCCGACAGGGGTGATATTCGCAGCTCGTCGCCCTTGAGATCGCCGAGGGCGGCAAGCTCCTCTATCCTGCGCCTGAACTCCTCGGTGAGCGCCAGAAAACGGTCGTTCCCGATTGGGATAAAGCGCCCGGCGGATTCGCCGAGGAGCTTCACTATGTCCTTCATGCCGAGGACGAGCTCCTCGTCAACCTTTATCTCCCCCGATACGGCGAACCAGTCGCGCGACGAGCGCACTGAGAAGCTCGCGGCGGAGGCCGGTATGCTGCTGACGCGCTTCTCGCCGCCTCTCGGCCACTCGACGGCGATGCCGTCGCCGAGTTCCTGTAATTGAAGCAGCAGCTCTAAAGAGGTCTGCGCGCCGGTAGCGGTCCATCGGTTCTCGGAGAGCTGCTCGGCGGAGGCAAGGGCTCGGCATTTGCCGATGAAATCGGAGAAGACGGCGTCCTCATTTTTGATGTCCCTCTTCGTGCGCACGCGGCGGCCGTCGAGCAGGCCGAAGATATTGCGCCCCCCCACGCCCGGCACGCAGGAAGCGCTCCCGACGCCAAGCGGCCTGATGAGGGCTTCGAGGTCGAGCCCATCGCCGTTCGGCTGGAGCTGCAGGTACAGCTTGCCGTCCGGCTCCACTTCGTCGGCTCCGGACTCGACGCCCGCGACGTCGGAGTGCACCGTTACCGTCGAGGTGAGGCTGCCGAGCGCTTTAAGGAGTTTGTCCTTCGCGTCCAGGGGCACGGAGAGGCCTTTTTCTCCGATTAGGGCCGCTATCTTGAGCTGCTTTTTGTTGAAACGGAATATTCGGAGGCAGTTGCGCACCTCCTCCCGCGCGAGGAAGGGGCTGTCATCGTCCGAATTGATGTCTTCAGGGTACGGTTCTATGCTGAGCGTATAGCTGTCCTTCGTGGTTATTGCCGATATTCTCGGAACATCGGAGATTATTTCGACGCTCTCGCCGGTCTTGCCCCGAAAGAGCATGGGGTGCCCGGCCAGCAGACGCAGCATTTCGTACTCGTCGATGTCAAGCCTTATGCCGCCGCGCGAGTAATAATCCCTGCTGGCGCGAATGCCCCTGAGCGCGGAAATGTCCTGATGCGTCATGCACTTCACTGAATCCGGGTTCTTGTACAGGGTGCTGATGGCTATTTCCTTGCCCGTGCTCCAGCCGCGCTGTTTGCTCGTCTGCTCCACCGGCACTATCGAGATCGACGCTATATGCTCCTTGTCGCGGCGTTTCCAGTCTATCCGCCATATCAGGCGCTTCTCGGCGGCCTGATTCGCATCCTCGGCCGCGATATTCGCGAGGATGTTGAGGTGCCGCTCCCACTCCTCCTCGCGGCGGATGAGGTCCTTGAGAGGATGCTCCGGTTCGGGCAGGTCTTTGAGCAGGTTTTTGATATGCTTGTCGTCCGGTTCTATCGCCCGAATAATGCTCGCGAGCTCCCGAGCGAGAAACGAGAGACCAAGCTCCTTCATGTTCCGGCAGGCGAGAAGCGCCTCGCCGATGTAGTCGGTGGATTGTCCCGCGTTGATCCAGTACGCGAGGAGCATGAAGAAGAAAACATCCCTGAGCTCTACGTCATTTCCCCGTAAATAATTTATAAAATCAGGCGAGAACAGGGCAGCCTGATCGGTTCCGTCGGGGACGAGGTATCTTATGATGAGGTGGGTCATGCGCATATCGCAGCTCATCTTGCACGCTGAGATGTAGTCGAGTATTTTTTTGTTCGGCTCCCCGGCTCGAATCATCAGTATCGGGTAGAAAAATCCGAACCACAAGTCATAGCTCACCTTGCGCTTGGATTGCGCTTTGCGCAGGAATTTCAGTCCGTCCTCGTAAATTGAGAGCGCTTCCTCGTGATGACCTTTAATCAGCTCCGTCATGGCAAGCAGCGCCCACTTCTGCGGGTCCTCCGATTCGGACGAGGTCAGGACTTCCCGCGCCTCGTCCGGGCATCCGATTTCTATGAGGTCTCCCGCCATTCTCTGAATGATAGCGGCGTTGTCCGGATATTTTTCGGCGAATTTCGCCAACAGCCCGCGAGCCGCGAGGAAGTCCTCCGGCGACCGCTCGCATTCGTTCCATGCGTAGTAAAATACGACGGACGCGATCGGTTCCGGCAGGTTAAGCATTATTTTTTCGTCGAGCGGATTAAAGAGCGTGGCGAGAAACATAAATCCCAGTGAATGCGTACCGCTTTCCTTATTTATTTCCTTAAAAAGGAGATCATCCACCTTCACGTCAACGAACGCGCAATTGGAAATTAGTTTGAAGAAGAGAGCCTCATCCTCCAAGTACATGGCCTTCCTAAGGTCGCGCATAAATAAGGACTGGCTGTCGTAGGAGTTTTCGCTGCCCCATATTCGCGAGTTGGCGGCGAACGCGTTGTCGTCTTTTATCGCGTCCGAGACGCGATTGTACTCGCCGAGTTCCGCGGACTCCCTCGTTAAGGGTTCGGTTATGAGCCTGTTGCACACCCAATATTTTTGCTGTGACGAAAATGTCAGTTCATGCACAAGTTGAGCTAACCGCAGCCTTTTGAGGGTGGGCGTGAGATTTTTTTTCACGTCCCAGACATGCTTCAGCGCGAACTTCGTAGACGCGGCGCCTTTCCTTATATTGTTCAGCAGACGCGCGAGGTCTGTGGCCGTCACCGGAGCGTAGAGCGCCGACAGCACGCGGCAGGCTTCCCTCTCAAATGACGGCAGGCTGTCGTATTCTTTTATCAGTTTCCTGCGCTTAACTTCATCGAACAACATGCGGCAAAACCCTCTTTCGATTAGTGAAAAACTGATTTATTGTCAGGAGTTTAAAGGGTAAAGATAAAACCATAGGTATTTGATTATTATACAGGCAGTGTGAGAAATAGAATATGGATTGATTTTGAGAATGGATTGGGAACGAAAAGGTAACGCCCCGTTAAAGAACAACGCCCCCGTAAGGGGGCGTTGTTCCGCGGGCGGCCTGGGGCGGCCGCCCGCGCGTTTTTTCCCGTTTATCCTCTGAGCAGGGAGAGGATGTTCTGCGGGAGCTGGTTCGCCTGAGCCAGCATCGAGGTGCCGGCCTGCGAGAGTATATTCAGCTTCGTGAACGTCATCATCTCCTGAGCCATGTCGGCGTCGCGGATGCGGCTTTCGGCGGCCGTCGTGTTGGTAGCGGCGGTGGTCAGGTTATTCACCGTGTGCTCCAGCCTGTTCTGGTACGCGCCGAGCTTCGCGCGCTGGGCCGACACGAGGCCGATGGCGTTGTCTATCTTGCCTATCGCGTGCCCTGCCGACTCGCGGTCGGTGACTATGACGTTCGTTATGCCGAGGGCAAGGCTGCTCATGTTGCCCATGTCGATGCTCATGTCCTCGCTCTCGTTCGCGCCCACCTGGAATATCGTCGAGTTGTCCGAAAGGTGGACTATCGTGCTGTACTCCTCGGTCATAGCGATGAGGTCGAAGTTCTTCGTCTTGTCGTTCCACGTCGCCTTGATGTCGGCCATCGGGTCGAAGCGGACGTCGATGTTAGGCGCGACTATCCCGTAGAGGATGTTGCCGTTTATCTTGACGTTGGACGAGACCGTCGCTCCCGTGTGCGCGTCGTAGACCGCGACGCGGAACTGGCTCTCCTTGGGCTCGCGTATCACGTTGAGCGAGAAGGTGCGGATTATGTCCTCGTCGCCGGAGAACGAGAGCGTGCCGTCGTTTCCTGGGATGAGGCTTCGGATCACGAACGTGCCGGGAACGGAGACCGGGCTGTTCGGCAGCTCCTTGCCCTGCTCGACGAACGAGACGAAGTTGCTGGAGTTCTGAGGCGAATACTTCGCCTGCCCGAGGTCGAACGCTATGGCGTTGTTGAGCTTCTTGCGCACGTCCTCTATCGTGTCCGTGGAGTAGAGAGTTATGCTCGCCTTCGTGCCGTCGCCCTGCACTATCTGTATCGTCTTCGGCGTGTCGAGGAGGAACTTGCCGTTCGCGTTCCAGTACTTGTCGAGGTCGCGAAGCTGTACGTCTCCCTTGGCAACCTGCCCGATGTAAGCCGCCTCGAACGTCGCCCCTACTTTTGTACCACCGGTGACGGCCGCGAAGTTTTCGTTGAACCTCACTACGACGTTGCTCTCGTACACTGAGCCGTTCTGCTCGTTCAGGTAGAAGTTCTTGAAGTGAACGTCGAGGTTCTGAACGGCGGAAGCTTTCACGTTGAACAAGGAGGGAACATTCAGCTGATAAGGGGTAACAGCGGAGTTGTTGTTCTTCCATGCGTCCGGCCACGCGCTGTTGAGCTTGGCATCTATTGTTATCGTAGCGTCTGATGCCGGAGTACCCTCAACCGTCATGCCGTACACCCATTTATCGCCGACGGAGAAGTTTGATATCACGTTGGCTGTCAGCATAAAGCCCTTGCCGTTAGCGCCATTCGTGAGGCCGATTCCCATATTGCCGGTCACCATATTCGATGTGGTTATCAATATGTTCTCGTTGCTGTACGTACGCACATTACCCCCAGAGTCCAGCGAGAGGGTCTGTACGCGTACGGTCAGGATATTCGAACCCGATGCGTTGTTCACGGCCACTACCTCGAACAGCATACTCAAGTTTGCCGTCGCAACCAAGTTAGCCGTATCAACCTTAATGTAGCTATCTACCGTTGCGCCCGCCGACCCGTTAGCAATATAGGTAGCCCGGGCTGAAAAGACAGGATCTGCCGCCGTTCCCACGCTTACGTTGTACGTACCGGCCGGCAGGCCGTCGACCCTGACGCTCTCGAAGCCGAGCGCGGTGTTCAGGCCGACGTTCATGATGACGTTGGGGTGCTTTATCTTGAAGATGTCGCTCTTCTTCACCTGCGACTCGCCGGGAAGGGCGTCTATCTTAACCTTGAAGTTGCCCTCGCGCGCCTTCTTCTGGCCGAACTGGTCGACCTCGCGCAGCCCGCCGCGCACGATTACCTTCGTGGCGAGGTTGTCCGTCGACCAGAGAGCGCCCGCCGAACCGTCGAGGAGCTGCTTCTTGTTGAACTGGGTCGTCGTCGAGATGCGGTCTATTTCATCTTTGAGCTGGTCTATTTCCAGCTGAATGTAGCTGCGATCCTCCTGCGTGAGGGTGTCGTTCGCCGACTGTATGGAGAGTTCTCTCATGCGCTGAAGCATGGAGTGCGTCTCTGCCAGCGCGCCTTCCGCAGTCTGTATCATCGAGATGCCGTCCTGCGCGTTGCGCGTCGCCTGGTTCAAGCCGCTTATCTGCGAGCGCATCTTCTCCGAGATGGCGAGCCCCGCGGCGTCGTCAGCCGCGCTGTTGATACGCAGCCCTGTCGAAAGCCGTTCTATCGACTTCGCCAGGCTGTTGTTGGTTTTTGTGAGCGCGTTGTAACTCACGAGAGCCGGTATGTTCTGAAGTATCCGCATGGTTGGAACCTCCCTGTGATTTATCGCCCGTTCAAAGCCCGAGTTCAATGAACGAAACGATTTCAGTATTTGGGCAAATCCTCTGTCAGGACACGGTACGCTTCCATGCGATAGCGTCAGACGTGAGCGCTGCCCTGTTTCCTCGATAATATTATCGTCAAAGCGGGCGCCGAGCTTTAGGGAAAGGGAGAAAACGTGGATTATTTGAAAAGAGTTAAGATGAATTACAAAAATGGCGTGGTCAATGTCGTACAACAAGCTCGCCTGTTCCTATTGCTTTCCGGCGCCCGTTTGTTTTTGGTCCCGCTTCCGCGGCAAATCAGACCTGTTTTTTTTTCTGTTTTTTGGTATTATGTAGGTCATAATCATAATTATAGAAAGTATTGGGCCGGCAGGAACATAAAAAATCGTGACAGGAGCGTCGAATGTCGAATATGGAAACAGATCGCAAAACACTCATGGTAGTCGGCGACGATCTCGCCAACCTGAGAATGGCGAAGAACGCGCTCTCAGATTTCTACCCCTCTGCGCCGCGAGCGCCGCGAGCGCATAAAATTCCATCCGGGCCGTTGAAATGAAATCACTCAAAGTTCACGCGCCGCTGCTCATGTTCATACTTTCCTGCGCCTTCGTGCTCGTCTCCGTGCTGTACGGTAACTCGCTGAGAAGTTTTTTCCTGGAAATGTTAGAGTACAACATCGAACATCGTTTGATAGCGCTGAGCGAATCGGCCGCGAAACTCGTGACGGCGGAGGAGCTGGGTTCATTTCAGGACGCGCCGGATATGGAACGGCCCGAATATAAGGCTCTTCGCCGGAAATTGCTGGACTTTTCCAAGGAGTCAGACGTTATGTTTGTATATTTCCTTCGCGAGATAGATGGAAAACTCCAATACATAATAGACAATGATTTCGACGAAGAAACTCGCTGCGGCCTCGATACCCCGCTAATATCCACTGATTTGACGCCCGGCGCCGAGAAGGCGCTTGCGGGAACCGCCGTCTGCTCGGGGCTTGGCCATTACACCGTGGGCTGGGACGGACTGCTCTACGCCCTCGCCCCTGTGCGGGATTCCTCCGGTAAGGTCGTGGCGCTTGCCGGTGTGGACATTATGGATAAGTCCATCGTGGCCGCGCATAAGAGGTTCGCTTTTTCCCTCGGCATGGGAGTGTTATCTATTTTTATCGTTTTCATCAGCGGTCTTTTCTGCCTTATAAAATATCACGGCGAAGCGCGGCGCGCCAACGAGGAGAGCAGGGCAAAAACTTTTTTCCTTGCCGGAATGTCTCACGAAATCCGCACCCCGATGAACGCGGTGATAGGTCTCGGCGAACTCGCGATGAGGCAGTACGGCAAACCGGAGGGACTTGAATATATCGCCGGCATCAAACAGGCAAGCGCGAACCTGTTGTCCATCATAAACGACATTCTGGATTTTTCTAAAATTGAGTCGGGCAGTTTCCAGCTAACTGTCGCGCCGTTTGAAACCGCGTCCCTTATAAACGATGTGCTGACGATAATCGGCGTGCGTTTGGGGGACAAGCCGATCGAATTCATTACGGACGTGGATACTGAGCTTCCCTCCGTCATGGCGGGCGACGAAACCCGCGTCAGGCAGATATTGCTCAACCTCCTCTCGAACGCGGTGAAGTATACAAACGAGGGGTTCATCAAGTTCACGGCGACGGGCGAGCGGACGAAAGACGGATCGGTAAATCTCAAATTTACCGTCGCGGACAGCGGGATCGGTATCAAAAGCGAGGATACGGCGCGCCTTTTCGGAGAATTTGTCCGCGTCGATCATAACAGGAATAAAAATGTGCAGGGCACGGGGCTCGGGCTGTCGATAGCGCGCGGTATGTGCCGCGCGATGGGAGGCGACGTTTCGGTAGAGAGCGAGTACGGCAAAGGCTCGACTTTCACCGCCACACTCACGCAGGGCGTTGCGGACGGCACTCCTATGGGCTTCGCGTATAAAAAAGCGGCTCTTCGCGCGAAGGCGGCAGACGCGCGTTTCACCGCGCCGGATTTTCGCGTTCTGATCGTCGATGACATAGCGGTAAATCTTATGGTGATCGAAGGACTGCTCGCTCCGTATGAGATAAAAATAACCACCTGCATGAGCGGGCTTGAAGCCATAGAAATTATGAAGGGGGAGGCTTTCGATCTCGTTCTCATGGATCACATGATGCCCGGGATGGACGGAGTGGAGGCGGCGGCGGCAATCCGCGCGCTCGACGGGGAGTATTTCAAGCGCGTCCCGATAATCGCGCTTACGGCAAACGCCGTCTCGGGTATGAAGGAGATGTTCTTAGCAAACAGCTTCGATGATTTCATCTCAAAGCCCGTCGAGATGTCCAAGTTGAACGGAATAATGGAGAAATGGGTTCCGAATGAAAAACGAATGGCGAACGCGCGAAAGACGGATAAGAACGAAGCGCCGGCGGAAATTGCCCTGAATATCGAGGGAGTGAACGCCGCGCGGGGGATCGTCATGACCGGCGGAACTACGCAAGGCTATATCATGGTTTTGAAGCAATATTGCGGCGATGCCGAGGAGCGCGCTTCCTTTATGGCGAGGTTCGCCGAAACGGCAAAGACTTCCGCGCCGCACGACGACGAGACGCGGCTCTTCGCAATCCACGCGCACGCCTTAAAGAGCGCGTCGGCGAGCATCGGGGCGGAGGAGGTTTCGCGTATCGCGGCGGAGCTTGAGGCGGCGGGGAAAAACAAGGACCATGACCTTATAGGCGAGCGCTTAGGAGAGTTCCGCGAAAAGCTGTCCGGTTTAACGGGCAGGATAAGGGCGGCGATCGCGGCCTATGAAACCGAACACAGCGAAGTAAAACGACCTCCGGGCGCGGATGTTGCGCCGCTCATGGCGCGCCTCTCGGCTGCGCTGGCCGGGGAGGACATCGGCGCCGTCGACGATATTCTGTCCGAGCTTTCGGGGGTGGATGTGGACGAAAAGACGAGGGACACTCTGTCGAAAATATCAGACCTCACGCTTGTTTCGGACTTCGGAGGGGCGCTTGAGGCGCTGCGGGCCGCTGACCTTTAGGCGAGGACCGGCCTCCTTATGTAAACGCTGATTTATTGTCAGAGGTCTGAAGGGCAAGTTGCGGGTCCTCAAACCACAGGTTGAGCGGTTTAAGATGCTCCAGTGTTTAGTGATGGCAAGGCTTGGCATGAAACCCAATTTTCACCCATCGGGTGCAAGGCTAAAATCACTTGAGATCGCTCATAGAGCTGATTTATCTTGATTAAAATTTATTAACCTGTGGTTTGAGGCCGGCACAGCCTACTTGACACCTGACCAAAATGTGTTAGGATAAAGAACGTTGAGTTGAAAGAAATGCCGATTATGTTGGCTTTTCTGATTATTCCTCGATAGCTCAATCGGCAGAGCGGGTGGCTGTTAACCACTAGGTTCGAGGTTCGAGTCCTCGTCGAGGAGCCAGGACGCAAAAGCGGTAAACGAGCTGTCGTTTACCGCTTTTTAATATCTACATCGCAGACTGATTTATTGTTAGGAGCCTAAAGGGTAACGATAAAAAAACAGGAGGCTTTCCGATGGCAAGCGACAAAGCATCAAAATCATCCAACGATTACAAGAGCACTCTCTTTCTTCCGCAGACGAGCTTCCCGATGAGGGCGAACCTCGCGGAGAGAGAGCCGGTTTTTTTGGAGTTCTGGAAGAACGCGGGCGTTCACAGCAAGCTCGTCGAGGGACGCAAATCGCGTCCCCCTTTCGTCCTGCACGACGGCCCGCCCTACGCCAACGCCCCCATCCACATCGGAACGGCGCTCAACAAGATATTGAAGGACATGATAGTCCGCTACAAGTGGTTCAGAGGGTACTTCGCGCCGTATGTGCCGGGTTACGACACGCACGGTATGCCGATCGAGCACAAGGTTCTGAAGGAGGGCGGCATATCGAACGACGCCATCGACCCTGTCGACCTCAGGAAGAAGTGCGAGGCGCACGCGCTTAAATACGTCAAGATTCAGTCCGACGAGTTCATCCGCCTCGGCGTCATGGGCGACTGGGAGAACCCTTACATTACGCTGCGCCCCGAATATGAGGCCGCCCAGCTTGATATACTGGCCGGAATGGTCGAGCGCGGCCTCGTGTACAGAGGGCGCAAGGCGATATTCTGGTGTACGGACTGCGAGACCGCCCTCGCGGCGGCCGAGATAGAGTATGAGGACGAGACCTCCGTATCAATCTACGTCTCATATCCCTTTGCCGAGGCGACCAAGAAGTTCCCGCAGCTCGCCGGACGCGACGTGAGCGCGATCATCTGGACTACGACGCCCTGGACGCTGCCGGCGAGCCTCGCAATATCTGTGCATCCCGACTACGATTACTCCTTCTTCGAGGCGGGAGACGCCGTATATCTCATAGCCACCGCTATGAAGGACTCCGTCGCGGAGGTTACTAACATAGCGTTCGGCGCGGAGCTGCTGCGCGTCAAGGGCAGGGAGCTCGAGCGCATGAGCGCCGTTCATCCCTTCTACGAGAGCCGCGGGATAATATTCGCGCTCGCCGGCTATGTTACTCTCGACACCGGCACGGGCTGCGTTCACACGGCGCCCGGGCACGGAGCCGAGGACTTCGAGACCGGCGTGAGGTATGGACTCGACATATACAACCCTGTTGACGCGAAGGGCTTTTTCTATCCCGACACGGAGCTCGTCGGCGGGATGTCCTTGGACGACGGCGCGAAGGCGGTATTCAGCGCTCTTGGCAAATCGGGCAGGCTCGTCGGCAAGGCGAAGCTGACGCACTCGTACCCGCACTGCTGGAGGTGCAAGAAGCCCGTTATCTTCCGCGGCACCGACCAGTGGTTCGTCTCGGTGTCGAAGTTCCGAGACCGCGCGCTGGAGTGCGTCGACGATGTGGAGTGGGTGCCGTCGTGGGGCAAGGAGCGCATATCGAACATGGTGCGCGAT
>BOCB01000019.1 GCA_026002695.1 Synergistales bacterium
GTTGTTATAAAGTTCATGATATATCGCGGCTTGAAAACCGTCAGGAATGGGCAGGTTTGAAAACAATTTTTGCGGTTGAGCATATAGTTGAAACAAAACATAAGACTACAAAAGAAATGAATTACTACATTTCAAGCCTTGCTGAAACGCCTGAAAAACTGATGCAAATCACCCGTGCACACCGGAAAACAGAAAGTTTACATTGGATTCTTGATGTAGTGTTTTCGGAAGATGAGTGCCGTTTGAAATCTGAGGAGTCCAATAAAACGCTGAATTCTTTCAGAAAACTCGCAATTCTTGCCCGCCGCACATATATCAAATCCAACAAACTGAAAATTAGCGGTAAACAGAGTATCTTAAAAGCTATGCTTGACGAAAACCATCTCTTGCAGATAATTGGAAATTTTTCAAGTGAAAGTTTATTTTGAGTTTCCCCATTTTTCAAGCTCACCTCAAATCAAGGTTTCTGATAGACTTCAATGAACGCACTGGAAATCGCTCGAATCCGAAGCCTTGCTTCTTGAATTTGCAGTATTCTTCAATGCGCCGCCGCATGAGGTACACTTTGACGACCGTTACACAAAGCCGTTTGCCGCCGCTTGCAAGGTTCGCCGGGAGCAACAAGGGCTCTTTCCCAAAACCGCAGCAAATAACAAGGTTCAGCGGTTCATCGGGATAATTCGGCAATGACACAGGCACGATGGAAATTTTACAATCGCGTTTTTTACCGTCCTTTGCCTCAAAATTCAGAGCATACTTACCTTTGTATTTTCTTGCCAAGTCGCGCAATTTTACCTTTTCGCCCTTGAAGAGGATATGGCGGTCGCCGCGCATACGCACAATAAAACTCTCTTTGCGCGGAATAAAATAGTCGAAAATATATCCCGCGTCGTACCCTCTGCCGAGCGCGCGGATGTTTGTTTTAGGAAAATGTGATGACAAGAATTTCAGAGATTTCAGCGTTTCGGAGTTCTTGCCGATGTAGTCTTTTTCAACAGTCGAATACACGCGGCTATACACGGGGATCGGCTGCTTTCGTCCCGCCGTGAGCGCGCTGACGCCTGCGAAACAGTAACCGTCTGCGATTTCGCCCGTGCTGCCGTCATGTACTTTGCAAAGTCCTTCCAACTTTCTGCTGCAAGGTTTAGTAATGCCGCTGTCGTCTATTATGAGAACAGTGCTGTCGCCGAAGTTTCTTTTAACAGCGTTAAAATAGTTTTCGTGAAGCTTGTCAGCGCCGTCAAAGTTCATGAGATTGCGGGATAATCGCTCAACGGCTTTGTCCGGCGTGGCTTTTCCGTTAAGTTTTCTCGCTATTTCACTAAGAAAACAGCTGTGTGTTGTCAGCAAGCCATATATCATATCCAAAATGAACTTTTGCGTTGGTCTTGAAAATTCGCCTGAAATTTTCTCGCAAAAATTGAAAAGACCTCTTTTCAAATTGTGTCCGAGCGTACTATAATAAATCACATGCAAAACCTCCGTTTTTATTGATATGACTGTGTTTTCGTCGACATCAATTATATCAAAATCCGGAAGGTTTTGCATTGTTTTTTTGCCTTGTTTTCAAAGCTCAATGAGCTACAAATGCCGTCAGCATAAGGGTTTAAGGGCGGTTGAGTGTTGGATTTGGGGGAAACTCAAAACTGTACGCTATCAGGGATTGTGATAATTATCAACGCAATGCACCCCTCAAAGGCACGTTTGCCAGTGCACTGCAAGCCGTTAGGCAACACAATTCTTGTCAATGCGGAACGCTTGAAAAATGCCATATCGCCTATCTTATAGACATGCTTGCCGTCAATAAATTGGGGTACAAAAACGTCCGATCCATGACCGACAAACTTCTTCAAGATGATCCCATCCGACGTTTGTTCGATTTCATAATCGCCTGCGCGACCTTGCACAGAAGATATTGAGACGGCGACATTATTTTCTTGCGCGTATCTCATTGCGTATGAGCGTGGGTTGCAATGGATTATCAGTCGTTTACAATTCAAAAAGGCGTGTTCACCAATGGATTGTACACCATCAGGGAATGTTACGCTTACCAATGCCTTACACTCCCTAAACGCATCAATGCCGATAAACTGTAAACCGTCAGGTAATATAGCGCTTTTCAATGCGCTACAGCTGACAAACGCTTGCGCGCCAATTGATAGCAAACCGCTTGAGAAAACAACGCTTTTCAAACCACTGCATTTTGAAAACGCCGCATCCCCTATATACTTTATTCCGGCTGAAATAACCACTTTCTGAATGCCTGCAAAATTTGCAAATGCCATATTCCCTACCGCATAAACAGGCTCGTTGTTAATCGTATTTGGGATAACAATCTCGGGCTTTGTAACACCGATAAATCTCTGTAGTACTATTCCATTCGCGTCCTTCGTGATTTGGTAGTCGCTGCTGCTCCCCGGCACAGAGATAACCTTCGCAGAAACAACGGGCGAGTGTTTAGTATATTTCGACAACTCGGTCTCTCCTGCTTTCACCCAGTTGTCGAACCCTACTGTCCAAACGAAGGTGTCGCTGGATATTGTACCATTTTCAAGCAGAGCGGCTATATCGTCAACAGAGAGGGGACCTATGCTATTTCTGGAGTTGTCAACGTAATACCACACACTTTCACCGTCTTGCGCATAAGCGCCGGATGTCTGTCGATGGTTTGCGGATGTTTCTGCGTTTTGTTCATCCTCGACATCAATATTGAGTGCGTATGTCCATGCCAAAACCGTTTTTTTCGCCAGTTCGCCATTGACGCCGTAATTATTTTCGATGTTTTTCACATAACGTGATAAAGTGAACCTATCCAATTTTCCTCCTTGCCCCAACTGGCTGTGTATATCCTCGTCATACGCCATCAACAGTAAGTTACACGCCTGCTTGTCCTGCGGAAGATAATCCATCAGCAACGCGCGCAGTTTTGGCCTGTCGGATAAAACGTTGCCGTGATCGGTCAAAATTTTCTTGAGCGTCTCTTCCAAGTGGCTGTCCTCCTCCAAAGTATGTGTTTTGGGTATTATTTCCTAGCGTATTTTATGTTATTTCCCCGCGCGTACCGCTCCGCGTATGAACCGGCTGTGCAATAGATCGTCAGGTTTTCGCAATCATCAAAAGCGTTGTTGCTGATGGACTGCACGCTATCGGGGATCGTCGCCTTTGTCAATTTATGGCACAGCCAAAATGCCACACGGTCAATAGACTGCAAACCGTCAGGAAGCCTGGCAGTTTGCAAATTGCTGCACTTTGCAAACGCTCCACGCCCTATATGTCGTATCCCATCTGAAATAACTATCCTCTCAATAACATGATTAGATTTATAAGCATCATCTTTCAAATCATTGCCGCTATCGAATGCACAATCGCCTATCGCGTAAACCGGTTCTCCGTCAATCGAATTGGGAATGACTATTTCAGGGCTTTTAATGCCGACAAATCTCTTCAAAATGACTCCGTTCACATTTTTTTCGATTTCATAATCACCGCTCCTTACCCACACCGTAGTTTTCTTAACGGAACTTGCGTTTTTTCCCAATATCGTAGTGTGATTGTTGATACGCGCGTATTGCTCCGCGCATGAACCGACCGTGCAATGGATTGTCAAAGCTTTGCAACCATAAAACGCTCCACTATCGATTGACTGCAAACTGTCGGGGAAACTAACGCTCGTCAACGCCTCACATCTCCAAAACGCGCCAAAGGCGATCGACTGCAAACTACCGGGGAAAACGACTTTTTGCAATCCACTGCATTCGAAAAATGCGTAAGGCTCTATATGTCGTATTCCGTCTGAAATAACTATGCTCTTAATACCTGTAAATTTTTCCTTACATGTACCATCCCCTATCGCATAAACCGGTTCTCCGTCAATCAAATTTGGGATAACGATTTCGGGCTTTGTAACGCCGATAAATTCCTCAATAACGATCCCGTTCGCGTCCTTTGTCATTTCATAATCGCTACGGTTCCCCAACACCGTAGTAACCTTCGCAGAAACAACAGGCGATGGCTTATTGTATTGCGACAGCTCGGTTTCTTCGGCTTTTACCCAGTTATCGAACCCTACTGCCCAAACGAAGGTGTCGCGGGATATTATGCCGTTTTCAAACAGAGCTGCCATCTCGTCAACTGAGAAGGGACCTATACTCTTTCTGGAGTTGTCAACGTAATACCACACATTTGCGTTGCCTTGTGCATTGGCAACAGAAGATGGAGTGGCGGACGCCTGTTTACGGTTTGCGGATGTCCCTGTGTCAGACTCATCATCGAAATCAACATTGAGCGCGTATGCCCACGCCCAAACCGTTTGCTTCGCGTTATCTCTGTTGACTGCGTAATGGCTTTCAAGAATTTTGACGTATCTCGACAGTGCAAGGTTGCCCAACGCCCCGCCTTGCCGCAGTTGGTTGTGTATGTCTTCGTCATATGCCATCAACAGCAAGTTGCACGCCTGCTTGTTTTGCGGAAAGTAATCCATCAGCAGCGCGCGCAGCTTTTGCCTGTCGGTTAAAACCTCACTATATTTTTCTACAATCGCTCGTAAGATTTTTCCCATGACTTAACTTTGCCCCGATCAGATAAATTCAGCAGTAGCTGATCCGAAGTCGATTTTCGCGTCCTTTGAGATTGCCGCGGACTTTCCGGGCGCGACAGGCACCTGCGTACCGTCCCCTTTGAGATACGTCCAGTTGTCCGAGCCTTCGTTGCGGATGCCCCAAAGGTTCGGGTTATTCGGGTTCCGCACAACAGACCCCGTAACGGTTCCGAGGTCGTAATCGCCTTTCGTATGATGCGCGTACAATTTCGTATTCCCCATCAGCAGGACGCGGCTTCTGCCGATGACGATGGACAACGGCATGGAGACAGCCTTCTGACAATTCCAACAGGTGTGCGCCACGCTGTTTTTATATTTATACTCGTCGAAGAACACCTCCGCGCCGCAAGACGGGCAGGGCACGATACCAAACATCATGTTGGCGAAGAGGTCAAGCCACTGCTTTTCCGTCACTCGCTTGCTCGGCTGCTTCAACCCAGTGGTGAACGATTCCGTGAACAGGTCTTTCAGCTGCTGCGGGTATAAATCCCAATAGATGATGGCGTTGTCCTGATAGCCGCGCACGGGTCGGTTGCTCTTGTTGTTCGGGTCGTAAATGAACAGCGGACTAGTGCCGTACAACCGGTTCATCGCGTGGACATCCATACACTTGATGTCGGCCTCTAATTTGCCCTCCAACGGATGGCTCATCATAAGCATGTAGAACAGCAGCACCGAAAGGGAGTACAGATCGGTATTTCTGGAGGGCTTGGCCTTGCCGACGACTATTTCGGGAGCCATAAAGCGCGGCGTACCGTATACTCCTGCGCTCTCCTCGGCGGACACGTTGTCGTTGTCGCAAATGAGAACGTCGCCGTTGTCAGGGTCGAAGAATAAATTGCCGAACGATATGTCGCGGTAGCTGTACCCCATCGAGTGGAGCTTCTGATACCCGTTCGTCATATTGAACGCCGCGCGGCACAGAGACTTGAAACTCGGCTCCGCCCGCCGTTTCATCATATCGACGATGCTCTTGAAATGGGGCGGTCGCAAGGCCATGACATACCCGAACGGCTCGCCCGCGCCGGAAAATATCAAATCCTGCGGCCAGAGGAAAGAAGTGTCCGGCGTGCCTTTTGCGATAAGGTTATCCAGTATGGATTTCTGCGAGTTTGTCGCTGAATTTTTGAAATACCACTTTAAGGCGTATGTTTTCTGCCCGCTCTCGACCTCGTAGACTTCGCCTTGGCCGCCGGCTCCGAGCAGACGGTTTACCTTGTACTTGCTCCCGCTCTCCGTCGTCATAACAGTTCCGAGCTTCAACAATCCTTCCATCTGTCATGCACCGTCCTTAATGCAGTAGATCCATCACAGCGCTTATTATACCGCCATTTGGCACGAGCAGACTGTAGGTTTTTTCGCCATATTGCAGCTCAATGGCGTTCGAATACGGGGCGAGCGCGGTCAGTCCGGTATGGGGTTTGTCGAAGGCGTTCTTGTTCGCCTGAAATATCGTTCGTTTGTTCGTGATGTATAAAATCCCCCGGAATTGTTCTGTGATGACGTTTTCCTTCATGTCCGTCCGCCCGTTGTTCATGTGGACGCGCGTACCCTTAAAGAAGCCGGGCATACTGTACCCGCCGCCTTTTCTGACGTAGCTCTTTTGTACTTTCTCTTTGAGCAGGATTGCCTTGTCGATATAATGGCAAAGCTCGCCGTTTTTCAGGAATATGTTGTTTGAGTTGAGCTGAGGAAGCCGACCGTTTTGAATTTCAGCCACGGCCTCCGGAGGCATAATCGCCAGAACAGTCGGCAGAGCCACCTGCACTTGCCGCCCGAGTATTATGTCTAACAAACCCATGCTCCTGCCCCCTTCAGATGTTTATAAATTAAACAAACTGAAACCGAATGTTGTTTTTTCGCGCGTAGGTTTCGGCATAGGAACCACGCCCGCATATCAGGATAAATTTATCACACATATCAGGAAACGCATAATCGCCGATTTGTGTTACGCTGTCAGGGACGGTGAGTGATGCAAGGCTCGCACATTCGGCAAAAGCCATAGCGCCTATGGATTCTATCCTGTTATGCAGCGTTACTTTTTTCAAAGCGCCACAGCCCATGAATAATTTATCCGGCAAGGTTGCAATATTCTCAGTGATACGCATTTCGGTAATGTTCCCGCAATTTGAGTACGCGCCTTCGCCAAGCCAATACACCGTACTCGGTATCACGGCGATTTTGATACCGGACGAAGCAAAGGAATAACTGCCCAACCGCTCTAACCTCGGCGGAAGCAGCGCGGTCGAAAGAGCGGCACAGCCGGAAAAGGCAAAATTTCCGATTTCTTTTAAGCTATCCGGGAAAATCACCTGCTTCAACTGCGAACAGCCGTTGAAAGCCCTTTCGCCAATCGTGAGAAGTCCGTCCGTCATAACGGCCTCCTGCACGTCGCTCTCAGAGAACGCATTTGCCGCGATAGCCGTAACAGGATGGCTGCCGTATCGGTTCGGACAAATGACAGTCCTGCGGTTAGCCCCGGTGAAACCCGTAATGGCATAGCCAGGCGTATTGTGATTTTTGGCGTAGAGAAATAAATCCTGATACTGCATCTTGCCGGGAGAATCCTCGCGTATAGCCGGTTCGCCGCTGTTTTTTGCGTCGCTGTACTTAATTTCGCATGGTTTTCCCAAGATGTCCTTCCCGTAGCAGGCACACCACATTGATACTGCCCTATCCGCGTTGATACGGCTGACGCCGTGTTCGTCAATAAGGCGCTTTACAAACCGATAGGCAAATGCGTTCGTGATTTGTGCCGCAGTATTGATCTCGGCAGGCAGATCCATATCGAGCAGGGCTGAAAGCAGGTTTGTTCCCCGCACCTGATCGGGGAACATGTCTTTCATAATGGCGGCAAACCGCTTTTTGTCGCTCAACGCGTCCTTATGCTCTCTTAATATCTCTGTAAACTCCGTTTTAAGCAACTTTTTCACCCCATTTACACAATACGCCTCTAATCTACTCCCAGCGCCTTAAATACGGCCTCTTGCGGCGTTGTGTAGAAAATCAGGCTGAACGCGCCCACCAAATCGGACGGCACGTTTCCAAGCTCCGCTGCTGACGTGATTGGCAGCAGTACCTTTTTAGCGCCGCTGTCGAGGCACACTTGAAGCACGTTCGCCAGTTCCTCCACCTTTATGAGAGTACCGCTGATGCTGATTTCGCCCAAGACCGCCAGACTCGACAGCGTGGGCTTGGACAGCGCTGCGGAGCAAATGGCAATCAGTGTCGGAAGAGCAAGAAATTTCGTCATCCCAATGCCGTTCAAATCCTGATAGTTGATGATATAATCCTTCGTCGTCGTGCTGATGCTGCCACTGATGCTGTTCCCGTTGGCTTTCAGAAAATTAAACGCCGTGTTGGCAGATTCCTTTGCGTCGCGGTCTGTGCCGATGCCCGTGCGGTCAAATTTGCCGCTGCCGGGCAGCACTTGTGTTTCCAGACGGTAGACGCCGATCATGCTGGTTTTGCCATGCGACACGGTGTAGACTTGCCCCGGATTGCACAATCCCTCCGGTATTAGTTTGCCGCCGCCCTGTTCAGGCACTGAAACGTAGTGTTCCTCAAAGGATTCGCTGTCAATGTACGAGAAGTTCACATCGTAGAACTCCATGCCGCCGATTTTTTTTAGCTGCTCTTTGACACGGCGGCGCATTTCAAGCGAGATGGTCAGTATCTCGGCGATGTCATCCTTGGTGAATACGCCATCAGGGTACAGCAGCTTTGCGTAGCCGGATACCATCTTGCGCACGGCAATCACATCGCGTTGGTTCAAATTTGAGCCGAGCCGGAAGAACTTGTCCAGCACATCGGAAAACGGCTCTTTCCTCATCTCGCGCATAAATTCTGAGATATAATCCGTGATGAAACCATAATCGTTCGTGAAAAAGTCCGGGCGGTATTTCGGAATTTCCCAGCCGGGTATGTAACAGTGCATACGGTCTAAAAACGCCGTGTCATAGGCCATCACATTGGGGAAAGGGTCAAATAGGTGCGAGGTTTTCAGCAGCACCTCCACGCTCTGGTTGATGTTGCCCACAAAGACCATTGACGCCGACGCGGATTTTTCTTCCTTTCCACGCGCGAATGAGCCCGACGCCATATAGTCCTTCATAATTTGCACGCCGTCTTTGTCCTTGAAGGTCATGCCGGCCACCTCGTCAAAAGCGACGCAATCCCACAGGCCGACAAGCCCCACACTCTTGTTTGCCATGTTGTAGAACAAGTTGGCAACAGTCGTCTGCCCGCCGGACACCAAGATACTGTTCGGGGAAATTTCTTTGTATATGTGGGATTTGCCCGTACTGCGCGGCCCCAATTCACAGAGGTTGAAGTTATTTTCCACGAGCGGTATCATGCGGGTGAGTTGCAGCCACTTCTCGCGCTCAGTGAATTTGTCCGGCTCCATGCCGGTGGAGCGCAGCAGTATGGTGAGCCATTCGTCTTTCGTAAACGCCTTGCGCCCGTTCTTGATTTCGTCCATATCGACGTGCGGCATCTGGATTGGCGTCAGTTTCCGCACTCTGATAGGGCTGACGTTCTTATCTTCTTCGATGAACTCGTATTCAAGCTGGCATATACACCATATGCCGCCGCAGAGCAGCCGGTCGAATTTGGAAACATACTCCGGCAGAAGAGGGATTTCTTTCAGCCCCAAGTTGGAAAACACGGCATCATATCTGTCCTGCTTGATATTCAAATGGACGGTGAGCTTGTCGATGACGGTATAGCTGCCGCGTTCCCGCAGGGCGGACAGGATTTTCTGCGACTCGTCCGGGCGAACGAAATTATCCGACAAAATGCGCTTGACGTTCTCCATGCCCTGCGTGATGACTTCCTCATCATCTGAGCTGCAATACTGCCCTAACAGATATTCCAACACATAGACAGGGACATTAGCGCCCTCGCGGATTTTTTTCGTTAAGTCCTTTCGGACAATCTTCCCGTCAAAGTAGTTCCTCAGTTTTCTATTGATTGAATCGTTGAAATTGTCGTTTCCGGCAACGTCCTCTGCCGCCGCGTATTCCTCCTGCATTGTAATCCCTCCGGTTATAGATTAAAATCCAAAATCATCCGCGAACGCAATATCCATGATCACGTCATGCCGGAAAGCCTCAATTTTGACTTCGCCTTTCTCATCCAGTTCCATCGCCACAAGCCGGTACTTCTTCGCGCTGTCGTATTTCTTATTCTTAAAGTTAAAGCGCAATCTAAAAATCCTTTGCTGAGAGTCGCCGTCCTTTTTATCCGCTTGACAGACACATTCGTTCGAGATTTTTTCGTTATCCTCGGAAATGAAGTACAGCTTATACCCCGCCGCCTTTACCACGTTGCTGACTGGTTCTTTCTGGATAAAATCAAGGTGAGTGATAAGGTTCGTTATCTTCTGCACCATGCTCACTAACGCGATTGGAGCGGAGTGCGTCTCCATGTGTCCTCTTTCCGTCTTGACCGTCAACAGGGGCAAAATCATCTCTTGCGGGGACGAACCGCCATGAACAAAATTCTGCCCTCCGCTCACCTTGAATACATTAGCCCCTGTTGGATAAGACAGCATACGGCTGTCTCCATTCCCTAACAAGCTGCCCAACGGCACGGAAGCCACGCCGTCCGCAATAATGCCATCCTCCGCAATGATGAAGCGCCGGCTCGCAAAGGAGTGTTTCATGCCGGCCACGTCTATTTTATGGCTTTCCGTGATTTTATCACGTTTATATATGAAACCGTGATCCGCCGTTACAATGAAGTGGTAGATGTTCGCGCTGCCGGAAAGCCGCTTAATCAGGGCGAATATCTCCTCTACTGCCTCGGAACAGGCGGTAAATGCCTCATTTTCGGTGGCGAGTTTTTCGCCGCGCGCGTCAATTTGGTCGTGGTACACATACACCGCGTCCATGCCATTGAAAATCTCCCTAAGCTGTTCGCGTTTCGCGGGCAGGCTGTCAAATCGCACACAGCGGCTGTTCGGTAGAGCTTTTTGCAGGATGGCTTCGCGCTTCTCCAAGTTATCGCTGACGGCTCCATCCGCAAGAACCCTGCCGTCCTCGGTGATTTCCAACACCTTATGAGGCAGCAGGGCAGCCATGCCAAGCTGCGTATATGACGGGAGCACGCCCAGCATCGCGTCTAATTTCACTTTGCAATTCGGGTCATCCTGCAATTTGAGGAATAATTCACGCCCCACTTCGTAGCGCAGAGCGTCCGATATGATAACCGCTACCTTCTCTTTGCTGTATTTGATGTGTTCCCCAAAGAATTCTCTTTGCGCGGGCAGAACGTTTTTTGCGCCACCCACCGTGAGAGCCGCGTTCCAAGCTGGGATTAGTTTTGCCAGATACTCATTCGTATAGATGTTTTCCACCAATTCGCGCAGCTTTTCATAATCGCCCGTATCCTGCAAGCGATCGAACGCGGCGTAGAACGAGCGATAGCGGCTGTCAATCAGCCAATCAGCCTTGATATATTGGCTGACGATACTCTTGAAATCCTCCGGACAGGCATACTTGCCCGCCTGTATAATTTCATGCGCCCCGGCGAGCATTTGGTACTCTCCCGTAAATCGCGCGCTGAAATGCTTCTTTTGCCGCGCTGCGCAAATAGCGGGGATGTCGAAATCTCCGAGTTTTGCGCCCCAATCCTCGTCCAATAACCGCCTTGTGATCCAGCGGATAATAAGCCTGTCGAACACCTCGAAGGCGTCGCAATCCAGCAGCGCCTCGGCCTCGTATTGTTCCATCGCGCTTTTTGCGTTCAGCACACCCGCGACATGTTCCGCGATTTCATCATACCGTTCCCGGTACAGGACACTGTTCATCAGGCTATCCAGAAAGGCGATGATATTGCCGGATTTATACGAAACAAACTCCCGCCACGCCTGCGGCATCTCGCCGCGAAGCTGTTTTGACGTATAGGTAACGAACAGTGAGACGGTCAGCCGTTCCAGTGTCCTCTTGTCATCCGTATAGCCGAGGTTATCCTCGCACAACCGCCAGAAAACTTCAAGCAGGTCATATTTTTCAAATTCGGCCAAAAACTTATTATCCGAGAATCCGTCATCGGTCAGCACTGTGCGCAGCGCCTCATCGAAAGACGCCGTCCGTGTTTTGCAAAGCACGCTCATCAGGGCAATCTCGATGCTCTCCTTGGTGAAGTTCTCAATCTCCAAATCATAGAACCGCTGCGTCCTGTCCTTCGCGGCGAAAAACTTGATATATTTTTGTATCACCGGCTTATATTTTTCGTCAATCCGCAAATCCGCCGTCAGCAGTGACGCGCGGTCAGCGTAGAAGCGGCGCGAATAAAGCAGTGTATCCTCCAAGCAGTTATCCCGCACATCCGGCTTAGGGAACGGCGCGTAAATAAGATAGCTATACTCTGTGTCCTGCCGCTCCAACAGATATTTTGTGTAAAACTGATTATCCGGCGCGAGCTTATGCAGCTTCGCCCCGGATATTTCCAGCGTGTCTATATCGTCAACAAACTCCGCCTTGTCATCGTACCAGAACACCAGCTTGCGGGTATCTCCGGCGAACTCAGCGTTGAGCTTGCTCGTGATTTGGTTTAGGTCAAGTGTGGGCATGAGTTTACGCTCCCCTTAAAATATCAACGAGGTATTATTGCTTCCAATCATTCAACATCTGGGGATGCAGAGACGAGCTAAACATATTGGCAATTATTAAATTATTCCAAAATAACTGCACTCAATTTTTTTCGTTTTTTTAGTCTGCCCAGATAGTGTACCTATAACTTTTACGGTTTTGCCTTCCCTGTGAGCATCGATAGCCGCATCATAGTCTTCTTTTGTCAAATGCGCTGATACTGTGGCCTTTTTTTCGTCCTCGTTTATAAATACGATGGTAATTTCGCCCGCATTCCTTCTTTCCGCGTCCGGCGAAGCATGGAGTTTGCTGATTCTTCCAATGCATGTCATTTCACTTTCTTGAACAGTATTTACACTGTTTATAAACGTGTTTATCGGTTCATAATAATCATGATTGATTGATACACAAAGGTTCTCAATCCTGTTCTTTGAGATAGTGGGGGCATATTTAAGCGCAATATCTAAAGCGCTGTCTTCGCGGTAAATATTAATTCCGCTTAAAGCGTCCAAAAAATTGGCGCTGATACAGTCTTTTGTTTCTGCGTTTGCGTGGATAAATTCCTCTAAATTCCCCTGATCTATCGCTTCTCTGACTTGATGCGCAGATATGATCAATTTATTTACAACATTCCTCGTTAGAGAATCAGCCAGCTCGTCCTCTTTGTTGAATAGCGACAGTTGTTTGCATTGATTTTTATCAATAATAGAAATCGGACACGCAACTGATACAACGTAGCTGCCAATTTCTGTTTGCCCAAAGCGGCAATTAGCAACAAATTCCGCTATAGCATTATCAGGTCTTCCGCTGTGATATAACCTTGGATGTAGAATATCCATAGCAGTAGCTGTTATCAGCTTTTTGGCGTTCTCATAAAGCGTGATTGCCTCTTCCATATATATACTTCCACTTTCTGAATCAGGCTCTTTGATCCTGAGTTTCAGAATATCAGACATTGGGTTCAATAACTCAAGTATCACCTGCTCAGTGCTTTTATCAACTGATAAGGCTATGTTCTCGACAACATGATACATCGCCGATTTATAGTCTCGCAATCCACGATCAGCAGGTAAATCGACTTGAAAAAAACTATCACCTTTTTCAAGTTGAAATATTTTTACGTTAATGCGCTTCGAAGAGATACTAACCCACCCAAGGTCACGAAGATATTTAGCTACTTCAACATGATTTATTTTTCCGGCCATCTCCAAGAAATCGGCAGAATATATCATAATATCTCTTCCTCTGCTATTTTTGTTAAAATATTTTCTAATGATTCTGAGGACACAATATTCCCCACAGGAATATGTACTGTAACAGAAGCAGGATTGCCCTTATCCGGCAACCCCTTCAAATCTTTGAGTTTCCCCATTTTTTCAACGAAGCCTTGTACCACAAAGGTTTGAGAGCTTTTTTCGTTTTCAACTTATCGTTGCACGAAACCATTGTGGCAAAAGGGGTTGCGGGTTCGTCTTACTAAAAAAATGGGGAAACTCAAACTTCAAATCGATCCAATACATACATTTCCTTATAATCAATTCCTCCACGCTTTGCTGAATCCACTCTTTCTCGTCCTTTGGCAATATCAACAAAAACAAATACGGCTTTATAGTTGCAGGACGCCTCAAATCGTCATAGTTCTTCTTTTCCAATGGATAAGAAATTTTCCCCTTAGCTTGTTTTAGAGCAATGGTTGTGGATTTTAGCTGCACGCCTATTCGAGCGTTGTATGGATGACCATCTTTTCTATGTATACTTTTTTGCAATATAACATCAATACCGTCATCGTCATGTCCTTGCACTTCCATTGCAATCCCCTTGACAGCGCAAACAGCATTGAGATAACTCTTGCTTAATTCTTCTTTACGCTTGGTATCAATCATATTGACCCTACCCCTATTCTGCACAAATTTCTCAACCAACACGATTAATGAGACTTCCTAAATATTCGGCTTGCGTAGATTGAATTGTCTCTCGGAATTTATGCTATTGTAACCAGACAACGCTTAGGCTGCAATAACCATTTCAAAAGTTATGCGCCCCCTAAAACTCTATACCCGACTCAACCAATTTGTAGTTTACATTCACATCATCATCATTCAATCAAGTCAAGCTGATTTTCTCGTCGCGGCACACAGCCACTCCGATGGTATCTCGAATCGCTAAGCCGCCAATTGATCCTATGCGGTGAATTTGTCCATGTATGAGTATAGACATTTATTAATCTCCCCTCATTGTCATATCGTTTAAGTAATCGCTGTTTTCAATGTCCTGTAATAATAGCTTAACGAATTCGTTAATTTTCTTGAAACAAGTGCTATAGCTGTTTATTTCGTCATACTCTTTATTTCCGTGATACAAGTTATCTCGGAAGCGGTAGCTGATTTTCAAAACAACTTCAACCTTTCTCTTTATATCAACATTTTGCGGGTTCAGCAGAATATTTTGAACATCACTATCCATACTATCATTGCGCCACATACGTTTCCCAAATCTATCGTTTGTTTTTCCGTCCTCAACATATCAGCTACGGAAATAATCAAATATTTCTATGTATTCCTTTTCGTGTCCCAAATTGACTCCCGTTATATCGCGGGGGCTTTTCAGGATAGACTCGTAAACATTGAACGTCATCAGAAAGCGCAATAAAATATCCTTTGTGTCAATTTTCAAGTGGGCTACGGGATATTGCACCAACCAATCTATGCGCTCTTTGGCTTTATCGATAGTCATTATTGCGTCCCCCTACACCAGCGGATGCCGCTCAAAATCCCACGACGTTTCAAAAGAATCCCAGTCGGCAACA
Source organism: Synergistales bacterium (assembly GCA_026002695.1). Classification (GTDB taxonomy): domain Bacteria; phylum Synergistota; class Synergistia; order Synergistales; family Synergistaceae; genus BOCB01. Next base: position 15,002 of record BOCB01000019.1, read on the forward strand.
GAAATAGAAAGATTTTGCTTAACGATATTAATAATATCTTCCTTGTTCTGTCCATTATAGACCACAGGGAAATTCGCTATCACTCCTGAACTGCTGTTAATGGTTGGGTTTATTATTGATGAAACAATTTGCATAATTTTAGTGTTCAGCAATCCCAACACTACAAATTCATTTATATTCTTAGCAAAGACTGCGGGCCCCGCATCGCCAAAAACAAATCCGTTTCGCCTATATCTAAAAGAAATAACACTGGATGTAATCAACGACCATGTCGTAGCTGTCCTGAAATAGTAGTCTCGATTTCGTATCGTCGAACCTTTGAATTCGCATACTTCTTCTCCGCTATTAAACCAGTTGATAACATAGTCATTGTTACCATACCACTTCCTGTATTCGCCACCCTTGTGATAGGGAAACCATTTCTTTTGCGAATTCTCGGCATCTACCATACTTGTTGAATCAAATTTAATATTGTTCCGCAAAACCTCGTACCAAAATCTCAAGAACCGTTCGTTATCGCCAGTAGTTAGTCCCATTCTTGAATCAGCAAAGTCGGAAACTTTTTGACCGTCGATAAACGCCTGCAACATCTTTTCACTCACCCAATACGCCACCGGGCTGCCGGGGATTTTCGCAAAGTTATCGCTATCGGCGGTGAACGCTCCCATACCCTCAAAAAACCACTTTTCCTTTTGTTCAACGCCATCAACAGCACCTTGCTTCTTAAACAAGCGGCGGTATGAAGCCAAATAATTATCCCGATGGGCTTTCGCAATAACGAAACTTGTTGAACCGAAGTCAGAGCCAAATATTCCGCGCCCAAAGTGAAGCATATTTACAAATGCATTGCTTCGGATAATGTTTTGACGTAGTTTCTCATAGCTTGACAGGAACATCCACACAGGAATGTTTATCATAGCCATATACCCTGTCGGTTTACACATATCCAACGTCTGTTCCATAAAGGCGGTACTCAAATCGCTCTTGCTGTCAGGGTATTCTTTCTTCACAAACTCCGACAGCTTCGCGTTCATGCCCGAAGAACCCATATACGGCGGATTGGTGCAGACCACGTCGTATTTCTGCGACAGCAGGCGTTTGAAGTTCCAAACGCGCAGGGTCTGCTCATAACTCTCATCGTCAAGCGACCTCTGCCCAACAGTTTTTTTAGGTTTTTCGCTTTCCACTAACCACTTCCCACTATCCACTACCAGCAGCGAACCGAAATCCTCTCCGGCTGCGAATCCGGCGGGATGGTAAACCTGCGGCACAATCGAGCCGTCGAGCGCGCGGCGGTTGTAGCTTCTCGCCTTCATCATCAGCGAAAAATAAGCAAGCTGATACGCCCGTCTGTCTATGTCGAGCCCGTATAAGTTTTTCTCCAATATCAGCTTCGCCGCGTCGCGCTGAGTATAACCGGCGCTCTCGTAAATCTGAATAAGCACGTCAAAGGCGTATACCAAAATATGACCGCTGCCCATGCAAGGGTCGATGAATTTCACATTTTCAATGTGAAATTCAGTGGGGAGTGAAGAGTGGGTAGCAGTTAGCTGGGAACGGACTTCAGGAGTTTGCTCCGCCTCCGGAATATAATATTTCCAACTGAATTTATCGGCGATTTCTTTTTCTTTAGCAATTCGCTCCTCTTCACTAATCACTCCCCACTTACCACTACCAACTACAAACAGCCTTCCAAGCGAATTTTCAACCATATACCGCACGATCCATTCGGGCGTAAAAAGCTGCGTCGCGGCGGGGATTTTCTCTTTCGTGATTTTGATATTCTTTTTCAGATTATCGAATACTTCCTGCTTCGGGTCGGTGTTGTAATACTGATACATCCAGCCTATTATTTCCACTGCCTCTTTGAAATCATCCTCGGCGACGTCATCAACCAGATGGCGAACCACGCCGTCCTTGTCGGTGAATGAGATGTTCAGCAGCAATTCGCTGTAATCGTTGGTTTTCTCGAACAGCTCAGGCAAAATACCGCAGAGCGCGTTGCACTGCTTGATGAACAGCAGCCTGAAAAGCTCATCCAATTTGTTATCGTTTTTGAGCGACAGGACAAGTTCACGCTCCTGCGCGGAGAACTGCAAATCGCTGTCAAAGGGCGTTGTAACCAAATCAGGCTCGGCCTTGCCGCTCTCGCTCGACAAAACGCGGATTCGGGAAGGCAGGTAATCGTTTACCTCCATAAAGCGCACGGCGATCAGGCGGTTGAACCAAGTGTAGGCAACTTCCTCAATCACCGCGTTATATGCTGTTTTGTAGTCGGATTGCTTCGCGCGGCTCTCAATCAGCCCCGCCAGATGTTTGCGCTGGGCGATCTCCGCGCCGGAGATGCGATACGGTTCTTTTGAGCCAATATCGAAAAACTGCGCGTCGGCAGAGGACTGCGCCAGTGCGGGCTTGATTTCCTTTTCGGAAATGCCGAGCAGTCCGGCCTTGTATGTAATGTCCGCAATCAGCTTTTTACGTGCCAGCATCGCAAAGTTTTTGATGGCTGTCTTGTTCATACCGATACCCGCTCCCTAAATCTTCCCCAGCACGCCGAGCTTTTTGCCATCCGTGCCGGTTTGCAATTTCTCGTAGTTTACCTTCACGCCGTCATCCAAGTCAAGCGTGATTCGCGCGAGGGCGAGGTGGCTGATTTTCTCATCGTACTCCTTGGCCTCTTTTAGCTGCTTCGTCAGCTTTTCAAGGCGTTTCTGCGAGTTAGCAACCTCGCGGGCGTCGCCGGAGTTCTCTATGGCATCCCGCATACGACCTATCTCGTTTTCGTAAATGCGCTGCATCCGGTGCAGGTAATCAATTCGCAGGCGGCCTACCGTGTCCTCGTCGTAGCGGTGCAGATAAATCAACGCCTTGAAACCGTTTTCCTTGCCCGAATCAAACAGCCAGTAAATGGGGCGCTTTTGGTAAATTTTCACATGATCCTTATAGAAATCCCGCAGGAAGTAGCCCCGAATAATATCGCGGGCAGAGTTGCCCTTGCCGCCGAGCGCGTCGGCTATAAAGCGCAGATTCTCCTCCAGCGTATCCGCACCATAGGCCACGCGCACGAAGTCAACGAACCGCCCCAATATGTCATCTTCAAAATACTCCTCGTCGGTAATGGGGAGGACGTTGTCCTTGTCAGGCTTATATGTCTTGTATTTGTCCGCGTCCCACTCGCCGCCCGCATAGGCAAGCCCGTCAACATCGAGTGAATATCGTCCGAACATACAGCCCACGGCGTAGGATAAGAGGCTGCGAATTTCGCGTCCTAAATCCGCGCGGCGCACCGTCACGTCCTTGTCCTCTACTTCCGGCGTCAACTCGTCCTGCAAACCGTAGATGCCGATGAAGATACGGTTGAGCTCTTCCTCGTTGGCTTTGAGCTGGGTAAAGCGCGCGTCGCACTCCGCTTCCCACTGTTTGAATTTATCGGCTATCAGGCGCGCCATAAGCTACCCCTCATCGCTTACTATATGATATTTTTTTGCCATCTCGTCATTTAAGACTATACATTCACTTTTCCAGATTTTGCGGTGATACGACAATTCCTGCTCTAATTTGGTCTTGAGTGGCGACAGCCAATCGGGTTGATGCCCTTTGATGACTAACAGAAACTTAAATTTCAGCTTGCTATAATCCAGTGTTTTGAAGCTGTCGTTCATATCATTCTGTTCTTCGTACCTGCCTAATATAGCCGCACAATACAAATTGAAAGAGTGGGTAAATTTCTCTGTTACTTCCTTCAAAAAAGTGTTTAGAGCCGCGCTTTGCCGGTCTGTAATAGGAGTGCCGGATTTTGCTTCGATAAAATCCAGTTCTTCCAAACCCTTACGCAATATAAATTCAACGGTTTTGATACCATCTCCCAATGACTTATAAAGGCGCGATTGCTCAATCGCGAATATTTCATCGTTGTCGCTTGGTGGTATAAACAGCATCCCTGATTCCCGAAATCCACTCATTATCGCATTACCTTTTCCACTTCTTCTTCGTACAGCTTAATGAAAGTATCGAGGATGGCATTGTGCTTCAAGTCGCGGAACGACAGAGCATCATCGCACAAAACGGTATCTTCATCCTTGTATAAGGAAAAATAGCGTAAATCGTTGCCCTCCGTCCGTCTTACATCCAGATATTTTGTTATAAAATAATCATGTGTCGCTATGAATATCTGGACACCGTCCCGCTGAAGTTCTAAAAGCATATCCGCTATAACAGGGATATAAACAGGGTTTATGTTTGCCTCCGGTTCGTCCCAAAACAACACAGACCCTTTCTCCAAGGTTCCGTTTTTTATCAATTGCCACAGCAGCGCTATTTTCCTGATGCCTTCCGCCACAAGCTGAAATTCCAGCATAGAATGACCTCCGCCAACTGTTATTTTCAGGTAAAATTTGTCGTTTTTGACACTGACAGTGCCGGGAGTTATTTGCGGCAAGATTTTTTGCAGAATGCTCAAATATTTCTTTGTTCTGCTGCTTTCAGGCCCCTTTGAAATATCCACAGTCGCAGAGGAGATAATGTCTTTGTAAGTGTCGTCAAAATCAACATTCCCCTTATCTATGGCTTGTATCAGGTTGTATGAATTTGACAGTATATCTTTTGCGGGAATAAAAGTGCTTGTCAAATTCTCCATCCGCGACGACCACGCGTTTTCCCCTTTAGAAATCAGGCGATCTTTGAACTTGGAGTTAATTTCCAGTGATAATGCCACATTACGATTTGTTGTTTTCTGTCCGTCTTGCTCAGAAACGACCTGTACTTTTGCTACGCTTACGCCTATTCCGCGTTTGACAAGCCGATGTAACGACAAATCATTAGGGCGGAACACTTTTGCAAGTTTTGTCTGAAAATCAATAGCTGTTGTTTTCGCCTGTGCAGCCTGGCAGGCGCTATAAAGCACTTTCATAATATGAGTTTTACCGGTTCCATTCTCACCGATAAAAACATTGACCCCTTTGGAAAACTCAATATCCAATTTATCAAATACCGTAAAGTTCTCCAAGCTCAATTTTGAAAGCGCCATAGCAATGCCCTCTTTCTTTCAATGTCGTCAAATGGCTTCAATAATTTTACACCAAGTAATGTCATAATAGCATTGCCTGATTTATTAACGTAATAATGACTTGCAGCCGCGCTTCATTTTCCATTATGACATCCATTGAGACATTTGTCTTGTCATTTATGACATTATGTAACACGCCGCTCCCTAAAACTCTATGTTGAGGGTAGTGCCGTCCTCAAACTCACGATACAGGCTCTGACGCAGTTCGTCAAGCCGCGCGTCAATGTCCGCTTTGGACTTAATCTGCCAAGTGCCGCTCACGTTGACCGCGTGGAAGCTGATGCTCTTTTGTTTATGTACTGTCGGCGGCGGCGTGAGTTTATCGTCCATAGGTGGCGGGCTTGACAGTTGAGCGTCTTTCTCGGTGATTTCGTTCAGCAAGCGCATTTTCAGCGCGTCGGCTTCCGCTTTGATGTTTTGAAAGGTCGCCACGTTGTTGCAATGGTCAGCCTTGTCTTTGAGTTCGCTGAACATCGTCAAAAAACGTGAGTATAACTCATCCTTATACGCTTTGCCGTCAAGTTCATTGAACACGCGCTTCTTCGCGTCCTCAATGGCCGCGTAAACAGGAACCTCCATTGATTTCAGCACAGCCGTGTACGCGTCAGCAAAGCGATGTATAAGCTCCGGCAGCTTGGGAATGTTGGGATAAGGGGCGGATTTGCAGAGGATCCCTTTTATTCCGGCCACGCACTGCTCCACTGCGTTATCCACGATAAAGATTTTACTCTCGTCATAGATACGCATCTTATCCAGCGCGTCGTCGAATATTTTCTTTTGTTCTCCGCTGTAAAATGCTTTTACCGGCTCGAAGTCCTCGGCAAAGTCCAGATAGGCGTCGCGCTCGGAGGTAACTTTATGAAAAAACTCGGAGGACAGCCATATCTGCGTGACAGAGCGCAGTAACTCCTTGCCGGTTTCCGTTATATGTTTGCCGGGGTACGATTTGCCCTGCCCGGCAATTTCAAACTCCTTGATGGTCTGGAGCATATCCGCCGCATACTTTTGAAAGCTCTGCATGATGGCGTCGTCCTCATCAGGCGCACCGGCGAAGCCGAACAGCTCCTTCATCACCTCGCGCGCGGCTTTCTTCTGATTCTCGTTCGCGCGCTCACGCCATTCACACAGCAGCTTTTCCATAAATTCTTTTTTCGTAATCATACGGACGATGTCGTCCTCGCTCTTGTTCATGAGCGTGACAGCCGCGCCGTTTACCGTGAAAGAGATGTCGCCGTCCCTGAACAGCTTGGCGACAAGCCACTCCACATCTTCCTCAACGAAACCGTAGGGCGCTTTCGTAAACCGCCCTATCAAGGTTTTCATGGAGGTTTTGGTATGCGCCGCGCTGTTTGTTGTTATGTAATCCAACACATCTGTCAGCGCGTGAGTGTTTACAGGTTTACTGCTGTCTAAAGAAAGCGATTGCTGATTGTTCTTCGCAAACAGTTTTCGGATGTCAGCCTCGCTCATCGGTGCTTCGATATACGAGAGCTTATGATAGACAGTCTGCACGAGCCGCCCTAAAGCGTCGTTCAGACGTGCGGTTATATCCTTCTGGGTGATTTGCGCTTTATCGCCGTTCACATAGATGTCGGCGTTCTTTATAGCCTCCTGTAAAAAGAGCTTTGCGTCCGCCGCTCGATGGCGCATTTCCTCACCCTTGGCAGCTTTAATCTGCTCGTATTTAGTCAGGACTCCCTTGGATGCGGTTTTCAGGTATTTTTCTATTTTCATCGAGTCTCGCAGTTCGTCGAAGAAAGCGCGATCGCCGGGCAGCACGACCAACACTTCTTTGCCTTGCCCGGACATCATGCGCAGGGTGGTTTCGTCGCGCGTCTCAAAGTTTGGCGTCAGCACACGAACGCCAATATCGTTGCTCTGGTTCGAGCGATGCGGATGATCGTCTGCCGCCTGATTAAAAGCAAAGGTATAGCGCCCGTTATGAGCGGAATGGCGGAAGCGTTTGGAGTCGAAAATATCCTCAAAGATAAGCTCGGAAATCTTGGCGGTTACCTCAGCCATCTCGATATTCTGACCGTCTATCTCCCTGTTGATTTCCTGCTCCTCATCTGTAAGAAACACATAAATATCGCCGTTCTTCTGCACTAATTTTTGTCCGGCCAGCACTTTCAGCGCGTCTTCCACCTTGCGTTTGAGCGCAATACGGTCGGCGTCGAGGCTATTGGCCATCAGGCTTGTGAGATTCTCAATATTGGCGACTACCTCGCTGACATACTTCACCATGAACAGCGCTTTCAGTACCTCCACCGCAAAACATGAGTCCGTCTTATCCGGGTTGATGATCTCGTTATCAGCCGCCTTGCCTATCACTCCGGAGTGGCTATGGTCGAGGAAACGGTGCAGCGCATCGTAGAAATTGTTAAAGGGAACAATCGCCCCGGCTTCTTTGCCCATCAGCTTTACAGCGGACTCCTTGAACAGCGCGAGCATAGAACGCTCGCCCTCGGACAGATGCTTGCCCGAAGCCCCATGAGTGCGAATGGAGGTCAGCACGCTGGCAAGCAAATTAAATTGATAAGGCACAAAGGGATAAACGGACGCAAAATCCGATTCACCGGAATATAATTTTTTCTCAACGCCGTCATTGAACACAATCAGGTTTTTCAGGATAGTTTCTTTTTGTTCATAAAGCAGGCGAAGCGTTTGGTTAGCGGTATTGTTTTTTGCCAAAATGCGCTTTTTAATTACCTCGTCCACGTTGGCGGAGGAAAGGGATAGACGGGTGTCGAAGCGGCCCTGTATCTTGGAAAAATCATTGGAGCGCAGACCCATATCCTTTGCGATAGAGTCGATGTCCTGTTGGCTCGTTACAATGACCCACGCTTTGCCATGACAAGCTGTGCCTAAATCTTCCGTAACTGTTTGCAGGTTCAGCATCAAGCGGGAGTCGTCGCCGATATACTGGCCTATTTCGTCCGCGAGGAAAACAACGTGGTGCTTGCCGCCCTTTTTCTCGATATAGTCCTTCACCATCCCGGCGAACGCCTCGATGCTTATATCATACGCGCCTGCGGCTTTTTCACACCAGTTGCGGGCGGCGGCCTCGCTCATATAGTTCATTCCGCCCAGCACATCCACAATGCTGTCCTGAATGAAATCAAACTTGTGCCGCGAATCCGTCCACGGTTTGCCATAATCTTGTTCAAACAGGCGCTTGAATTCGTCGTACCGTCCGGCATCAGTCAACTCGCGCTCCAAATTCGCCAAATGCGGGATAGAACCGCAAAAGCCCTGCATCTCGTTGAAAACCTTGAGAAATACGGAAACTATGGCGTCCTTCGACTGTTTCCCGGCCTGCTCGCTCTTTGAGTCGATGTTGAACAGTACCACATCGGTATGCGGCGCCATGTCCGCGCATAGCTTCATGTCGGCTAAAACCATCCGGTCGGCTATTTTATCATCCTCGATAAAGTAATCCAGCGCGCTCTTGCCGCCAACCACCTTGTTTTCAAGAAGGTATGAAAGAATCTTCAGGAAGTGAGATTTACCGCTTCCGAAGAAGCCGGAAATCCATACGCCCATCTTGTCGGTATTGCCTGTAATGCCTTTATTGTAGCCGGAGAAGAAGTCCGCAAAATGCCGAGAGAGTTCACGAGTAACAACGTATTCCTCTAATTCCTGCCTGATGTTTTCATCGTCGCCCTGCCCCACCTTGATAACGCCTTTAATATCGCGGTCAATCGGTTTGACAAACATCTCGCCTATGCGCACGGATTCGCCCCCTCCCCGGTCAATCTACCAAACGGAACGCCCGATAGTAGTTATCATCTTTTACGCTGCCGAATAATACCAATTCCTGTCCGTCATACTTGCCGGGATAGAGCATGACCACCGGCACGCTATCTAAAATCTGATGCAGATTATTCATCACCTTATGTGAGCGCAGTATCGGGTAACACTTGCCCACCCCTGTGAGGAATACCACTGAATTCTCCGGCGTCCGCTCTCGAATGTACTCCACAATCAGTCCGGCGTCATCAGAAAGGCGCAGCATACGGCCAATGGATTTTATAATGTGATCCATGCCATGTTTCTGCTCAAATTTGAAACATTGCTCCATGAAGTCCTCTTTTTCAAGCAAGCTTACCATGATGTCGTACAGGTCAAACACTATCAATTCGAAGCCGTCCACGGCAATGCTGATTTTGCCCTGCAAATAGCGAACCCATTCCCGTACAGTCAGTTCCAGAGCTGCGGGATAGTCGAAAATATAATATCCAACTTCATTGCCAAGCCCTTTGTTCCGGCGAAAAGATGTCTCGCGTATTTTCTTTGCGGCATCTTCAAGCCGCGCTTCTATCGGGCGCATACTTTTACCTCGTTCCGGTCAGTGTATGTGAAATCAGTTCCATATCGTTGCCAGCCAGCAATTTTGCAATATTGTCATCAAGCAGAGGCCTGATTATTTTTCTGCTGCCTACGCCGCGTTCGAGTAAACCGGCCTCGGAAAGATATGTTTTGTAGCATTTTTGCAGCCTGATCAAAGTTTCGTCCGTCCATCCGGCGACTTTTTCGCTCTCACGCTGCTTGTTCATAAAAAACACTCTCACATCAGCGTCAGCCAGAAGATTATCGCCGGTTATCAGTTTTTCACGGTAAACTTCATAGATAAAAGTGAAGAACAGGCTGTCTGTGTTCATAATGGAGATGAGGTTTATCAACTTTTGAACTTCGAGACTATTTGTTTCAAAGACACTATAAAATTCGGCAGGCAAAGCGAATACCCGCACGGCTACTGTATTCATAATTTGGCTAGCCCGCAGCGCCGTCTTTGCGGAAAACAGATTTTCGGCGACTGCCATTAATTTAATCTCAGGCAGTTGTTTCCCCGAGCACAGCAAGGAAATCACCTTGCGAAACTCCGAAAACCAAAAGGACAATTTGACGGCTCCCGCGCTGTATTCTTTTCTGAGCATTTAAACAGTCTCCCGACCATTCTGAACTTTTCACCTTGTGGCTTTTTATTATTCAAAAATTATCTCCCTTTAAGGTACGTATTACCACGCAAAGGAATGAAAAACCGACGTTATGATTATAATCCACATGATTATAACTGATGTTACTTAATTTGTCGTTTGGCAGTTAAATATCGCTTCGCCACCTCAAAGAGAGAAACGAGATACCAATATAAATACCCTGCATCCCGTTTCCCTCTTCGAATAACCCATGAATACCATCTGACGTGTGCGTTTAGACCATAGGTTGTCTGAACTGTAACATCCCATCGCGCAATGGCGCGGTCTCTTTCTCCACCGCCAACCGTGCCAGCTCCACGGCGTCTGAGACGCGTATGCTCACACCCATCCGCACAGTGCGCTCACTTTTCCCGTGAATCACGGCAGAGGAAAGAAGTTGCATACCGCTCACAACATCAAAGACATACGTCATTTCAATCCCCATCGGCTCGATGGCCACGATGCCTATCATATCCCCGCCTATCTGCTCCACGTCATACAGCCAATCGCGCCCGCCGAGCTTGAACTTGGCAAAAAAATCCCGGTTGGCGACAGCCAGCGCGACTATTCGCGGAACAAGCGGGGGTGCAAAACCTGCGCCACCATCGGAAGCATGAGACTTCGCACAGAACATCAGCACACCGAAAAAACAAATCGCCGTTATCGTACATATACGCTTCATGTTCAATCACCCTTACAGCCCTTCACTGGATAGCTCGCCTTGGGCTGTTCACAGTGAATAACAGGCTTGCCGCCAACGTCGTTGAGTACGCCGGGCGAACAGAAACACCTCCAATAATGCCCGTATCTGCCCTCGAAACGCCGCGCGTTTCGTCCGCAGCCACGGGGGCATGGAAGCTCGATAACCTCACTCTTCCATTGCTTTTTAGGAGCGGGAATTCCGTCAACATCGTTGAACTTCGCGTGACAGGACGGGCAGGAGAAGAAATATGTCTTAGCGGCGCTCTTGCTCTTGCCGGTAACGTGCCGCAGAAAACCATCACACCCGTTAGTCAGACACTTGCGAAGTTTCGCCATGCCGGGTAAATCATCGGGTACTTCGAGAGAATCCGCTATAATGCAGCGTACCATATCAACCACCTCTGAGATGAACGCCTCCAAGGTCAACGCGCCGTCCTCAATATCGCTCATCTTACACTCCCAGAGTGCCGTCATGTCAGGGTGAACCATGACGGAAGCCCGTGAAGCGCCCAGAATATTTATGAGCAGTTTACCCAAGTCTGTTGAGACGAGCTGCTTTTTCTTCTTCTCCAAATAACCGCGCTTTAACAACACGGCGACGATGTTCTCCTGTGTGGCCGAGGTGCCAATGCCCTGAACCTCTTTGAGTTTCGCGCGAATTCCGGGGTCTTTAACGAACTGGTGAACGCTATTCATAGCAGATATGAGCGCGTGATACGTGTACGGATTAGGCGGCTTGGTCAGCTTCTCCTCCATTGAGGCGTGGACAAGTCCGCCCTCTCCGGCCTGAACAGTCGGAAGAACTGCCGCATTATCCTCCTCACCGGGTTTATCAGCCTCCGAATTCTCCCAACCCTGCCAGCCGATATTGACAACAGTCCTGCCCGTTCTCTGAAACGTCTCCCCGTTGACCGAGAATTTTATTGATGTTTCCTCGTACTCATAATCAGGGAGGAATTGCAGAACGTAACGGGAGCATATCAGCTCGTAAATCTTCCGCTCAATATCGGAGAGCGTCCCCGCAGCCGGTGCTCGCGTTGTTGGTATGATGGCATGGTGCTCCGTAATTTTCCCGTCGTCC
>BOCB01000020.1 GCA_026002695.1 Synergistales bacterium
TGAGTGAACCTTTTTGTGATATACTTAATATATATTGTGCGCGAAAAAAGTTTTTAATGCGCTTATTTCGAAAGGATGATGTATAATGATTGAGCTTACTCGGTTGAACGGGACGAAGTTTGTCGTCAACTCCGACCATATAGAGACTGTCGAGGAGAGACCTGATACTGTAATAACCATGCTCAACGGGCATAAGTACAACGTGAAGGAGTCGACGGAGGAGATAATATCTGCGATACAGACCTTTCGCAGGCACTGCTCTAAGCCGATAATAACAGAGTAGTGGTTTATGGGTTTAACTTCAAGGTTCTAATGTAAAAATTTTTCGGTTTTTTATAGAACGGAGTGATAGGCAAGTGGATTTAGCGTCTATTATAGGTTTGTCGATGTCGGTTATAGTTGTTATCGTCGGTATGGCGTTGGGCGGAGATCTTATGCAGTTCTTTGATGTTCCGTCGCTCTTCATAGTCCTCGGGGGTACCTTTGGCGCGGCGATGGTCGCCAACCCGCTCGAAAGGACGAAGATAGTCGGCAAGATATTCAAAGCCGTCTTCGTGAGCGAACATATAGATATGATAAGCCTCATACAGACCATCGTGAGCTTCGCTGAAAAGGCGCGGCGCGAGGGTCTGCTCGCGCTTGAGGACGACGCCAGTCAGCTCGAGGACGAATTCTTGAGCAAATCCATACAGCTTGTCGTTGACGGTACCGACCAGGAGCTCGTCAAATCCATATTAGATACTGAGATAGGTCTGTTGGAAGAACGCCACTCGGCCAACAAGGGCTTCCTCGACTCGATAGCGGAGCTCGGACCGGCGTTCGGAATGCTCGGAACGCTCATAGGACTTATACAGATGCTCGGCAATCTCGCCGACCCGAGCTCCCTCGGGCCGGGTATGGCGGTCGCGCTCGTAACTACGTTCTATGGTTCTATACTTGCCAACATGTTCGCAATCCCAATGGGCAAAAAACTGACGCAGAACTCCTCTGAAGAAATATTGGCGCGCGAGCTGATGGTCGAGGGCATACTCTCCATACAGGCCGGTGAAAACCCTCGCATAGTCGAAGAGAAACTGAAGGTGTTCCTGTCGCCGGCCAAGCGCAAACTGCTTGATGCGAACAAGGAAACGGAATAGGGCCCGGTCATGGCTAGAAAGAAGAAAGATGGCGGGAGTACTCCGGGAGCGCCTCTTTGGGTGGCCACATACGGCGACATGGTTACGTTGCTCCTGTGTTTCTTTGTGCTTCTGTTCTCTATGTCGTCGCTTGATGCCAAAAAATTCTCGGCGATGGCCGAGTCCATGCAGTTAGCCTTCAAACTCCAAGGCGGCGATGTAAGCAGCACCACCAAAAGGATTGAGGGCGGAATGATGTTGGACGGCACGGGCGAGACGAAAGTGGTCAGCGACGCGAATGAGACGCAAAAGGCCAAACAGGTTCTCGCGCTTGTGCAGGAAAGCCTAAAGACCGAGATGGAAATGGACGACATTAAAGTAGTAGTTGATGAGCGCGGGATAATAATTTCCGTTTCGGAGCAGACTCTGTTCGATGAGGGTTCGGCAAGGCTGAGGCCGGAGTCGAAGAGGATTCTCTACAAGATCGGCGGCGTGCTGAAACAGCTTCCCAATCAGATAGCCATTGAAGGGCACACTGATTCCGGCATCCCGGTGAACAGTATTTATTATGACAACTGGGGACTCTCCGCCGCGAGAGCGGCTCGCGTAACAAGTTACATGAACGAGGAAGTGGGTGTTTCGGCGGCGAGACTGAAAGCGATTGGCATGGGCGCGATGGCTCCGGTAGTTCCTAATGATACCGAAGCGCACAAAATCCTCAACAGGCGTGTGGAGGTAGTGATAGAGTCGATGCTGAGGATGGTAAATAGGTAATCAGCTTAGGCTCATAACAATAAATTCAGTCTTTTTAATAGTTTTAGGGAGGTCGTTTCTTAAATGGCAAAGAAAACGCTTATATTCGCCATAGTCGGTGTTGTGGTTTTGATCTGCGGCATGGGCGGAGCTTATTGGCTCGGAACAGGTATGAGGGGAAACAAGAACGCGTCGACGGAGGTCAAGATACTTGACCCCGGGCCGATGGTCGAGCTTGGACAGTTCACGTCTTCGCTGGCTGATCCCGATCCCCACATCATAAAGGTGAAAGTAACCGCTGAGTTGAACGGCGTGCCTATATCCGAGCGTCTTCAAACTGCGCCCGGATGGGACGTTACGATGAAGGACTTGGTTCTGAAAACCCTGAAGGAACAGCGTTACGATGATGTACGTTTGGCTGAGGGGATGGAGAGCCTGAAACAGGAGCTGAAAACCCGGCTCAACGCGATACTGCCTAAGGATGACGACGGCAACGCCGCTGTCAGAAGAATTTTATTCGACGAGTACCTGACGCAGTAAGCGCGCCGGACACAGGGAGGAATAGCCAATGGTTCCACCGGAGGTAATGTCGCAAAGTGAAATAGATGCTCTGCTGAACTCGATAGGCGGCGGCGGCGATGACATGGACATCCCGGCGGCTGTCGAGGAGAGGCCGTTAAAACTCTACGATTTTAAGCGACCGGACAAATTCAGCAAAGATCAGCTTCGTGCCATTCAGATGATACATGAGGCGTTCTGCCGCACCCTTACTACGTCGCTTTCAACGATGGTGCGCTCGATGGTTTCGGTGGAGGTTGTAGCCGTTGACCAGATAGCCTACGATGAGTTTACGAACTCGCTCGTTCAGCCGACTGTTATAGGAATACTTGAGATGTACCCGTTGAGTGGCAACGCGCTCCTTGAAATAAGCAGCCAGCTCACCTTCTCCATAATCGACAGGCTCCTCGGCGGCAAGGGCGAGCCTCTGCGCAAACCGAGGGAACTCACCGACATAGAACGCACCGTCATAGAGCGAGTCATAATGAAAATATTGGAACACCTTGAAGAAAGCTGGAGTACCGTAGTCGACATACGCTTTCGTTTCGAGGCTATGGAGAGCAACCCCTTCTTCGTCCAGGTCTGTCCGGGGAGCGACATGGTCATGCTCGTAACGATGAAGGTGCAGATAGGCGAAATACAGGGCCTGATGAACTTCTGTATGCCGTATTTCGTGATAGAGCCTTTGATAGACAAGCTGAGTTCGCAGCAATGGTTCTCCAACAGCCGCAAGGATATGGCCGGAGTTCTGGAGAATATTACCGAGCGCTTGCAGGAAGTGTCAGTGCCGTTAATACTCGAACTCGGCAGCAGCGTTGTGAGCTTGGGTGACATAATCCAGCTGCAAAACGGGGACTACATACGCTTGGACGGCATGTCGAACGACCCGCTCGGCATGAGGGTTGGCAACAAGGTGAAGTTCGAGTGTACGCCGGGCGTCTTCAAGAAAAATTATGCGGCAAACATAACAAAGGTACTAAAAGAAGAAGAAGAGTTCTTTTCAGAGGAAGAGGAGGAATAAACTATGGATGAGTTTCTCAATCAAGACGAGATAAACGCCCTCCTTTCCGGAGCGCAAGATTCGTCATCGGGGGGCTCGCTGAGTTCGGAGGATGCCTCTATGCTCGGCGAGGTGATGAATATCATTTCCGGTGCGACAAGCAACGTCGTAGGGATGTTGGCCGGACGCGATGTATCGGTGGAAATAGGCGAACAGTCGGAGCTTCCTCAGAATACTATCGGCGAGGGTATTGAAGGCACGAAGGTGTTCGACTACACTATGGACATCAGCGGTATGGACTCCGCTCCCGGGCGCTTGTACACGAGCGAGCGCGGCGCGCTGATCTTGGCTGACTTGATGATGGGCGGAGACGCGAAGGAACTCGCGCCGGAGGCCAATGATCTCTACCTCTCGGCGGCTCAGGAGGGACTGAGCCAGCTCATAGGGTCGGCTTTAACGAGCCTGAGCGGTCTCATGGGCGGGGTGCGCCTCTCCGCTGAGAACACGACGTCGAGCCTCGACGATATAGAAACATGGAGGCCGTTCCCTGAGCGCGCCGAGGACGCCCATGTTTGGGTCGGACGCATGAGCGTTACAGTGGAGGGCGTCGATCCGTTCGCAATGAATTTCTCCATGCCGCTCGATAACGCGGAAGCTATGGCTGCTACCATAAGGGCGGCAATGGCTCCTGAGGAGCCCGAATCGGCTCCTGCTGCAACGTCCGCGTCGGCTCCCGCGCCTCAACCGGCGGCTGCGCCTCAATATGCCGCTCCGGTTGCTGCCGCGCCGCCGCAGCAAGTAGCGCTTCCGCCGCGCCCCCAGGGGCCGCCCGTTGACGCGCGTCCTGTCGAGTTCGCACAGCTCGGTAACGCGAACTACGCCGGCGCTCCGGGGAATATCGATTTGATAGTCGATATTCCGGTAAGGGTTACGGTGGAATTGGGGCGCACCCGCAAGACGATAGGAGAAGTGCTGGCTTTGGGCCCGGGTTCCGTCGTCGAGCTTAATAAGATGGCCGGCGAACCGGTGGACGTGCTCGTAAACGGCAAGCTGATAGCGAGGGGCGAAGTGGTTGTTATCGATGAGAGCTTCGGTATAAGAGTAACCGAAGTTGTCAGCAAGGCGGAGAGAATTCGCTCGATGGGCGTATAAAACCGATTTATTGTCTGTCAGAGGCCTAAAGGGTAAAGATAAAAACCTGATAGACAACGGGCGAAATATGGTATAAGATAATAAGGTAATGTGATATAATCATCGCGCATACGGTGTTAGGATGCGGCCATTTGGTTGCCTGTTATTTTGTTGCGATACCGTGTGTCTGCAGTTGACATTAATAAGCGGTAATCCAAGGAGGGCAAGAAGGTATGGGAACAAAAGTTTTAATCGTAGATGACGCGGCCTTTATGCGGATGATGTTGAAGGATATTCTATCGAAGAACGGCTTCGAGGTGGTCGGTGAGGCTGACAATGGCAAAGTAGCCGTTCAAATGTATGGAGAAGTAAAGCCTGACATCGTTACGATGGATATCACGATGCCCGAAATGGACGGCATAGCCGCCGTCAAAGCAATCAAGGCAACTGACCCGAAGGCTAAAGTTGTCATGGTCAGCGCGATGGGGCAGCAGGCAATGGTCATAGAGGCTATACGCTCCGGCGCGGCTGACTTCATAGTGAAACCTTTCCAGCCTGATCGTGTCTTGGAGGCTCTGGGCAAAGCGCTTTCATAAGGTTTGCGGGGGGGGCGGGTCAGATTTCATGAAAAGAGGAGTGCCTTGGCTTTTTAGACGCTCGGCCGCGGCGCTCTTTTTTTGTGTCCTTTCGGTCGGGACGGTATGGGCTGACAGCGCCGACATATATCCGAGCGGCATTGATTACGGCAATACGCTTTCCGGCTACCTGATGAGAATACTGATAGCCTTTGCCTTGTTGGGCGGTGCGGGATACGCGGCGGCGAAGTTTTTACCTAAGCGGTTCGGCTGGAAGGGCGGCGGAAAGCTGCGGGTTATTGGAGCGTTGAGTTTGGGGCGCGATATGGTTTACGTGATCAGGGTCGGCCCTGAAGTGATAGCTGTCTTCTCCGGCAAGTCCAGTACGGAGGTAATCGGGCAGTGGAGTTTTGACGAATGGGACGCTTTGAGCGAGGGAAGAGACAGTGAGTGAACGGGTGAGGTACGTGCCTTTATTTTTTATATTTTGCGCGCTTTTCACTATTTTCTCCGGCGGCGCGGCCTTTGCCGGGCAGCCGGCTCCGAATCTGCCGGCCTTGCCCATACCGGCATTGAACATGGCTGTAGGCGCGGCGAACGGGCCGCAGGACGTTGTCCTCACTTTACAGATAGTCGCCCTCATCACAGTTCTGAGTATGGCTCCGGCCATTTTGCTCATGCTGACGAGCTTTACGCGCATACTCGTGGTTCTTGGCTTTATCAGGAGCGCCATGGGTTTGCAGCAGACGCCGCCCAATCAGGTAATATCCTCATTCGCTCTCTTTATCACGTTCTTTACTATGGCTCCGGTATGGAATCAGGTGTATGAGCAGTCACTGTCGCCGTATATGCAGGAGCGCATACCTGTGCAGGTGGCTTGGGATCGCGCGATAACGCCGGTGCGGACGTTTATGCTGAAGCAGACGCGGGAGCGGGAACTGTCGCTGATGGTCAGGCTGTCGGGGGAGGCGCGCCCGTCCGGGCCGAACGACGTGCCGACGATGATACTGATACCGGCCTATGTGCTGAGCGAGCTTAAAACCGCGTTCCAGATGGGCATCATCATATATATACCATTCATAGTCGTCGATATGGTTGTGGCGAGTATACTCATGAGCATGGGAATGATGATGCTGCCGCCGTCTATGATCTCTCTGCCGTTTAAGATACTGCTCTTCGTAATGGCCGATGGCTGGAATCTTGTCGTCGCAAGCCTTGTGACGAGCTTCAGCAATTAGAGGACGATGCGATGGAATCCCTGAGCATATCTGACGCGATGAACAGCGCAATGACTGTCATAGTCTTGGCGAGTATGCCAATACTGCTCGTTGCTATGGGCGTCGGGCTGATAGTCGGCATTCTCCAGACCGCTACTTCCATTCAGGAACAGACGCTCGCCTTCATCCCAAAGATATTGGCCGTCATCGTGTCGATGATGGTATTCGGTCCCTGGATGTTCGGGCTGATAAGGGATCTTACCATAGGACTCTTCTCCAATCTGCACCGATACGTAGGTTAAGGCGCTGCCGTGACGCCGTTCGCTCTGAACGAGCAATTCGTCAACATCATACTGATAAACTTCATGGTGAGCATCAGAATACTCGCTCTGTTCCTCACATCCGCCGCCTTTACCTTTCCCTCCGTACCCAATCAGATAAAATTTTGGCTTTCGGTCGCGCTTGCCGTTGCCGTTACTCCGCTCGTGAACGTGAACGTGCCCGGCATCCTGTTGGGAAACTGGGTGGGGATATTCGTCATGGGAGGGCGCGAGTTCATCATAGGGGCGTTCCTTGGAGTCATATCGAGTATGCCGATGTACGCGCTCCAGGCGTCGGGGTCAATAGACGGAATGATCATGGGGTTCAGCATGATGAATATGTTTGACCCGATGTCTCAATCCCAGGCATCGGTTATCGCACAGATCAAGTACCTCCTCGCGGTGTGGTTCTTCCTGCACTGGGACGGACACTTTCTGCTGCTGCGCGCGCTCATTGAGAGCGTGAGGCTGATACCGCCGGGCGTCTCGCTGTGGATAAACGCGGTCAATATACCTTGGACGGACTGGCTGCAGAGGATGTTTGTACTGGCGTTGCGGCTCAACTTGCCTATATGCGGGGCAGTGCTGCTGGCTGACGTTGGGCTTGGGTTCGTGGCGCGCACCGTGCCGCAGATGAACGTGTTCGTGCTCGGCATACCGCTGAAGATCTGCGTCGGCTTCTTCGTGCTGATGTCGGTACTCCCTTCGTGCGTCGACATATTCCACGCCGAAATAGAGCCGGCTGTAACTTACGCGTTAGAGGGTCTCTTCTTCTGGCGATGAGACCGATAGACGGCGCGGAAGTTCCTCACGTAACGGTATACGCGATAATCAAGCAGGAGACCGCTCAACTAATGGGCGGTCTCCTGCTTGATTTTGGTTTCTACAGAATTTTCTCCGGTGTGCCGGTGAACGGGTAGACGAAGGCGGACGGGCTGTCCAAATAGAAGACCTCGAATGCCGGGTTCTCGGGCGACTGATAGATGTCCTTGAACCTTGGGAAAACCTCGAACGCGCGGCGTTTCGCCTCCGCGTTTCCGCCCAGGACAGCTTTGCCGCTTAGACGTATCCAGCTCCCGTTTTCGAGCATACCGGACATCTCGACGTTGGGATTGACCTTCATCTGCTTGTACACATCCTTGCTGTTGGCGGTGGCGAAGTACAGCTTACCCTCGAAATCCATCACAAAACCGAACGGACGAACGCGGGGCTTATCCCCGTCAACCGTTGCAAAATGAAATACCTGTGACTTCTGCAAAAGTTCTACTACTTTCGACATACAAATCCACTCCTTTGTAGGTGTGATTAAAATATTTGATGAGGCAATCTTTTGTCCCTGTATGCTAACCTTTGGTTTAGCTAAGGGTCGAGGGAAGTATTCCTCGCGGGGAGTGCAGGGGCGAGGAGCCCCGCGGTTTCAGCCCCTCAGCTCCTTCGCCTTGGCGGCCTTCGCCTCTGATCGTCTCGTCTGGCGCCGCCGCCGTCGTCCCATCGCGTATCGCGCCGTCTTGTGTCGGGGCGGGCGCGGCCGACTGATTCGGCGTGCTGCTGCGCCGTAAGCGCGCGTACCGAGCTGAATTCGATGCCCTCTTTTGTCATGCGGTTTTTGCGGGATTGCAGGAGCTCCGCCGCTTTCGCGGATATTTCGACGCTCGCGGAGGTGTCGCGGAGTTTTATGTTGCCGACATCCTCGCGTTTTATGCCCATTGAGCGGCAGATGGCCCCGAGCAGGGAACCGACTTCCCAGCCGGCGGAGCGCCCTTCCGTCAGTGTGAGGAGAACGCCGCCGGTCATGTCTGAGCGCTCGGGACGCTCGGAGCGCCCGCGCTCGCCGCCGCGCGCGTTGTTATCGCGCGCGGGCGGGCGGCGCTTACTGCGATCCATCTCCGCGTCGACATCGGCACGGATGGAGTATCCCTGAGGCTGTTCGCCGTAGGCTTTGGCGAGGAGACCGGCTATCATCGGACGCGCGTCCTCGCGCGCGAGTATTTCGTCCGCCCACTCCTGATATGTGGGATCCTCAATGGAAGCGTCTACGAGGGAGACTGTGAAGCGCGTCCGTATCTGAGCGCCTATCTCGGTGGCGTCCGGGGCCGGTATCGTCTGCATCTGCATGTGTGTACCTCTTATCATCTGCTGGAAGTTGTTGGCTTCGCGGCTTGTGAGGAGCACTAAGTTTGAGCCCTCGTGACCGGCGCGTCCCGTGCGGCCGCTTCTGTGGACGAACGCCTCGAGGTTGCCGGGGAGACCGAACTGGACGACGTGGCTCACTCCGTCGATGTCGAGCCCCCGGGCGGCGACGTCGGTCGCGACCAAGATCGCGACGCGCCCGCCGCGCAGGGAAGCGAGAGCGGAGCTGCGTTCGCGCTGACTCATGTCGCCGTGTATTGCGCCGGCCTTGAAGCCCTCGTCACAGAGCTTGTCGGCTATGTCCTGAGTCTCGACCTTCGTTGCGCAGAAGATAAGCGCGCGGGACGGGTTCTCCCACAGGAGGACGTTGGCGAGGCCTTCGAAGCGCTTGCGGGCCGGTATTATATATGCGCGCTGGGTAATATCGTCATGGCACGTAATGTCGGAGACCAGCGATATCTTGCGCGGCGTGTCGAGGTAGCTGCGGGCGAGCGAGATCACTTCGGGCGGCATCGTTGCCGAGAAGAGCCAAGTCTTTTCGAGCTCGTCAAGGCCGCCGAATATGGCTTCGAGCTCGTCGCGGAAGCCCATGTCAAGCATATGGTCGCCCTCGTCAAGGATGAAAATCTTAATGGATCCGGTTTTGAGAGTGCCCCTGCGGATGTGGTCGAGTACGCGGCCGGGAGTGCCGACGACTACGGGGGCTCCGTCGCGCAGTGATTTTATCTGGCGCTCCATGTCGAGTCCTCCGACGAGCGTCGCCACTCGAACATGCATCTCGGAACCCAACCACGAGAATTCGTGCGCTGTTTGAAGAGCGAGCTCCCGCGTCGGGGAGAGGACGAGGACATACGGGTCGTGCGGAACTGTCTCCATTTGGTTGTAGACAGGTATCGCAAAGGCGAGCGTCTTGCCGGAGCCGGTCTTTGCCTGAACTATGAGATCGCCTTCGGTGAGAGTCTCGTCCTCCAATATATGAACCTGAACGGGCATCGGCGCCTCGAAGCCCTTTCGCGCTATAGCTCTGAGAAGCTCGGGCCTGAGCCCGAAATCAGAGAAACTTGCGGACGTTTCGGTTGTGTCCGCGCTTACTTCATTGTCATTGTCAAAATTCATGAAAACCCTCCAAATCATAGTGGGCAGTGGTCAGTAATTTTAGTATGGTATCTTGAAGAAACGCTAAACACTGTCTTTAATATATATTACTATTATAGCATAAATCTCAAAGAGGTTGATTTATAGGGAAGTTTTTGCGCGAGATTGTACGGGCGGGGTCAGTCCGCCCGTTTTTGCCCTTTATGCTCCTAACAATAAGCCGGTCTTTCCCTCGCATTCGTTCGTCCGCCCGTGGATCTGGCGAAGTATGGAGACGCAGACATCGAGCGCCCTCTTACCGTCCCGCAGACCGACTAACGGCTGGCGCCCCTCGCGTATGCAGCTCACGAAGTCCTGAAGCTCCATTTTGAGAGGCTCGCGCTTTGGGAAGAGCGGGTGTTCGACCACCTCGACGAGGCTGTTCGAGTTTGAGCCGTTTTGCACACAGTGGTTGATCGTAACGTCCTGCGTCTCGTAGTTCACGGTTATGTATCTCTCCGGCTCGGTTATCTCCAGCGTGCGCATTCTCTTTTCGGTAACGCGGCTGACGAGTATGTGGGCTATCGCGCCGTTCATGAAGCGTATCTGCGCGGAGGCTATGTCCTCGTGATTTGTGCGCACGCGCCGCCCCACCGCGGAGACCTCCGCGATGTCGGAGGGGACTATCGAGAGGATTATGTCGATGTCGTGAATCATGAGGTCGAGTACGACGCCAACGTCGCTTATCCTCTGAGAGAAAGGCCCTGTGCGCCGCGACTGTATATATATCGGGCTGTCGATTATTTCGCGCACGTACTGCACGGCGGCGTTGAAGCGCTCGATGTGTCCTACCTGCAATATCAGCTTGCGGTCGCTCGCTGTGCGCAGGAGTTCCTCGACTTCGTCCACGCGCTCGGTTACCGGTTTTTCTATCAGCAGGTTCACGCCTCTGAGCATGGCTTTTTTTGCCACTTCGAAGTGCCGCACGGTGGGGACGACTACGCTCAAAGCGTCCGGCCTTGTCTCGGAGAGGAACGCGTCGAGGTCGGTGTAAGCCGGCACGCCGAGGTTTCCCGCCACCTCGCGCGCGCGCGCCTCGTCAATATCGACGACGCCGACGAGTTTTGCCCCCAATATTTCAGTGTATACCCGCGCGTGGTGAACGCCGAGATGCCCGACGCCGACGACGCCGACTCGTATGGAATTCATGGAATCACCCTCACAGTAGGGGCGGCATCCTGTCGCCCGATTCATAGCCTGATATTATTATTTTCACATAGCGAAGGCACTTTGTGGCATCATTCGTTTAATTTGACAGTATAACAGTTCAAAGATTAAAATATAAGAATACAGCTATCAGGTTGACTAAGGCGACACGGGCGGCAGAATGCCGCCCGCGCTTGAAAGGAGCGATTGGATATGAGGGAGAAGAATTGGGGCAGGATAGAGGATTTGGAGACGCTCGACGCGTCGGCGCTGGCGCCCGGGGTATCCGTAACGAAGCGCGTTATCTTCGGGCCTGACGCGTTCTGGGATGATTACGTGGCGCGGCATTTTGTGCTTCCGGCCGGCGCGGAGATACCGGCGCATTCGCATGAGTGGGATCATTTCTCCATGTCCCTCGGCGGACACGGCGAGGTCGAGGTCGAGGGAGAGCATTACGATTTGGAGAACGGCAATTGGGCGAGGGTACCCGGCGGGGCGACGCACTCCTTCCGCAATATAGGCGACGGCGACTTTACGTTCATCTGCATAGTGCCGACGCGCGGAGACCCCTACGCGAAGAAGATAAGCATGAGAGCCGACAGGAAGAAGCAAAAGGAAAACGCTTGAACGCGGCAAGGGCGGGTTTAGAGTGACAGACGCGGGAATCAGCGGCAGCGCAAATTACGGCGGCAAAAACACGGCCGAAGACGACAGTTCCCGGCATCCTGAGCGCTTCGATTACGATAACCTATGGAAGACGGTGCTGCATCGCTACTTCTGGGATGCTCTGAAGATATTCCTGCCCGATCTTTACGACGCGTCGGACAAAAACCGGGCTCCTGAATTTCTGGAGCAAGAATTACAGAAGGTTACGTTTAATTTGGAGGGCGGAGTAAACCGCACAGACCTTCTGATTGGTATCAAACTCAAAAACGGAAATCCAAGCCTGATCCTCTGTCATATAGAAGTCCAAGGCGAGGGCGGCGGGGATATACCGACGCGTATGAAACGATACGGGGAAGCGATACACTTGCTGCGCGGTCAGGAGCCGGTGGGGATAGCTGTCATCACGGACAAGAGGCCTAAGGACGAGAAGACGTTTTATTGTTCGGAGCAGTTCGGGGTCAGGGCAATCTATGAGTACGTGAACGTGGTTATCGCGGACTTAGAGGATACTCTGCTTCTGTCGGGGGATAATCAAATCGGATTGGTGCTTTACGCGGCAAAGTACAAGCAAGTGAGCGGAGACGATGAGCGCGAAAAATTCCGATACTTGCGTGATATATCGAATATGTGGGCGGAACGAAGATGGGAGGCGGCGGACAAGCGCATAGTGTTGTTGGCTGTGGAGTATCTTTTAAGCCTCAAAAGCGAAGATTACGCGGAGCAGGCACTCGATTACTTGGAGTCGCTTGTAAAATATAGTAGCGAGGAGGAACGCGTTATGTACACGTCGATATTTGAGAGAGTCTACACTAAACGCGGCATGGAAAGAGGTATGGAGCAGGGCATGGAAAGAGGCATGGAGCAGGGTATGAAAAAAGGACGCGTAGAAGGACGGGCTGAAGTTGCCCGCAATATGTTGAACGATGGGCTTCCTGTGGAAAAAGTGGTTCAATATACGAAACTGCCGCGAGAAGAGGTAGAAGGACTGTTAAACTGACCCATTGACGACCGCGATTACGGGCGCTGCGGTACAGGAGGACGTTCCGCAGTCGCGGGGGCGGCCATTGATCGCCTGTTTATTTCAGCGCCGGGGCAGCTCCGCACACACCGCAGTCCCGCCGTCTGACTGTTCCGTGCGCGCTGAATTCAGCCGTCAGCGCGTCGTATGTCAGCAGGCGATCCGTCAGCAGCTCTCCTATGCCCGCGAGATATTTTATAGCCTCCATCGCTTGGAGCGAGCCCATGACGCCGCACAGCGCGCCTATAACCCCGCCCCTGCGATCCTCCGGCAGTTCGCCATCCGTATCCTCGCCGCCGAACACGCACCGGCAGCACGCGCTCTGTCCCGGTACGCATGTCATAATCTGCCCGTAGAAGCTCCCGATGCCGGCAAAGACAAACGGCTTTCCCGCGCCGACGCAGGCGTCGTTTATGAGGAACTTCGACGCGAAGTTGTCCGTGCAGTCCAGTATGAAGTCATAACCGGCAATAATTCCGCCGATATTCCCTTTGTCTATGTACGTCTCGTGAAGCTCCGGAGTCACATCCGGGTTCATGTTCCGCAGAAAAGCGGCGGCAGTCCTCGCCTTCCCCTCGCCAACGTCGCTCATTCCGTACATTACCTGACGCTGGAGGTTCGAAAGCTCTATATCGTCGCCGTCAGCTATGCCTATCCTGCCGACGCCCATCGCCGCAAGGTACATCGCCGCCGGCGTCCCAAGCCCCCCGGCCCCTATCAGCAGCACAGACGACGCGAGCAGTTTCTTTTGCCCGGCAACGCCTATCTTCTTCAAGACCACATGCCGCGCGTAACGTTTCAGTTCCTTCGGCAAATATATCAACTCCAACATATAACGCTAAAAACAAAAACTAAACCGCGGGGCTGCTCGCCCCGCACCCCCGCAAGGGTTGTCACCCTTGACCCTTATTCTAATTCTAAAATCTTTCCTTTTCTCGCCGCTATCACGGCGGACAACCCCGCGCCGACGCCGTTGTCTATGTTTACCACCACGAGGCCCGGCGAGCAGGACGACAGCATCGAATTCAGCGCCGCGTACCCTCCCTTTGCCGCGCCGTAGCCCACCGACGTGGGCAGGCCTATGACTATGCACGGCACAAGTCCGGCTACGACGCTCGGCAGAGCCCCGTCCATGCCGGCGGCCACGATGACCGCGCCGACATCGGCAAGCTCCGGCACTATTTCAAGCAGCCTGTGCAATCCGGCGACGCCTACGTCAAAGAATTTCTTGACCCGCGCCCCGTTAAACTCGGCTATCCCGGCCGCCTCCTCCGCCGCCGGCACATCGCTGCTTCCCGCCGTGAGAACCGCTATCGCACAGCTCTCGCTCGGAACGCCGAATCGTATATACCCCAAACGCGAGACGGAGTCGTAAACGAGCGGAGGTTCCCCGTCACGTATAAGCTCCGCCTGAGGCGGCGTCATGCGGCTGAACGCCATTGACGCCCGCTTGGAGCGAAGCTCCTCCGCTATGGATATGAGCTGCCCGTCCGACTTGCCCGGACAGTAAACTACCTCGCCTATGCCCTTGCGGACAGCCCTGCTTATGTCGAGGCGAACCTCGGGCGCGTTTGCGTCGTCGTTTTTTGTGTTCATTATTTATTTTTTTACCCTCTCGATTATTGCGTCGAAGTTATCCGTCCGCGCCAGTTCCCTGTCGGGGAGGCAGAAGGTCAGCGCGGCACAGTCGGCTGCCACTTTCGCGCACGTAAGGGCTGTCTTGACCACACAGTCCGCCAGCTCCCTGAACGCGGCCTTGCCCCAGTCCGTCTTTATTATCTTTGCCGCCGCCTCGTCGGCCATCAGCGCTGACATTATGCCGCGCACGTCGTCCGCGCCGGCTCCGTGCATCGCGGCATAGGCGGCTATCGCCGCGAGACGCCCGTCGCTCTTCGACGTGTGGGTGTCGAGCGATCCCACCGAGAACTTGGAAAATTTGCTCACCTGGCCGACCAATATTATATTCCTGAATCCGGCGGTCCCGGCGGCGGCAAGGGCGTCGCCCATCCCGTTGCCCATGTGAGTGATTATCCCGGCGGGTACCCCCGACAGCTCGGCCACCCTCCTGCCGTACTTGCCCGGCACAAGGCATATGGTGTCGGCTCCGAGGAAGCGCACATTGTTTATGCCCTCCAAAGCCATTTTGAGAGTAACATCATCAACCGACGCCAATTTATCAGACGCGGCGGCGGGAGGGGGGGCGTTATCGTTATCATAAACCGGAGCGTGATTTGTTTCGCGGACGGAAATGCCGACCTTTGCGCCCCTGCCGGACGGCAGCTCGGAGAATACGGAGTTCCGAACTAACTCTATGGCCGCCGGGTTCATGGCGGCGTACCCGGACAGGGCGGCAAGGTCAACCGACCCCGCGATGTCAACGCCATGACCGAGCAGCACATCTACGGTTCCCTCGTCTGTCAGTTCGACGGACAGCGTTATCTCGCCGCGCGAGCCGAGCGACAGCCACGCCTCCGCTCCGCGCTCCGTCCTCCGGCAGCCGTCCGCGCAAAGGAAAACAACCTCACCCGAGGGGAGCGTGACGGCAACGTCGCTGCAAGGGAGTGAGCGCAACCACCTCACGGCGGCCCCCGCGAGGCCGGCCGCCGCTATGCCGGCAAAGAGGCTTCTGTCAATAACGCCGCGCCGTTCCATTTTTGCCGCGACCCCTTATCGCAAAAAACTCCTATTTATCGTAGCGCGACCTGAGGAAATCGACCTTCCTCAAATCATCGTCCCCGGCCTTCTCAAAGAGCAGGTAGGCTATGCCGTAGTCCTGCATCGGCTTGTGAAGGACGCTTTCTATCTTGTTTATGTAACCCCTGTGGAGCTCGTCCTCCCACTCGGTCAGCGGCTTCGCTATGCCGATTACCTTTATCGAGGCTATTTGGAAGTCTCCCTCCCTCGCCTGCTGGAAGAAGCAGCGCCGGAAGTACAAGCCGACTATGGTCTTATATATCACGTTCTGGAAGGGTTCGTAGCCGTCCCTCTCCATCTCGGCGGCGACCCTGTCCGTGATGTCCTTGAAGGTGAGGCTTTCCTCCCTTTGGAACTCCTCGCCTCCGAGAGCTTCGCTCACCGTGACGCCGAAGTTTAGCTGCATGGCGCTGTGTATCCCGTTCAGAACCCTGTTCCTGTACGCCCTGTTCGGGAAGGATTTGAAGTTGAAGGAGTCGCAGAGGATGTTCTCGTATATCTTCGCTTCCTTCTTGGCGTCCTCGTCGCTGATCGCGCGCGACGGGGCTTCCTCAATCTTTGCCTGCGGCGGCGGCGTTGGGCGGAGCGTTGCCTCGTTCGGGCTGTAAGTACCGTCATCCTCATCCTCGACGATGTATCCGCCCTCTACGCCGAGCCGCAGGAACTGAGAGAAGGTCTCGCAGCCTATGAGGCCGAAGTTGAAGTCGCTCTTCGCGTGGTGCAGGGCTTCCAATACGCGCTCCGCGGACACGCTGATGAGCGTGCGCGACAGGTTCCTCACCGACGTCGAGAGCAGGTCGAGGTACTCCTTCCTTCTCGTGACGACGCTCTCCTCCTCGCTCTCGTAGAAGCTGTTGACGTTGTCCCCGAGGAAGAGGTGCTCGTAATAGAACGCCCTGTCCGAAGCGCCGATTACCGTCGGGTTTATGTGCTGGCGGTCAACGCCGATGGTCAGCACCGTCTTGTTGAGTGTCTTGAGTTTTTGATAAAGAGGCACATAGTCGCGGTCGGACGCCAAAATAGCGAAATGCGTTATGAACTCGTTCTGGTATGCAACGGAAAGAGCCTCTACCACTAATTTGATGTCCGCCGTGTTTTTATTGAGGGTTACGTAAGGAACGTCCTCAATGTCCACGAGGTTGGAGTAAAAGCTGTTGCGTATCATCTGATACTGATGACCGAGATTTACCGCCTGCAATGCCTTTTGCATATCTCCATACGCCTTGCGCACGATTATACTGCCCATCTCTCTGAGGCGATCGATGACTTTCGACAGATCAATCGGAAGCCCGATTTTCGCCGCTCCATTGATAAAATTCTCAACATCCACAAAAAGCGCTATGTTACATTCCACGTTAGAAATTTAAGTTCCCTCCCTTAAAATAAATAAAAACATATTTTGATTTAACTAATCCTTCCTTTACGCATTATAATCCAATGGAAATTATACCACCTCACTTTTAATTGCAATACTAAAGTAAGCGCTGATTAATTAGCCGAAATGGAATTTCGCCGTTTTAAGCGGAACTGACGAAAGGGGCGCGATAAATCGCGCCCCCGCGTGTTTAACGTGTTATTTTAACGATTTTCCGTATGGGCGGCCGCCCTTACCTCATTCTCCATATCTCGCCGTTCGTGTTCGTGATGTACAGCGCGTCGGAGGTTACCGCCGGCGAGGACATTATCGAGCCTCCCATGGCCGCCTTCCAGATTTCCGCGCCCGTTTTCGCGTTCAGCGCGTAGAGATCCCCGACGTTATTGCCGAAGAAAATCTGGCTCCCGTTCGTCGACGGGGAGGAGACTATCGACTCTCCGGTCTCCTTTGTCCATACGACGCGGCCTGTCGCGGCGTCGAGCGCCGTCATTACGCCCTTTATGTTGCCGAAGTAAACCAGCCCGCCCGCCGCTAACGGAGATGAGTCTATCGAACCGCCGGAGTCGTATTTCCAGATTACGGCCTGGTTTTTAATATCGGCGCAGTAGAGTTTGCCGTCCCAGCTGCCGAAGTATACGAAGCCGCCGGAGACGGCCGGCGCGGTTCTCACGGGGCCGCCGACTATCGCGCGCCACTTGAGCTTGCCCGTCGCCGTGTCTATCGCCATCATCTTGCCGTCGTTGTTGCCCGCGTAGACGACGCCATCCGACACGACCGGCGAGCCGTAGACCTCGCGCCCCGCCTTGTACGACCACTTGGGCCAGCCGTTCTTGATGTCGGCGCAGTAGACGTTGCCGTCCACGCCGCCGAAGTATACGCGCCCGTCAGCCGCCGCCGGAGAAGCGGCGACCATGTTGTGGGTGGTGAACTTCCATTTCGGCGCGCCGCTTTGCATGTCGAGCGCGAAGACCTTTCCGCTGTAGCTCCCGAATATCACGAGTCCCGCCGAGATCGCGGGCGACGAGGCCACCCAGTTGTCGGTGTCGAAGCTCCAGGCCCGCGTTCCGTCCGGCGCGCGGAAGGCGTACAGAGTGCCGTCGTTCGCCCCGAAGTAAATCAGCCCGTTAGCGCCGACAGCCGGCGTTGACTGAATGGCTGAGGATACGTAGCTCTTCCACACGATCTGCCCCGAAATTTGCGCGGGCGCCGCCGCTGAGGTACTCGTCCCCGTTCGCGCGGCGTTGCCGTGGAAAGTCGGCCAGTCCTCGGCGAATACCGGAGAACCCGTCATCATCACGCAGAACGCGAACAGTGAGCGCGCCAACAAGATCGCAAATCTTGTCATCTTTGAGCTGAACATAAGAATCCCCCTCTAAATTACTAATGTTTGTTATGCTGCTATTATATACGATAGGCGAGGCGCTCGCGCCGCTGCGCAATGCCGGCGGCCCGAAGCTGTCGGCAGCCGGTGTGCCCGGGGCGTCAGTTCAGAGTTTTGCGGGGGCGGCGCCCCCCGCCCAAATCAAAACATATCGCGGACCGACACAAGCGTAACATTGCCCGCGGCCTTCGAGCGCTTCGTCAGCGCCTCCGTAAAACCGGATTTGGAGAACAGCGTATAGTGCTTTCGCGTGAACTGCGGCAAAAGCTCGGATTTTCTGATTAAATCGCCGAGAACGCTTTCGCCGGTCGGAACGTTTTTCCACTTGCACTCTCCGAATATCGCGTCACCGCCGGAGCAGGCAATAAAGTCAATCTCCTCCTCACGCCTTTCCTTCAGGCTGCCGCCCCACCAACGCCCGATTTTTTGAAACGCAAACGGCAGGGAATCCCGCCCCAGTGCCCTCCACATATACTGTTTCGCGCACTCCTCAAAGGCAAATCCGGTATGCGCGTTCAATCGCTCACCGAACACCTCGTCGCATACTGTTCCGCCAAGCCCCGCCGTAATTCTGCTTATATTCGGCAAAACGAAGCGGTACCAGAACAGAAACATACGGTCATCAAGCGCGTAGATTGTTTTCCGCGAATTTTGCGCCGTCACGGGGTACTCTTTCTTTGCGAGGCCCAAGCCAATCAAGGTGTTCAGCATATTGCTGCACTGGCTTGTTTCAATGCCCGTCTTGGCGGCGATTTCGTTCAGACGGCTCGCGCCGTCCGCCATCGCCGTAATAATGCCGTTGTAGGTTTGCGGCATTTTCAGCTCCTGCTTTAACAGGTTCGACGGCTCCTCAAAGAGCCGCCCCGACGTGTCGAAGAACAGCTCCCGCACGTTTTCGCGCAGCGGCAAGCCGCTGTCTATTCGAGACACATATTCGGGAACGCCGCCGGTAATCCCGTACAGCGTGATTTTCTCCTCGTTAGTGAAGCCGGGCAGCATTTCCGCGCACTCCCAATATTTGAACGGCAGAACCTTATATTGGCAAGTCCTGCGCCCGTACAGCGGGCTTTTGTACCCCAAGACCTGATTTTCCATAAACGGCATGGAGGAGCCGCAGAGAATCAGGAACAGCTTGCTCTCACTTTGGTGCTTGTCTATTGCCGCCTGCAAGACGGACGAAACGGACTTATCGCTCTCCGCCAAATACGGGTATTCATCAATTACGAGTATCACACGCTCGCTCCGCGCGTGTTCAAACGTGTATTCAATCGCGCCGCGGAATGATTTGAAGGGATTCCTGGGCGCGTCCGGCGCCGCGGCCGCGAGAATCTGGTCAGACAGAACCTCAAGATTCTCCTTCATGGGGGACTCCGTCGCGACAAAATATATCGCTTTTTTGTTCCTGCAAAATTCGTTAATCAGCGTTGTCTTGCCCACACGCCGTCTGCCGTAGAACACGGCGAACTGAAACGCGTCGCGATTGTAATACTTGCTAAGGCTTTCAAGCTCTGTTTGCCGTCCGGTAAACATTATATCGACCCTCCGATTATTAATCGCGGAATTACTAATTGCGCAATTAGTAATTCCGCGATCAGCATATATCGGAATCCTCTTTTTGTCAAACAGCAGTTGGGAGAAGGGAACGGGCGACCGTTGGGAGAGGGGAACGGGCGGCAGGATGCCGCCCCTACAATCCCGTTCTGTTTGCGCGTCGGACACGCGGTTGTAAAATTTTCCTTGACAAATCAAACGATTGATATAATAATTATCATCAACATGACAGTGAGTAATATTTTCAAGGAGAGGGGATCTGTGCGGATGTTCAACGAAGTTGCAAAAATAAATCAGGTAAATTTGCAAAAACCTCTTGACAAACTCGCGGAGGATGTTATAATCGTTCGTTCGTTCGTTCGTTCGTTCGTTCGTTCGTTCGTTCGTTCGTTGATGCTTATTCTGTAAAAGTATCACCCTTAACGGAATCTTCCGGTTTCCTTCCCCGGGCGGCGAATGGCCGCCTCTGCCGTAAAACCCAAACCCGACAATTTTTCGTAAAACCCAACCTTTTTCACGCGCGTAATTGTGCGCTGTGTGTTTTTTGCGGAGACGTTATATGCGGCGTCTCCGCCCGGGCGCGCCTGCTCGGAACGGGCACTTGCGGTTCTTTCGGTGACTCGCCGTGTATGTGAGTGAGTTCTCAGCCGCGGATCGTATGCGCGCTGAATCGGCGCGCTACTGGGAGCCGCGTCTGCGCGAGATTTTGCGCAAAAAGCTGACCGAGTGCTCTTGTTTAGCCTTTACACCGGATGGGTATCCCGATCGAGTTGTCGTATGCTCGAAGGCCGCCTATCGGTTGCAATGTTCGAACGGGAACTGGGGGTGGTTGTTGAGGCGCCGATAAACTGACCGGGGTGCGATGCCTCCGATGCGGTATGTAATTGGAATGTTTTTTGGGTTTTTTGAGAAAGGAAAGTGATTTACACATGAGAATGGCAAAAAGATTCGGGTTGGTACTCATGGTACTGGCTCTCTTGGTCTCCTTCGCGGGGACTTCATTGGCGGGGGCTTGGCCGGAGACGGATGTCGAGAACAAATATTCCTCGGCTGACGTGTGGTACGGGTTCGGGGTGAAGGATGTAGCCGTGTCGAATCCCTGGCCTGCCTTACTCCCGCATGTACAACTTGTAAAGGACAAGGAAGCGGCTATTGCTGATGCTAACAGTAAGATCGCTGATAAAAAGGGCAAGGACATTCTTATAATCTCCAATTATACAAACGTCCTGTCCCTTGATATTAAGAGCGGTGATTACGATGCGGTGAACACGATCCGCTTTTCTTATGCGGACGGCGTGGGTGAGCTCAGCGCCGATATTGACGGCGGTCTTAATTCAGCCGATATCTCGGGGGATACGCTTGATGGGTTCAAGCTGAAGTTGAGGTATCCCGGTATGCCGGTAGTGGGAAAACTTCCGAGCTCTGAAAACGATAAGATCGGTTATTTCGGCTTCGGAATCAGGCTCGCGTCCATAAGCAAGGAGCTGAGTGATTTCGTTATCAGCAAGGATATTAATGGCGTTCCTACCTCCTTGAAGATAACCATCGACGGTGTCTACACCCCGGGCAGCGGCTGGGATGAAATCTGGTCAGCCACAGTTCAGGGTCCTTACGTTCCTGGTCTCGCAGATGAAGATTTCTATCATAACAATATTACCGTCTCCCCTGACCGGAAGAGTAGGGTTGTTGGCGTTGGACTGGTCAATGACTATACACAGGAGAAGAATGATGGGTATCAGTACGAGTTAATAATGGAATCGGAAGAATTCGTACTTTTCGGGAATGTGTTCAGCCAAGGAGTTAGTGGCACCAGAAGGTACATCCTCAGCTTCAAGGGCACTCCTCCGCCTCCTGGGGACGTTATTACTCCGGCCAACTACCAGCTGATGCTCGTCACCGGCGCTGCAGCTCAGAGGCTGGCTATCGTTTCCGGAACCACGAACAAGATTGAGGTTAACGGCGAATATACGGCCAATCTCAAGGGAGAAAACTTCATCCCCGATGCGGGCGTTGCTGCGCTGACCGATGCTGACGTCGTGGATAAGGGCAATGGGACGTACGATGTGACGATAGGCGAGACAACATACAATCTTTCCTTCGTGAAGAAGGCTCTGTCCAACAGCACGAGCCTGACGCAGTTCGCCATAGCGGCGGAGGGCGGCAACAGGACTATAACCGCCATTCCGTCGGGTGGGTTCGTGGCCTCGGGTAATTATATCACCGACCTTAGCGACCTGGCTTTCATCCACTCGGCTGCTTGGAACGGCGCGTCTGTAAGCAGAGCGACGGCTGATTCTAACGGGACGACGTACACGGTATATGTAACAGCGGAAGACGGAACGACTGGGACAGAGAAACTTTCCTTCGCCAACTCCGGCTGGCTCGGCGGTTCGAGCGGCGGCGGCTGCGACGCGGGTCTCGGCGCGTTCGGTCTGATAATCCTCGCCGGTTCGGCGATGGTTCTTCGCAGGAAGAAGTAACCAATATTAACACAAGGGCGGGTTCGCCCGCCCTTGTACCACGCACCGCATTAATAAGTCACCCATTCTTGTAGGGGCGGTCGGAGTTTGGCCGTCCGACTCACATTCCATAAAGCGGGGATACGGAAACGGGCGGGATTTATCCCGCCCCTGCCCGCCCCGTAACTTCCTGCCCACGGCTGTTAAATTCGTTTGTCCGTAGGGGCGGCCGCCTCGGTCGCCCGTTGTTTTTTTGCGTATCGTCCGTTTGCCCTTACAGATTCGTGCCGATGCCGAGGGTTTTCGCTTTCCTGTATATGTTGCCGGCGATTACTATGTCGAGGGTGGCGAAGCCAACCGTCTTCATGACCGTTATCTCGCCCTTCGACGCCCTGCCCTTCACCCTGCCGAGTATCAGGTCTCCGAGTTCGCCGCGTATCTTGTCCTTTTTAAGGACGCCCTCTTTAATCGGTATGAGTATGTCGCCGGCCTCGGCCATTATGGCGTCCATGTTGTCGACGAATATCACGTCCGCGCGGCGAATTACCTCGCTGTCGAGCTCGCGCCTGTCCGGTATGTACGAACCGACGCCGTTCACGTGAGCGCCCTCTTTAAGGCGGCGTCCGTCGAATACGGGCTCCGCCGCCGTCGTAACGGTCGTTATCACGTCCGCTCCGTCAACCGCCTCGTCCGAGGACGCGGCGGGTACGAGTTTCGCGCCGTATCTTTCCGCGAGGGGCGCGTTATTCTCTATGAAGGACGCTATCCTGTCACGGCAGGCGTCGAACACCCTGACTACGCTAAGGCTCCTCGCGGCGAGCATCCCTTCGAGCTGAGAGGGAGCCTGCCCGCCGACCCCGAAGAGCGCTCCCAATGCCGCGTCCTCATTGGCGAGCAGGGATGTGGCGAGTCCGCTTATCGCGCCCGTGCGCAGACGCGTCATCTCAGTGCCGTCGATTATGGCGCTCACCAGGCCCGTATCCGGATCGAGCAGCAGCACCGACGCCGCGACTACGGGGAGGTTCTTCTCCGCGTTGCCGCCGAAGACTGAGACTATCTTGATACCGGCCAGAGGCAGCGACGAGACGTAGCCGGGCATGAACGACGAGACGCCCCGGCCCTGCACGTCGAAACTGACGCGTACCGGCAGCCGCGCCTCGCCGCGCGACTGGACGGCGAACGCCTCCCTGTTGGATTCGATGGCGTCCTTCATGGTCATGGTTTTTCTTATATCGTCAGCGCTTATTATAAGCATAATGTCATCCTCCTGTTTGTTACGGGGGCGTCCGCCCCCGCCGAATCATTTAGGCGCGGCGTCCGATGTGAATACCGTTATCTCCTTGGTCCAGTCGCCGGCTTTGTATGTCTTTTTGTTCGTGCCCTGCCTGACTATTTTCCAGAGCGCGGTATCTCCCGTACCGGAGCCCTCGAGCTCCAGGACAAAGTTTTTGGCTGTGTCGAAGGGGATTATGAGGTACTTCCCGCTTTTGACGTGCTGGACTCCCGGCGGTGAGGTTTTCCACGATTTTACCCCGCTCGCGTCGATTATGAGAACCCCGCGGCCGGTATAGCCTCCGAGGAAATTTTGCAGATACCGCGCAACTCCGTCCACGCTCTCTCCCGACGAAATCAGCGCGCCGGTGTACGAGCCGAACGCTTTTATCTGAGCAGACCCGCTCAATCCCTTGAACGCCGCGCCGAGCAGCTCGGCGGCCTCTTTTTCGCGGCCTGAGGAGAGTGCGTCGCGCGCCTGTCCCGCGAGAGGCGCGGCGTTCACGCCGGAGGCCGATAATATTTTCAATGTCGCGTCATAAAAAAGAGGCAGCCCGGCTGAAACGCCGCCCTCCTCCTCCGCCGTGAAGGGGTTCGACTCGGCGGTACTCACGCCTGTAGCGCCAAGGGTCTTCACCGCCGCGGCAACTCGGTACTCGCCGGGCGACGGAGGTGTTACCTCGGGATAGCCGCCCTCAGCGGTCGTCCAGACCGTCCGGACCTCCGCGCCGTCTTGGGGGCCGTCCGTCCGGGCGATCGTCAGCATACCGGCCTTGAATTCATTGGGGTACGCAGTTCCCCGGGAAGCGGCGCCCGCGCCGCCGAGGTACCGCGCCGCGATTTTGTCGGCGATAGCCTCGGACGGCCTGGGCGGCGAGTCCGAGATAAGCGTGATTTTCAGTTCGGGGGCCGCGCCGAGTTTGCGCAGGATGTCCGAGCCCCGCAGGGCGTCCGCCGTATTGGGATCGTGCGGGTGAAATTCGTCGCGCACGGTAACGTAAACGGGACGCGGAAGCCCGGCCGGTACTTGCCGGTCAATCTGAACGTCGTCTATCACGAGCTTGACGCCGACCGAGAACGCGGCTTTTTCAGTCACGCCCAGCTCGGGAATAGACACGGTTATTACCTCTTCGGCGGGCGCGTCGGTGGGTACGGGACCGCTCCATCTGTACGGCACCCGCGACGGCTCGCCGCCCTTGCAGAGGATGGTACCCGACACAGCCGGAGAATCCTTGAAAAGCAGCACGCCGTACCCGGACTCGGACGTCAGCGTTACCTGATACTCATCCGCGAGACTGTCGTCCAAGAATATTTCTATCTCCTGCGTGATGCCGGCGGCTATCGGCAAAATGGGCGTTTTCAGCGAAACGAGCAAGGGACCGCTCGCATACCCGGCCCCGCCTCCGACAGGGGTCAGCGTAAAAAATAAAAAAGCGCAAAAAACAAACAGCGAATGTTTTGTCCTGAATGCATTCATCGGATGAAAAACCTCCCTAATTAAAAATAATTAATACAACAAAATTAAAAACAATAATACAACAAAATGTGCTGAAACGCGAATAAAAAATAGGCCGTCGGTTTGGGATTTTTGGCAAGGGCTGTGCGGACGGGATCGGGCGGTGCGGTCGGGGAGAACGGGCGGCAGGATGCCGTCCCTACACGCCGCAGGTTATATTATTTCCCCCACCGCCTTGGCCCGCGCGTTTTTAAGCCAATCGCCGAGCGCTTTGCCCGAGAGTTCCGGCGGCGCGTCGGAGGCTTTTACGGAGTTCGCGGCTCGTATGTAGCCGCGGAGGTTTTCGGCTATGGCGGGCATGACGCCGCGGTCGGCGAACATTATCGTCTCGAAGCCGTCCGCGCCTATCGGGTGGGTTCTGAGGCGCTCGACGAGGGCGGCTATTTTGGCGGGATCGGTCATCTTTTTTGCCCTCATGTGTTCGCTTATGGCGAAGGACGCGCACGCGCGCCACAGCCTCGGCAGCGTCATCTCGCGGTTCCACTCGCGCAGGGCGTCAAGGCCGCGCGCGTCGTGATCCGGGTGGCGCGGGAGAAATTCGTCCGGCGTGAGCGCCTTCCCCAAATCGTGCGCGAGGGCGGCAAATCGTATCTCGATTCTGTCCGTGCGCCTTGCCGCGCGGTCCGCGGCTTCCATAGTGTGAATAAAGGCGTCGCCCTCCGGGTGGTGTTCCGGCGGCTGAGGACGCCCGACGAGCGCGTGAACGCGGGGGAAGGATACGTCCAATATCCCCGCGCGCGATAAATTGACGAAAAACATTGACGGCTTGCCGCACATAAGGGCGAGGGTAAGCTCCTTCACGAAGCGTTCGCCCGGCTCGGCGGGGAGCTCGCCGCGGCAGGAGGTCATCAGCCCGATAGTGTCGGGGGCGATTGCGTAGCCGAACTGCGCCGCCTGACGCGCGGCCCTGAGCGCGCGTATCGGGTCGTCGCTGAAATGGGGCGATACGGCTCTGATTATTCCGGCGCTTATGTCGGACTTGCCGTTATAAGGGTCGATTATCTCGCCGCCGCGAAGGTTCAGCGCGATCGCGTTCATGGTGGTGTCCCGTCTGTAGAGGTCGTCCTCGATGGTGGTGTCCGGTGAAAGGGATACGTCGAAGCCGCGGTAACCTACGCCGCTTTTCGTCTCGCCCCGCGCGAAGGCGATTTCCCGCGTCTCTCCGCCGATATTCATTCTGTACACGGGAAATTTGACGCCGCTCTTGAACGCGCGAGGGAACGCGGACACGAAGAAGCCCTCGGTAACGCCGGTAATAACGTAGTCCTTATCGTGGGGAGCCGCTCCCCGCAGCAAGTCGCGCACCCACCCCCCGACGGCGTAAGCCTCGCCGCCGGCCTCGTTTATCGCGCGGACAAAGCTCTGCTCGTCGATAGGAGCCGCCTCCCCTGATACTATTTTATATTTATAAAAATCAGCGTTCCGTAAAATACCGCATAAGTTTTTCGGAGAGTTTCGGTGTGTCCATTGCGTTCATCGTTTCTATTATATCATCCGGCGAATTA
>BOCB01000021.1 GCA_026002695.1 Synergistales bacterium
GCCGTACTTCGCAATACATGCGCAAAGCGTTCCGCAAGCCCTGTTTGTGTAAATGTTTCAAAAAATCAAGCATTGCGCGCCAACGAACAGCCGCAAGGACTTGCCTCGCGCAACCGGCGGATATGATCGAACCTTATGAGTTTTACGAAAAATTGCGGGGTTTTATGAAAACGATCGGTAAGTGAATCAGAGGATTCTAATAAAAGCGATACTTTTAGAAGACAGTTATAACTACGAACGAACGAACGAACGAACGAACGAACGAACGAACGAACATACCAACTCATTATCGCCTTGTCAAGCATTTTTCGCAAATTTCTCACTCCTTCGCCCGTATTTTTTCATCGCACATCACTCATCGTAACGCAAGTAAATTAACATAAAGCATGCGATGTTGTCAAGCTGCGGATTGATTCCTGTCATTCGTCTGAGAAATTGCAAGTTTTATTGTCCAAGTCAGATTCGCCGCGCAGTGTGCGGCGAATCTATCGAAATCAGGAGACACGAGATAAAACCGCCTGAATGGAAACCCCTCGCCCCCTTGCCTACGGGCACGCCCCGCCTGTTATATCAGCGAGGCTATCGCTGTTGCTTTGCTGACTCAGGTGACAATTCATAAAATCTAACGTTGTATCCCTTGCTGTACAGATAAGCCGTGCCATTTATAGTAAATCCGTCTACGTTGCGCTCAAAATCACCGCTGAAAAAATGAAACGCATCGCTGCTGTTACGAAGGTAACCGGAGACAAAGAGGCTGTTTTTACCCAAGTCTCTGATAAAACGATGTGTTCTTACTTCTCCGTTCGATAATCTGAACGAAAAGGTTGTGGGGTTCTTGTGAAACATGGTCTTAAAAAAGAAATTCATTGCTTTACCCAAAAATGTCATATTCCAGTTAATTTCTGCAAATATTAAGCCGTCTGTCCCTTGGGGAAGCTCAACGAAATCTCCGATGTTGACGTGTTTTTCCTCAATAAATTTTAGCTGTGCCTCGTTTGACGAGAAATTTGTGGATTTTCTCAATACGAACATGTTCTCAGAAGCGTAAGGCTGCGCTGCGTAATTTGTGAGCAGGGCTCTGTATGTCCTTGGCTCGTCAAAGAAAGGGTAACGGCCATCTATAGATTCGAAAGAATAAATAACTGCGTCCGGGCTATCGCCGCTATAATAAAAACTTGCGTTCTTGTCATCCAGTCCGTGTGTATAGGCGGAATAACTTTGAAAAACAGGGCGAGGCTGCCAATTCATGTTATACGCGTATAGCAGAGCTATGTCCCAAGGGAAAATATCAACCCTATCAGACAACATTATATTTTTAAGGACATCCCCATCTACAGCATATTTGTCACGAATTTGCCGCTTTAGTTGGTCAGTAACTATTGTCTGCCCAATAGCCCGCTTAATATTATGCTTAATATTTTGTTTATCATTTACACCTTGACTAAAAGGATATAGGGCTATCGGATATATATGGAATGACGATGCAAGCCCAATAATCACAAAAGCAATCACAAAACCCAAACTAATTTGGATTCTTTTGTTTGTTATATTCTCAAAAAACTGCCCGTGCTTTTTCAGCCAGTTGTTACTATAAAATAAAATATACAGAAAATAAATACAGATAAATGGAAATACCTGAAGTAAATGAAATATATGCCCGTCTGAGCGCACAAAGGCTTCTTTGAAAGTCAAAAACAAATATGGCCCCGGAAGGAGTAAGTTGATAAAACACAGCCAATTCTTCCTATATAAAGAACCGACTAAATATTTTATATATACGCCTAAACACACCCAAGCATACAGCAACAGCGGCAGACCTATTCCATGGGATAATATGCTTAATTGCATTGCTTCCGTATAACCTGACGAGATAGAAATCGCGCCACAGAAAAAACCAGGCAGATTGCTCACGTTCTGCCCTCCGGCAATCCACAATAAAATCGAAAAAATCATATACGAAGTAAAGGCCAATAATGCGTCGATATATTTTTTGCGACACAGACAAAAGAGAACAACACAAAATATCAGTGACCAGGCAATCATTACAAAACTGCTCTTAATAAATTGAACAAGACTAAGCATAAAAAACGCGATTACTAAAAAACATCCGCGTTCTTTTGCGTTGTCGTTCAGCAAGGATGTTTGAATGATAAACATTGCCAAAAAAGCTGAGAGTTCATAAACATAAACCGAGTTATACACAATAAACAATATTGAAATAAAAACCGCGCCTATTAAATGCGCTGTTGTTTTGGAATTTCTAAAGAACAGGGCAATTATTGCCAACGAAGAAAATATCGTGATAGCGTTGTTTATGATTGTTACCTCCGCGTAATTTGAAAAACCCGCTAACGGAAGGAAAAGGTACGATAATGGGCCGTATGTAAACAAAATGTCCTTGCCCCATTGCAAACCCTTCAGATGAGCCCAATTGAGAGCCAATTGCCATGACGGATCCAAACCGGCGCCGGGGAGTCCGGTATAATTTTTTATTTGCCAGCAGACAAATAAAATGGCAAATGCTACGAACAAAAAATTGTAATCTTGAGGTTTTTTAATTTCTTTCATTAATTTAACTCTCCTTCCGCGGGCTCAATTTATTTCGCCTTTTTGAAAACCAAGAGTATTTCAGGCAATAGAAATACCACGCAGCTTGGAATTGGACTTGTCTTCCGTTTTGCCGCGCTGTATTTTGCGCACTCACCTTTCAAATATCATAAAGCTCTGTTCGCCAAATATCCAGCCGGATATCGGCATCAGGAGCAGATACAGCCGAATAAGCCACGGAGATTTAGGCAGCGCGCTTTTTGTGGTGTAAGGCAGGAATCTTTTGACGACGAAGGTTCCCTTCCCTTCCCTTCCCTTCCCTTCGGCGCGGATCATGTCGACCAATTCCGTTAAACTTTGCTCGGTCAGCGGCGTCTTGTGATCGAAAAAATCCCAATATTTACCTCCTACATATTTGATATTCGGCTGCAATATCATCAGCCGGCCGCCGTCACGCAGCATCTGCCACGCTTGCGTTACAACAGTCTGAACTTCCTCTTTTGAGTTCAGATGTTCCAAGAAATTGCTCATAAACACGCAGTCAAAATAGCCGCTGCCTGTTTCAGCGGCAAGCGCGTCAATGCCGCCGGTAATCGATTTCACGCCGTCCGCGGCAAATTTCGCGGTATCGGGGTTCATGTCGACGGCGTATTTTTCCGTAGCTTCGATATTGTTAATCCACTCGCAATATCCGGCGGCGACATCGGCAACACGAAGACTGCCGTCCTGTTTTGCGGCGTTTACATACTTTTGGAAAAAGTGTCTGCACAGCACACGCCACATTGCGTTTTTGCTCTCCAACTCACCGTCAAAGCGGTTTGCGTACAGCGACTGCATATTATTATCCATGCCGGGCTCCCTTTTTAGGCGTTGTATTGCTTGCTTACATAAATCACGCTTTTTTGTTCCTCCCAAACCAAGTTTTGCCTATGCAGTAAAAATACCAGCGCAAGTATTTCGGCAGCCATTTCCACATCTTAAAATTGCTCTCGCCCTCGGCGCGGTCGTACCATTGCGACGGAATTTCGGTAACTCTCATACCGTGAACATACGCCTTGACGGTAAGCTCTATGCCAAGCTCGAAGCCGCCCGTGCTTTCGACGGTAAAACGCTCCAACACACGCCGCGAGTACATTTTGAAACTGTTCGTCACATCGCGCGTCGGTATCCTCGTGAGAATATGCAGCGACACGCCCGCGCAGCGTGAAAACAACCCTTTCAACAAGGGTCCGCCGTGCTGTTTGCCGCCGCTCATATAGCGTGAACCGCACACCAAGTCATAGCCGTTGTCGAGCAGCTCTGCCATTTTGTCAGCTATTTCGAGCGAATCCGACAAATCCGCCATAATAACAAGCACTTTGTCCTCAGTGCTGACCTGAAATCCCGTTTTTATGGCGTTAAGCGCGCCTCGGGCTATCAGATTCCTCTGCAAGCGAATTTCATAGCCGTATTCGCCCATATGTTCGCGCGCTACAGGCACGGTATTGTCCTCATCGTAGTCGTATATGACGGTTACGCGTTTGCTGCTCTTGATAGCTTGTCCTACTTTAGCGAACAACTTCAAAATGTTCGCCCCTTCGTTAAAGACAGGCACAATAATGTCTATCATTTGTTTCAGATATTACCCAGCTTTATTTGCTCGACAATCCACGGTATCACTTCATCAAGCGTATCCGATAAATTCGTCTTTGCCTCATAACCGAGTACGCGCTTTGCTTTCTCAACGGATGGCACACGTTTTTGCACATCGTACTCATACGCCTTGTCGCTTGTATAGCTGAACGGTTTATCGCCGTTGATTTTCTTCCAGATCATTTCGGCAAGATCAAGCACCGTCGTTGAAACAGGCGTAGAGAGGTTGAAATCTTCGTTGACGGCTTTCTCGCTCTCGACGCACAGGCGAATGCCCTCGGCAAGGTCGCCGCCGTAGGTGTAGTGGCGAATTTGATTGCCCGTGCCGAGAATGTGCAACGGGTCTTGCCCCTTGACGACTTTTTGTACCAAATCCGGTACGACGTGGCTCATGGCGAGCCTGACATTGCCCGACATTATCTCTTTTTCGTTTTTAGCGCGGCGTTCACCGACACCGACGCAGTTGAACGGACGGATGATCGTGTACGGCAATCCGTATTGCTCAAACGCGCCCTTTGCGAAAAATTCACACGCCAGTTTTTGAAACCCGTAGGTCGACAGCGGCGGCGGGCATTTTAACTGCTCGCCTTCGGGCGACGGGAAGATCAGCGCGCTCTCGTACACCATCGACGACGACAGCACGTTGATTTTCTTTAGCTTTTTCTCTTTGCGCGCCCATA
This sequence comes from Synergistales bacterium, assembly GCA_026002695.1. Classification (GTDB taxonomy): domain Bacteria; phylum Synergistota; class Synergistia; order Synergistales; family Synergistaceae; genus BOCB01. Next base: position 4,860 of record BOCB01000021.1, read on the forward strand.
TTGCCGTGTCAAATGTGGACGCGATAATGCGTTCGTTTTCGGCGAGCAGGTCATACGCATACTCGTGGAAGTAGGTTATGCCGCCAATCATCGCCGCAATGGCGACTATTTGGTCGCAGTCCTCGGCAAGTTCTTTCATCAAAGGTAAGTCCTTAGCGTCGCCCTTTGTAACAGAATAATTTGGGTGGCTGTCGTAGCTTTTCTCAACGAAGCCGTACTTGCTGTAATTGTCGATGCCGACTACCGTGTGTCCTCGGTTCAGCAGTTCCTCGACGAGATAGCCGGCTATGAAACCCGCGGAACCCGTTACCAATATTTTCATCAGACAATTCCCCCGTTACCTAAAACATTCCAAATGTCAGCGACAATCTTTCCGTCAAGTTTGAGATTTTTGTATTCGTTATGCGGGGTTGCGATAATGATAACATCGCTCCGCTCAATCACTTCTTCAAGCGGCAGCAGGCGCTTGTCGTCAACGAGCGGGTCAGCGCAAAGCACCTGCCACGCCTCGACATTGAGTATTTTCTTCAGTTTGTACGACAACGACTCGCGGATGTCGTCGGAGTTCGCCTTGAATGCCATACCGAGTACGCCGACCGTCATGTTTTCGAGGTCGTACTTCTCTTTCAGCTTCTTGACGATATAGTTCGGCAAGCCCTCATTGACGAGCATGGCTGCGTGTCCGAGATAAAACTCGCCGTTGTTGAACGCTCCGAGCTGCATAGCATCCTTGAACAGGCACGGCCCCGCGGCAAACCCCGGACGCGGCAAATCTTTGGCGCGGTCGTAATTATGCGTTACGGCGTAGTAGATGTTGTAAAAATCCAGTCCGTAATCGTTCGCAATCATATAGAATTGGTTCGCGGCGGCGAATTTGATATAGCGCCACGTGTTGGTGAATAATTTTGCCAGCTCCGCCTCAATCGGCTGAACAACGAGAATGTCATTAGTCAGCGCGGAGAATACTTTTCGGGCGGCGGCAAGCCCCTCTTCGCTGAACGAAGAGATGATCTGAGGAAGTTTTTCAAGCTCCGTCATTGCCTTGCCTTCAAGTATACGCTCCGGGCAAAACGCGACATGCAGGTGTTTCCCTTTACGCTCAAACCATTGCCTGACTTTCGCGCTGAGTCCGGGATAGAGTGTACTGCGCAGAATGAGAGCTTGTCCGTCATAGAAGTAATCGGAGTATTGCTCGATTAGTTCCTCAATCAGCCCGAACCTCGGGTTCAGATGTTCGTCAACGGGCGTTCCGATGATTAACACGACTGCTTCCGATTCCGATATGCACGTCGGGGAGGTTGTTGCCGACAGAGTTCCGTCCGCAAGGGCTTGTTTCAGCAGCGGCTCCGCGCCTTCTTCGTAAAAGCGCATTTCGCCCCTCAATGTACGCTCAATCGCGCTTGCGTTGATGTCCTGAACGCAAACCTTTTTCCCTTTGCTCGCTAACGCGATAGCGAGAGGCAGCCCGACGTGACCGCAACCGCCGATTATGCAGGCATCATACATTGCGAATAGTTCCCCGCAACACGACATTCAGCGTTAGCGGGATAAGCCCGCACAACGCCGCGCAGTGCGGCAATATTATTAAGTTGTATGTTTTGTATCGGAAATTAGAAGTGGTTAAAAAGAAAAAGCCGCTTTTACGAAGCGCAGACAGACAGACAGACAGACAAGGATAGCGGGTATTATTGTTTTGTCAAGCGATTTTTGCAAATTTGTGTAATTTTTTTGCAAATTCGCCGCCGCTCGCAGCATTTCGCTCTCCCCCATCCACGAAGTATAAACGCGCATCTTTATGTTAACAGCCGATAGTATTACATCATTTGCTTAGTCTGTCAATCAGAAGCCTGAAAACCGCTCGCGGTACGTTCCCCTTGGACCTGCATTTTCAAACCTCCCAAACCGGAATCGATACCACTTCGCGGGAGAGGGGGATTCGCTCGGGTTGCAGACATATAATCGCGCCGAGGCCGACTTTCTTTTGCAGTTTTGGGAGCGAGCAAAAACTTTTGCAGTCGTTTAACCCCGGGTTCGCGGTCTTTTTGATTTCTATCGGATACAGCGCGCCGTCCCCTTTGTCGTCCCGATGGCTATCGGCATAGATTTTGATATAAGGAAACAGCGAAGGCGCGTACTGAACTTCGTCAATAATCACCGGGGGCGGGTTTTGCTGTAAAAACAACTCCGGGTCCGTCTGCGCCAACTTGCGGGCGGCCATGTTATCCAAGGATACATAGCCGCGCTTCGTCCCCTTTGACATATTGCTCAACAGGGTAGACTTGCCCACCTGCCGTTGTCCGTTCAGCAGCAAGACGCGAAAACCCTCGGAGATTTTCCTCACAATCGGCTGCAATGTTCTTTCTAAATCAGGCATTTCTGTCATCCTGTCTTTGTATAATTTGGATTCCGATTCCATATTATACAAGAATTTCCAATTCCCATCAAACAGAAGTACCGAACGGGACGCGGGGGGACTGCCGTTCAGCGAATGGCGCCCCCCCGATTCAGCCCTTCCCTACGAAAACTTATCCTTCATCCAGTCGAAGAGGTTTTCTTTTTTGCTCTCCTTGTTTTCCTTTGTGCCGGCCTTTGAAACATTGACCTTCAATTCGTCGGCGAGTTCAGTCATCAGGCGCTTGGCGTTGTCCGACAAATTCTTCGGAACCGTCACCCTGACGTGTATGTGCATGTCGCCTCTGCCGCCGCCGCGCAGCTTCGGCATCCCCCTGCCCCTTACCCGCAGCGTCGCGCCCGGCTGCGTGCCTGCCGGTACGTCGAGGTTCTCCGAGCCGTCAAAGGTCTGCACGTGTATCGTAGTGCCGAGAGCCGCCTGCGGCACGGATATTTCCACGCTGATATGCAGGTCGTCGCCCGACCTCTCGAAGCGTTTGTCCGGCTTCACGTTCAGTACGATGAAGAGGTCTCCCGAAGGCCCGCCGTTGCGCCCCGCCTCGCCCGCGCCTCCCATGCGAAGGCTCGTGCCGGTGTCGACGCCCGGGGGTATTTTGACCTCTAACTTGCGCGTTTTTCTTACCCTTCCGGCTCCTCCGCATTCGGCGCAGCGCTTCGTGATTACCTTGCCCGTGCCGCCGCACTTCGCGCACGCGCCCGTCTGGCGCATCTGCCCGAACGGTGTGTTTATCACCTGCTCGACGCGTCCGCTGCCTCCGCAAGCCTGACAGCTCTGCACGTCGGAGCCCGGTTCCGCGCCGCTGCCCGAGCATGTCGGACAGGTCTCCTCGCGCGGAACCTCCACATCCTTCGTCGCGCCTCTGTAAGCGGTTTCGAGGTCTATGGCCATCCTCATCTCGAGGTCGGAGCCGCGCCGAGGAGAGTTGGGCGCGCCGCGGCCCCGCCCTCTGCCCCCGAAGAAACCGCCGAAGAGGTCCTCCAGCGTCTCGCCGTCCATGCCGCCGAAACCGCCGAAGCCTCCGAACCCGCCGCCCTCGCCGGGGGGCGGCGCGTCCCCGACGAAGCCGAACTGGTCGTACTGAGCTTTTTTCTTGGGGTCGCTCAACACGTCGTGCGCCTCGTTTATCTCCTTGAATTTTTTACCGGCCTCCGCGTCGCCCTGATTCACGTCGGGATGGTACTTCCTCGTCAGCTTGCGGTACGCCTTCTTTATCTCGTCCGCGGAAGCGTTCCGGGATACGCCTAATATGTCGTAATAGTCTTTTTTGCCGGAAGCTGCCACGGCGCTCACCTCACGAAAAAAATTTTAATGTTACAAATGATTGGCAGGGGCGGCATTCTGCCGCCCGTTAGTCTTATTCGCCGGATTCTTTGAAATCCGCGTCTACGGTCGAGCTGTCCGAGGCGGCTTCGCTGCCCTGCTCCGGCGCCGCCTGCTCATCCGACGCGGCCTGCGCCTGCGCGTAGGCGCGCTCAGCGATCGGGTGCAGGGATTTGAGCAGTTCCTCTTTCGCGGCGTTTATGGCCGATATGTCATCGGACTGCATCCGCTCGCGCAGCTCGGATATTTTCGCCTCAACTTCGGCCTTCTCCGTATCGCTCACCTTGTCGCCGAGGTCACTGATGGATTTTTCGGCGTTGTACGCTACGGAGTCCGCCTCATTGCGCGCCTCGATTGTTTCCTTCTTGTGCTTGTCCTCGTCCGCGTGGCTCTCCGCGTCGTGACGCATCTTCTCTATGTCGGCGTCCGAGAGGCGCGACGACTGTATAGTGATGTGCTGCGCCTTGCCCGTGCCCTTGTCCTTCGCAGTAACGTTCACTATGCCGTTGACGTCGATGTCGAACGTCACCTCTATCTGAGGTATGCCGCGCGGCGCCGAGGGAATCCCGTCGAGCGTAAACTTGCCGAGCGTGACGTTGTCGGCGGCCATCGCGCGCTCGCCCTGGAGGACGTGGACCTCGACCTGCGGCTGATTGTCTGCCGCCGTGGTGAAAATCTGGCTGCGCGACGCCGGTATCGCCGTGTTGCGCTCGATTATCTTCGTGAACACTCCGCCCATAGTCTCCAAGCCGAGGGAGAGCGGCGTTACGTCGACCAATACTATGTCCTTATGCTCGCCGGAGAGGATAGCGCCCTGCAAAGCCGCGCCTACGGCGACGCACTCGTCCGGGTTCACTCCCTTTGTCGGATCCTTGCCGAGCAGATCCTTTACCTTCTTCTGCACCATCGGCATACGGGTGGAGCCGCCGACGAGCAGAACCTTGTCGATCTCGGACGCTTTCAGCCCGGCATCCTTGAGCGCGGACTCCGTCGGGCGCACGACGCGCTCCAAAAGATTCCTCGTCAAGTCCTCGAACTTCGCCCTCGTGAGGGTGAGCTCAAAGTGTTTCGGGCCGTTCTGGTCGGCGGTTATGAACGGCAGGGATATGGTGGTCTCCGCCATCGAGGACAGCTCTATCTTGGCCTTTTCGGCGGCCTCGCGCAGACGCTGTACGGCCATCTTGTCCTTCCTGAGGTCTACGCCGTCGCTCTTCCTGAACTCCTCTATCATCCAATCGACGACTTTATTGTCCCAGTCGTCGCCGCCGAGCATATTGTCGCCCGACGTCGCGAGAACCTCAAACACCCCGTCGCCGACGTCGAGTATCGAGACGTCGAACGTGCCGCCGCCGAGGTCGAATACGAGTATCTTGTGCTCGCCCTCCTTGTCAGCCCCGTAAGCGAGGCAGGCCGCGGTCGGCTCATTTATGACGCGGAGAACCTCCAAGCCCGCTATCGTTCCCGCGTCCTTCGTCGCCTGACGCTGCGCGTCCGTAAAGTACGCCGGGCACGTTATGACCGCCTGAGTTACCGGCGTACCGAGATATTCCTCCGCGTCCCTCTTCAGCTTCTGGAGTATCATAGCCGAGATCTCCTGCGGACTGTGCGCCTTGCCCTCTATGTTTACCTTATAGTCGGAGCCCATCTTTCTCTTGATCGAGATTACGGTGTGCTCCGTGTTCACTACCGCCTGACGCTTGGCGAGCTGTCCGACGAGGCGCTCCCCGTCCTTAGTGAACGCCACTACGGACGGCGTCGTCCTGCTTCCCTCCGCGTTCGGGATAACTGTGACGCTATCCCCTTCCTTGACCGCGACGCAGCTATTAGTGGTTCCAAGGTCTATACCTATAACTTTTCCCGTTATTTTAGCCATCTGAAATACCCCCTAAAATCTATATTATTATTAGAAGCCTGAAGGGTAACGATAAAACCTTAGCCGGCTCTTTGTTTCCTTAGAAAGAAATGAGCGGGCGAACCCCGCCCCTACTGTTTTTTCTTGCCTACCTTCACCTTTGCGGCGCTGAGGACTTTGCCTCCGAGGATATAGCCTCTGTGCAGCTCTTCGAGCACTTTGCCGTCCTCCTCGTCGTCAGTCACGCCGACGGTCATTACCGCCTCGTGCCGCGACGGGTCGAACTTGCCGTCGGTCTCTATTACGGAGAGGCCGAGGTTTTTCAGCGCCGCGAGAAACTGCCTCTGCACCATCGACACTCCCTTGCAGAGCGAGGACTCCTTATCCGGCACGGCTTCGAGCGTCCTGTCCAAATTATCCAAGACGGGCAGCAGCGACTCCACCGCGCTCTCCGCCGCGAGGGTTCTGTCCCTCGCCCTGTCCCGCTCTACGCGGGCGCGGTAGTTGTAGAAATCCGCCTTGGCATGAGCGGCCTCTTTTTTGTACTCCTCCGCCTCGTTCCTCGCCTCGTCGAGCAACACGTACACATTCTCGCCGATGGGGAGTTCGCGCTCATAAGTGTCTTTCGGTTCAGTATCGTGTTCCTGATTGTTATTACCCGCATTATCCGCCGGCATTTTATCACTCCACCTCCGTGCTTTCGTCAAGGTCGCTTATTTCGTACAGAACCTTGTCCAGAGCCGAGATCACTTTTTCATAATTCATCCTCTTAGGGCCTATGACGCCGAGCATCGTCTTCTGTCCGGCGGCGCTCGACGATGAGACTATCAGCGAGAAGTTCTCGAGCTCAGGCAAACCCTTCTCGCCGCCTATCACGACGCTCAGGCCGTCAGCCGCGTCGCACTTGCGCAAGAGGTCGGCCATAGCGCTCTCCTGCTCCAATATGGAGAAGAGTGCCCGAAAACGCCCTATATCCTGAAAATCCGGCACATTGAACAAGTTCGACAGCGAACCGGTAAAAACCGACGTCCTGTCGCTCGACAGAAATTTGTCGAGCTCGTCCAGAGCCACGCGGCACGAGTCCGTGTATCTGCTTAACTCCTGCGCGATGTAGCTCCGAAGCGCGGCCCTGATCTCGCCCCACTCGTTGCCTGAGAGCGCGTTGATCCTCCGCGCCAGGTCTTCGAGGGCATCCTGCGACAGGTCGTACTCCATCGGAACGACCTTGTGATGTACGACGCCGCCCTCCAATACGACCAAGAGCAGCATACTCTGCGAACTCAGCCGTATGAAATCTATCTTGTTCAATCTCGCCTGCCGCAGCTGCCTGACGGCCGCGACGCCGACATAGCTCGACAAATTAGACAGCAGCTCGGACGCGGACGCGAGAGCTCCCTCCACGCCGTCACGGTGGGCCTTGAGATTTTCCACCCACTCGCCCTCGCCCGAGGCGCGTTCTTTCCTGCGCCGGAGCACCGAATCAACGAAGATGCGGTACGCGCTCGTGGTCGGCACCCTGCCCGCCGACGTGTGAGGCTGCATGAGATAACCCATCTCCTCGAGGTCGGCCATCTCGTTCCTTATAGTGGCGGCGCTCCTGCCGGTAAGATAGCGCTTCGAGAGAGTACGCGACCCAACGTGATCGCCGCTCTCTATGAACTCGCACACGACGGATAAAAGAACCTCTAATTGTCTCTCGGTCAGCATCGCGTCCCACCCCCGAAAAATTTTTATTGACAGGAGCCTAGTAAGGTAACGATAAAAACCTGCCCGCGATTTAATTACCGCTTCCCTATTAGCACTCATGCCGAACGAGCGCTAAACTCATCATCAACGCGATAAGAATATCAGCCTATCGCGTATATGTCAAGACTAGTCAAAGAAATTTTGCCCGAAAATCGGCAAGATGATATACTAATGGGGAAGTTGGCGTGGGGGGATTGCCCCCACGGTCTTAATTATTTATTTGTCCTTGTCGCAGGATAGTATGCCGCCTATGGCGAAATCCTCGCGGGGCATGTCGTGGAATATGACCCTGACGTGCTCAGGGACGGTGGAGAGGTGTTCGCAGGCGAGCTTCGTAACATCGGCGGCGAATTTGCGTTTTACCTCTGTCGAGCGTCCGGTTATCAAATGGACTTGGATTATGGGCATGGAAATCTCCTCCTTATAAGGGGTGTTAAGATTGAATGACTTGTTATTATCTTCTCAGATTCCGGGCGTAATTGCAATACTGACCGCGCTTTTTTCCGGCGCTTGCGCCGGATCCTTTATCAACGCGACAGCGATGAGGGCGGCGCGGGGGCGAAAGTGGTGGGGCTCCGAGCGGTCATGCTGCGATAAGTGCGGGAGGACTCTCTCCGCGGCGGATTTGGTCCCGATATTCTCGTTTATATTTTTGCGCGGCAAGTGCCGTTACTGCGGCAATGAGATCGCGCGGAGGCATTTTGCGGCGGAGGCGGTCTCTTCTGTGCTGACGTGCGGGCTGTTTATAAGATGGGGCTTGTCTCCGGCGCTCGTCCTGTCGCTCGCCGCGCTATGGTTCGGACTGTTCAACTCGCTGACCGACATCGAGAACGGTTTTATATACGACTGGGGGGCCATTCCGCTCGGCCTGATAGGGATAGCTCTGAGACTCGCTTACGGCGGCCGGCCCGCGGCGCTTGACGGCGTGTATGGGGCGGCTCTCGGCTTCGGCGTCATCGCTGTGATAATACTGATCAGCAGGGGAGGAATGGGCTGGGGCGACGCGGTGCTCATGCTCGGCATCGGAGGCGCGATGGGGCTGCGGTACTGCGCGCTGTCCCTCTACGCGGGGTTCTTCGCCGGAGGGATAGTGATACTTCCGCTGCTCATAATGAAGCGCGTCACGCGCAAGGACGCCGTACCGCTGGGACCGTTCCTCGCGGCGGGAAGCGTCTTCGTGCTGTTTACGGGCAGCTTTTTGGTACGGCACCTCGCCGCGCTGCTGGGCCGCGACGCCGGCTGGCCGTGGATGTGATAAAAATATTTTATCTTAATTATCGTTCAAATCAGCCTTTCATATTGCGGAACATATTCACCGCGTACCTGTCCGTCATGCCGGAGACCGTGTCCGCCGCTTCCCTCGGGGTCAGGCCCCCGCGCAGGGCGTTCTCGAAGAGCGCCCTGATTATACGCTCTATCTTGGGTTCCTCGGCCTTTATCGCATCGTTCAAGTAGACGCGTTCGAACAGGAAACGCCGCAGCGCCTCCGCCTGTTCGAGGATCGGCTCGCTGAACGCGATTGTTTCTCCGCTCCTCTCTATCACGTCGCTGACTAACGAGTTTATCCTCTTGCTGTGGGTGCGCCCGAGAACCGCGAGCACTCCCTCAGGCACGTCGCTTACGGAGATAAGCTTCGAGCCGAGCGCGTCGCCGAGATCGTGATTTAGGTACGCTATCGAGTCCGAGACGCGCACCACCCACGCCTCCGTCGACGACGGGCGCGCGAGCGCAAAGCCGTCCTTTACGTCCACCTGTCCCTTCGAGTGCTGCACAATGCCCATACGCACCTCCCACGTAAGGTTCAGCCCATGCCCGCCGCGCTCCAATACATCGACCACGCGCAAGCTCTGATACGAGTGATGAAAGGGCGGCAGTCCATGCTCGGCCGCCACCGCGCGCAGAGCTCGCTCCCCGGCGTGCCCGAAGGGGGTGTGTCCGAGATCGTGCCCGAGCGCGATTGCCTCTGTGAGGTCCTCGTTGAGGCGGAGGGCGCGCGCGATAGTACGCGCTATCTGCGCGACCTCGAGCGTGTGCGTGAGGCGCGTCCTCGTGTGGTCGCTCTCAGGCAGGAAGAGCACCTGAGTCTTGTGCTTCAGCCTGCGAAACGACTTGCTGTGTATTATCCTGTCCCTGTCGCGCTGGAAGACCGTCCTTATCGGGCACTCGGGCTCGTCCCGCAGCCGCCCCTTGCTCTTCGAGGCAAGAGCCGCCGCCGCCGAGAGCCATTCCCTCTCGCGAGCCTCTATAGTCTCGCGAAGCGCGAGCTTTTTGGTATTTTGTCCCGGCGCGTCTTTTTTCGGCGCTGGAGGATTTTCGGCAACGGGTTTGACCTCGTCGTCGATTGCCTTGTTCGACAACGCGTCGGCCTGTTTGTTCTCCTCGCGGGGTATCCACGTAAATTTGACCTTCATGCCCTCGGCCAATCGGCGAGCCTCGTCGCGAAGAACGGCGATGTGAGGCGTCTTCGCCTTGTACTCGCCCTTCATCTGGCTCACGACCAACTTGCTGTCGCCGCGCGCCTCGATCTCTGTGACGCCGCGGCGCCGCGCCTCGGCGAGGAGCAGGGCAAGCGCCGCGTACTCGGCCTCGTTGTTGGTCTTGATTCCGAGATACTCCGCGCACTCCCACACGAGAGCCTTGCCGCTGACGATGCAAGCCCCCGCCCCCGCCTTGCCCGGGTTGCCGCGAGACGCCCCGTCAAAATACCCGATCAGCATTTATAGCATGCCCCCCATTAAATGATTTCCCGCATCCCGCGCTATACCCTTACCCCATTATTGTAAAGCTCGTTGCATGACAGGTCTAACTCATCGTTCCAACTGACGCCGTAACCTCCCGTATCAACGCGCACTTGTTCGAACAAGCCTTTAGTGAGGAACAGAGACTGAAAGGCTTCCCATTTATCAAACAAGGGTTTCACGTTATACTGCTTCTGTTCCCCGTTCCCAAAACTCACTAATAAACGGTACTCCGGGAGCGGACTGACTTCCTTTACTGTATAAAACATGCTCGCGCCTCCTTCCGATAGAAACAGAGTCTCTTACATTAAACAAGCGGCGGAAGCTGTATGAATTCTTGTGTATTCCAGACATATATAATATACAACAACAACGCGTTATTGTGATATTCTTTTACAGGGATTTTATGTTTACCCTATCATGGAGGTGTTTCCGTAATGAAGGACGTATCGCTCGATACTTGCGTCATAGATATGGCGGAGCTCGTCTCGCGCTTTCATTTCCCGGACAGGGTATGGGGCTATTGCGTCCCCTGCCCGAATCACGGCGGCAAATGGTCGTGCCCGCCGTTCGGCTTCGACGTTCCCGAGCTGCTCGGACGCTACAAACACGCCTACCTGTTCGGCGTCAAAATGACCTACGACGATGAAACCCGCGCCCGCGCCGACACGAAGGAGAAAGTCCTCGACACGGCGGTTCAGCTGATGCGCAAGGCCAATAAGGACTTGCAGGAGCTGCTGCGCGGAATCGAGGCCGACTGCCCCGGTTCTCTCGCCGCCGCCGGAGGAACGTGCGGGATATGCGATACTTGCGCGCGCCCCGGCGGCAAACCGTGCAGGTTTCCGGATAAAATGCGTCCGTCGGTAGAATCATTGGGTTTCGACGTTTCGATGATAACGGAGGAGCTCCTCGGCATGAAGCTCCTATGGTTCGACAAAGAGCTGCCCGAATACCAGACGCTCGTGAACGCTCTGTTCACATCGGAACGCCGAGACGGGATAATGGATCGCAAGCGGAGTATTTCCATATGACTGAGACGCTTGCCGTAATACCGGCCCGCCTTCAAAGCACGAGGCTGCCTGAAAAGCCCCTCCTGAAACTGCGCGGACGCGAGCTCGTCCTTCACGTCTTGGACGGCGTGAGGAGCAGCCGGCTTGTCGACAGGGTGATAGTCGCCACCGACAGCGAGCGGGTCGCTGAGGTCGTGAGAAACGCCGGAGGAGACGCCGTGATTACGCCGGAGAGCCTCCCTACCGGAGGGGATCGCGTTGCTTTTGCCGCGCGCGAAGTGCCGTCCAGGTATGTGCTGAACGTACAGGCGGACGATCCGACCGTGTGCGCGCAGGTTATCGATCCGATGGTGGAGGCTTTGCGGGCGGAGGACGGCATAAAATTGGCTCTTCTTGTCAAGAGGATAGACGACCCGGCGGAGGTCATGCGGGAGTCAATAGTGAAGGCCGTCTTCGACCGAAACGGCAGGGCGCTCTACTTCAGCCGTTCGCCGATACCCTTTCCGAGAAACGAAGGCGCGGAGTATTACAAGCACATCGGCCCCTATGCGTGGAGACGCGAGGCGCTGTTAGAGTTCGCCGATCTCTCTCAGACGCCGTTAGAGCGGAGCGAAAACCTCGAAATGCTGCGCGTCATAGAGAACGGCTGGACAATCCGCTGCATCGAGACGGAACGCGACAGCATAGAGATAGATACGCCGGAAGATGTAAAGGCCTTTGATCGTTACCCTTTCAGAAAGGATACGTGATATAAATGCCCGGTTTCGAGCTGTTTGACGACGAGGAGAGGAAGCAGATAAACGAGGTAATGGAGCGCGGCGTGCTTATGCGGTATGGCTTCGGCGCCGCGCGCGGCGGGGTGTGGAAGGCGCGGGAGATGGAGGAGGCGATAGCGAAGCGCACGGGGGCGAAACATGCGCTGCTCGTCGCTGACGGAACGGCCGCGCTGACCGTGGCGCTGGCCGCGCTTGGCGTCGGGGCGGGCGACGAGGTTATAATGCCCGCGTTCACGTTCGTGGCGAGCTTCGAGTCGATAATCGCCGCGGGAGCGACGCCGGTAATCGCGGACGTCGACGATACGCTGTGCCTGTCGCCGGAATCGGCGCGGGCCGCTATAACGCCGCGCACGAAGGTGATAATGCCCGTTCACATGTGCGGCGCGTCGGCTGAGATAGACGAGCTCAGCCAAATAGCGAAGGAGAAGAACCTGCTGCTGTTGGAGGACGCCTGTCAGGCGTTCGGCGCGGCGTACAAGGGGCGCGCGCTCGGGACAATCGGCGACGCCGGCTGCTATTCGTTCGACTTCAACAAGATGGTAACCTGCGGCGAGGCGGGAGCCGTCCTGACGAACAGCGAGGAAATCTACGAACGGGCGGATATGTACCACGACCACGGGCACGATCACTCGAACGAGGACAGGGGCGCTGAGGGGCATCCGTTCGCGGGGTATAACTACCGCGTGTCCGAGCTTCACGCCGCGATAGGCTGCGCCCAGATAGCAAAGACCGACAGGTTCGTCGGCATACAGCGCGAGACGAAGAAAATTCTTAAGGCCGCCCTGTCGTCGGTCAAGGGCTTGACATTCCGCCGCCTGCCCGACCCGGACGGCGACAGCGCGACGTTTCTCTCGTTCTTTATGCCGTCGGAGGAGAGCGCGAGACGCGCGGCAAGTTCGCTCAAAGCCGCCGGCATCGACGGCGTATTCCATTGGTACGACAACAACTGGCACTATATCAGAAAGTGGGATCACTTCAAGAACCGCCGCTTCGCCGCCCCTATATCGAGCGATATATTGAACGCGATGCCCGATTACTCCAAGGTGAGCTTCAAATCCGACGAGATAATCTCACGCGCTGTATCGATAACGATAAAGCTCGGCTGGACGAAGGACGAGATCGCCTCCCGCGCGAAGAGGATAGAGGATACGGTGAGGTCGGCAATGGCGGAGAGGTAGATGAAACCAAAATCATTTACACCGCGCCGTTCACCGATTTCTCCGGATGCCCTCTCTGGACAGTAACAACGAAAAGGCGAATTCCAATGAGTAAAACTGTGGTTTGAGGTTGACAAGAATACGTTGCGGCGATAAACTTATTAACGTTGCTTTGGGGCTGTAGCGCAGTTGGGAGCGCGCCTCCCTCGCACGGAGGAGGCCGTGGGTTCGAATCCCATCAGCTCCACCATAGTAATTGCAAGGCTTCGGGGCGGTTCGCTCCGGAGCCTTTTCATTTTCGTTTACTCCATATTTACTCCTATTTCTAAAACTCGTTGCCCCTCAACATTCGGTAATCCATTTACCCGATACTCCAAACTCGATTTGCTTATTTTATACATGATTACCGAGTTGCCTCAGCAATTTTGAATCAACGAGTTGGCCATAATCTGCTGTAGTAAAAAGACAGGCATCCGGCAGCCTGTTAAAAAGTTGAATGCCACTCACTGAGTAAACCCTGTCGCCCTGATTATAAGGTGTAGATGTTTTTGCCCTCTAAGGGCAATTTTATTTTTGCGTATTAATTCGTCTTTGATTTTGGCGATAGTTTTTCAGTTATGATTTGATAGCATTCGCAACATTCAACAACTATTAAAGCGTCAACTTATCACAATTATCAACTCAATTTGTCGCTTCTAATTTTACATTTTGTCGAAAGGGCCTCTCCTGTGGCTTATAACACTATATAGAACAACTGATTTTTCGTTGGGAGATGGTGTTTATGTCCGGTATGGTCAGCATAGTCGTCAATAATGGCTGTTTGAAGGTAGTGGGTGAGATTCAGATCAACAGCGGTGAAGGTGAAATGGAGGCGTTTGTTGCTGAAATTAACCAAAAGCTGCTCGGCGATAAAAAATCGCCAAAGCTGCCTTCTTTTGGAATCATGACAAAGGCATTGATTGAAGAGGAAGCCGCCAGATACATAGGCCATTCAAAATCATTCCTTCGGAAATGCAGGTTGGAGGGAAGCGCTAACGGAGGCACCCGGGGGCCGAAGTATACACGCGACAGCATGAGGTGCGTGAGATACCCAATCGACGAGCTTGACAAGTGGCTGGCAAGCCGCGCGAGATACGAGACGAACTGCGAGATATTGAGTAACAATGGTGAGTGAAATTATTAGTACAGACAAACAAGGAGGAGGCAATGCTTATGTGGGTTCAAGTTCAATGCGGCCTTAGACGGCACAGGAAACTAAAGAGGCTTGCGCGCAGATTGGATATTGATGAGCTGCTCGCCTACGCTCATGTTATAGCTCTTTGGTCGAGCGTAACAGAGCAAGCGCCGGACGGGAATCTGTCCAAATTCTTTCCCGAAGAAATAGCTGAGGAAGCAGGATGGCGAGGGAACCCGGAGGAGTTCGTCGAAGCTATGATAGAATCCGGATTTCTCGACAAGAGCGCTGACGGCGGGTTGAGCGTCCATGACTGGAACGAATACACGGGCGGTATGTTGGAGGCGTACAACAACCGGCGCGAGGCAAACAAAGCGCGGGCGAAAACATGTCGTGAGCGCAAACAAAGTGTCGCGTCATGCGGACGTAACGGTGATGTAACAGTTACGCAGCACGACGGTAACGCGCGCGTCACGCCCCTAAGTACCGTACCTACCGTACCTGACAGTACCGTACCTGACCTTACCGTACCTAATCTTACCTTGGAGGACATGTACTCAGCAGACGAAGCAGACCTACCCGCGCGGACGCGCTCGCGCGCGAGGAAATTTCTGCGGCGGCGGCAAAGATTCTCCCTCCTGAGGAGTTAATTCAGGGGGGCGCCGGCAAGGCCGATACGACCCGCAGTGCTCAGGAGCCAAAGAGCAACCCCAAGCCTCCCCGTAAGGGTAAAGAAAGGGCAACCCCGGAGCGGTTCATGGAACTTTGGAACGAACGGCTTGTGCCTCTCGGCTTCCCGCTCTGCCAAACTATGACCGACAAACGCCGAAAGGCTTTCAGCGCTTGTCTTAGCGCGCTTGAAACACGAGCTTCGCAGGAGTGGTGGAGGGATTACGTCTCGTGTATCTCTCAGGCAGGATTTTTGCGCAAGGCCGCCGAACAAAACAAGCAATGGCTTGATCTCGACTGGTGTTTGGACGAACAGAACATGGTCAAGGTCATCGAGGGCAAGTACGAGCGCGAGTTTGACAGCGTGGAGCAGGAAGCGCCGCGCGAGAAGAGCGTCTACGAAAGAGCCGCTGAACGTAATCCCCGCGAGATTTTAGCCGAGGCGTATCCGAGCTTGTTCGGGCAAGTAGTTGAATGCGATTTTGAGAACGGGGGTGAACAAAAATGCGCGAAAGCGATTGGCGGGACTTCTGCTCACTAATCCACTTAGCTGATGATGCCGCGAAGAATACGAAGCGAGACGAGAAAACCGTCGCGTTTATGTTCGAGGTGCTCATGCCGTATGAATTCAAGGGTATTCGCCGCGCTGTAATCGAGTATATCCGTGAGGACAAGTTTGCCGTTGCACCGTCCGACATCATCCGCCGTATTGACGGTACGCCTGCCGAACAGTCTCTCGCAGCATGGAGGCTGTTTCTATATACGCTCGAACGCTACGGCTACTATGATTCCGTCCGTTTTCCCTCTCCGGCCTATCACTTTGTCATAAAGTGCCTCGGCGGATGGGAACAGGTTTATGAAGTCTATGGTTCACTGCCCGACCGAGAGTTGCAATTTCGCGCCAAGGAATGGCGAACGCTCTTCGAGATAGGGACAGGTGTTCGCAAATTGTCCCGGGATGATGTGCCGGGGTACTTGGCCGGATATTTCGAGAGACAGAACTCCTCACATGGGTTCGGGGACTATATCCCGGAGCCGATAGACGTTATGACCGGGGAAACGCTGAACCGCGAAGAGCTGACAGGCGGTACTGACAAAAACCCGATGTTGAAGTTCGTCAAAGGTTTGAGGATAGGGAAGAGAAACAAGGAGATGAACAAAAAATAAGAGTCTCTCATTTTGAGGGGCTCTTATTCTATAAACCAATGAATGAAATCACGAGGGTCAGTACAATTAAGGACACTGTCATGTACAGAACAACATTCAGAATTACCGCCGCAACTTTCAACGAAGTTTTGATAAGAGATTTATTTTTCGCGTGTTCTTCTCGTAATGCGCCAACAGCCGCGAATATTGGCATTGATATTACTGCGAATACCGCAGTAAATACGGCAGCTGTAAGGTAAAAAACAAACTTGAACAGATTGACAAAAAATTCAGCAAGCAAATCTGCCAGGCTATATGCTTCCGCGTCTTTTATGCCTTTTTTGAAAGATTCTGAGAATGAAGTCACTGCGTTAACCTCCTCTCCCCTTGAAGCGATTATAGCATAATTAAAGACAGGATGTGATTGTTTGGGCCGTAAGCTACGAAATGATGTTTGCCATAGGAGCCGGATTGTCGGGTTCCTTCAGCGCCGCGTAATGAAGAGAGTTAGCGAACGTTGCCGAATATGTGTACCTAAACGCTCCCCCTGAGATATATCGGGGGAGCGTAAAAGCTGTTCATTTTTTTCTGCGCGCTGACCGCCTCTTTCAGAGCTTTTCCGGCATGGAAGAAGGGAACTTTCTTTGCCGGGATGTTGATTACCTTCTGCGGGTCTTGCGGATTGCGACCCTTACGCGCAGCCCTTTCCCGCACACCGAAGCTGCCAAAACCGACTATTTGAACTTTCTCACCCTTTACGAGAGATTCCTTTATGGATGTAAGCAGAGCTTCAACCGCTTCAGCCACGCTGTTTACCAGTTCCGCTTTTGTCATACCACATTCACGTCCTTTCAAAATTGTAGGCTTCGTGTTACGAAGTGAATAAACGTATTGTATCATAGCGTATAGATTTTCTCTGTTACATATTCCTCGCCATTACGACCGGCACGCCGAAGAGCCTGCCCCAAAGCTGGATGAAACGCTCCATCGAGACGGGTATACTCGTATCCCTGCACCACCAGAGGTTGGCAATGGAGATTATCACGTCGGGCTTGTGTATCATGGATACGAGCCGCGGCCACGTCAGAAAGGCTTCATAGCAGATAACGACAGCTGCTCTTCGCCCATCCGGCAGCGTGAGAATTGCGTCCTCAGTCAGATACAAGTTAGCCCCTATTCCTGAAAATGGCCGCCACATCGAATATGGAACAGGTATTCTCTGACTGACTAACGAAAAGTTGCCTTTGTACAGCATTAAAGCGGCGTTGTCGTACTTCCTTCCGTCGCCGACCGGAAGCTCCGCGCCGAAGATGACAGCCGTATCATCGCTTACTATCTGCCTGATTTCATTTTTCCACAGTTCCAAGCCCGCCTGATTTAACCTCCCCGCTATTGTTTCAGGCAGAACGATAACATCAGCAGATGTACCGTAAACGCGCTTCTTCAAGTCCGCAAATACCATTGACGCGCGTTCAAAATCGCTCTCGAACGCAAAGCTCCCGCTTCCGAGTTTGCCGAATGATGTGTTGATACTCATAAACCCGCTCACACTGCTCTCCATGCTTGATACTCCCGCCTCGAAAGGCATTAAGGTAATGACGCAAAACACGGTAATGGCAAAGCACTTATCCATAACGCAGATAACATACAGGCCAATCATTGCGAGAAGCCCCCAAAATCCATAGTTCGGGAATATACAGCCCGACGCGGCGAGCGGGTTCAGTATCCCTATGAACGAAAACGGTGGGATCACATACGCTGTCATAAACGCGAGAACGAGCAAAACAGCTTTACGCTTTCTCTCCGCGCTCCAAAATACCCCGAACGGCAGCGACAGCACAAACACCCACACTCCCCAAAGATAAGCTGCCTCAACAGCTGTATGATTATCCGACAGAAAAACAGCCGCGCCGTGAAAAAGCCCTCTCGACGCGGCGATGTTGTAAGCGAACATGACGAGGAACGCCGTATAGCGTGAACCGGCGAACATCCATAATACTGGTACGGCCAAAATCAGGACGGATAAAGGCTGAAGGGACGAAAGTCCGACAAGACCGATTGCAAATGAGGCTCCTATGAGTGCAAGGTTGATTAAATGTTTTGTCAAAGATAATTCCTCCAATCCAAGTTTATAAAAGGATTGTAATACCGCTTTTATCGGTTATAGACAATTCAGCTCGCGTATCGGATTTTTGCGGTAAAATAATGCTGAAAAAGTCATAGAGGAGGAGATTAAAAAATGAAGAGACTGCTCGCGTATTTTGTGCTGGTTTTCATACTGTCAGTATTTTTCGAGATAACGCACAACCCGTCATGCGAGGCCGCTGAAAAAAAGAGCGATAAAGAAGCCGCAGTGAGAGAGGTGTATGACTTCATCAAGGGGTGTAATAATTACTATCTTGCCACAGTGGAGGGCGATCAGCCTCATGTCCGGCCATTCGGCAGCCTTGCTATCTTCGAGGGCAAAATTTATTTCCAGACCGGCAAGGTTAAAAGCGTCTCAAAGCAAATATCCGTCAACCCCAAGATCGAGATTTGCGCTTTCGATAACAAGGGCAAATGGGTTCGCGTACAGGCCATAGTCGTCAATGACGACAGAAGGACAGCCAAACAGTTCTTGATAGACACTATGCCCGGATTGGAGAAGATGTACTCAGCGGATGACGACAACACACAAGTTCTGTACCTCAAAGACGCCACAGCCGTATTTTATTCATTTACGGAGGAAAAGCCGAAGGTTATCAAGTTTTGATAAGTAATAGTGGGTTCGCGGATTTTCACCGCAGAACATTTAAGAGAATTTTATGAGTGACATATTTTTACAACGCATGGAAGACCTTGCCGAGAGGTCGATAAAAATCGGCATGGCCAGCTCAAAATTTTTGACGCCTGCTGAACAGAAAGTTGTCCGCAGTCATTTTTCGCGTGTAAATGATGTGAGACTTGTGCTCGAAAGCGGGCTGGATCAAATAGCTGCGGTAAACAACAACGACATGTCAGCGGTTGCCGGAAAATCCGCAGATGACCGACGGCGTTTAGCCATCTTTTTGAATCCTGACTGGGGCAGCTTTGACATTGAGGAGCTGCTTCGCGCTATTCGGATTGATTACAGGGAACAGGACGCCATCGGTCATCGGGATATTTTAGGAGCGCTGATGGCGCTTGGCATAAAGCGCGAGGTCTTGGGCGACATTATTTCGGTGGAAACGCCTGCGTATATCGTCTGCCTGTCCGAAATGGCCGCGACAATCCTGAGCGGCGTCACGAAAATCGGCAGCGTTGGCGTCAAATTGACCGATGTGCCTCTGTCTGATGTGCCTGTGAGAGGAGAAGAACTCATATCCAAAACCATTACCGCCGCATCTTTGCGGTTGGATATGATGGTCGGCGGTGGGTTTGACGTGTCGCGCAATGAAGCCATTGAGCTGATTCACAGCGGATTGACCTCCCTCAACCATATTCTCTGTGAAAAGCCCGACCGGAAGGTTGAAGCCTCTGATGTTATATCGGTCAGAGGAAAAGGACGTGTTAAAATTCTTTCGGTGGGCAATATGTCGCGCAAGGGGCGCACTTTTGTTGAAATTGGGATTTACACGTCCACTCCGCGCAAAGTCGCCCATTGAAGAATATAAAAGTGATCGTATGGCATATTACTCGCTGTTTCGAGATGAAAGCCCCGGATAAATTAGAATTTGTGAGAGGGGAATAGTTAAAATAAAAACCATTACTGAAACAGAACGGCTCATACTCCGTGAAATGGCACACGACGATCTGCCCGCGCTATCTAAAATTTTACAAGACGCTGAAACGATGGCAGCTTATGAACACCCTTTCAGCGATGAAGAAACACAAGCGTGGCTTGACAAACAATTTACCCGTTATCAAACTGACGGCTTTGGTTTGTGGGCGGTTATCTTGAAAGAAACCGGCGAAATGATTGGTCAATGCGGCCTTACTGTACAAGATGCGGACGGCAAACAGGTTATCGAAATCGGCTATTTGTTTCAACGCGCGTTTTGGCATAAGGGTTACGCGATTGAAGCAGCCGTCGGATGCAAGAAATATGCTTTTGAAACGCTCAAATTGAACGAAGTTTATTCAATAATCCGTGACACTAATTTCGCGTCAATGAACGTGGCAATCCGCAACGGGATGACCGTTCGCGGACGCTCCACGAAGCACTATCGCGGTGTAGACATGCCGCACTATATTTTTTCTGCACAGAAAGGTGATAAATGATTCGTCGCTTACTTGATAGTTCGTCAAATTCAAGTTTGCCGGTATTTGCACATACGCCGTTCACCTATAAAGTTTACAATAAAGCGACAATGGATAAATCCCTGCCGCTTTTTCTGCATTAAAAATATAGATTATCTCGTAATCAGATTATCACTCGTCTGTGGCGGCTGAATCTTCGAGCGCTCGTCCATGTCGGCGTCTTTGAAGTAGAGCGTCTGCGTTCCAAAGATAGCCGAGAATCCGGCAGGGAATATCAGCATACTGCCCGCGTCGGTAATGTCGCCGTTAGAGTCCTTCTTTAATCCCGGAAGCCTCCGGCACTCGTCCGGCGTCATAAGCGGGCGTTGAACCTCCTGCAACGATACGTTCCGAGATTTGCCCGCGAAGAGCTTGCCGTCCTGCGTCGTTTCGCTGCAATTTTCTTTCACGACGGTCATTTGCCCCGTGGACTTCGACA
>BOCB01000022.1 GCA_026002695.1 Synergistales bacterium
CCGATGGCGTTGAGATGGTGATGCCCGGAGATAACAGCACGTTTGAGGTAAAGCTGATCGCTCCGATAGCGATGGAGCCCGGCTTGCGTTTTGCCGTCCGCGAAGGCGGCCGCACTGTCGGCGCCGGTGTCGTGACGGAGATAATGGAGTGATGTTGAGATGGCTGATATAGTAGGGCTTCAGTGTACTGAGTGCAAGCGCCGTAATTATGTAACGCACGTCAACAAAAAGAAGGCGCAGAAGAAGTTGGAGAAAAAGAAGCATTGCAAGTGGTGCAAAAAACACACCTTGCACAAAGAAACAAAATAGTGTAAAATAAACTTCGCGCGCAGGTCTGTAGCTCCTAATTGGTAGAGCACCGCACTCCAAATGCGGGGGTTGAGGGTTCGAATCCTTCCAGGCCTGCCATTTTTTTGGTATTATTGATTTATTGTTAGGAGCTTAAAGGGTAACTATAAAACCTGATCGGCTCTACATCTTAAAACGGTGAAATTCCGTTGGGGTTATTTAGTAAACGCTTATTTATCTGCAGTTTTGCGCTGACGATGTTAGGAGGAACTGGTTGATGGAGAAGGTTCTCACCTTTATACGAGAGTCGAAGGTCGAGCTGTTAAAAAAAGTTACGTGGCCTACTCGGAAGCAGGTATTGGCTTCGACGTGGGTTGTGGTAGCATTGACTGTGGTTGTCTCCCTATATTTATTTGCAATCGACACCGCCTTGACATATATAGCTTCTCTTATACTCGGTTGATAACCGTTTTCTGAGATGGCAAAGCTGAACAAAGACGCCGGGCGTGAATGGTACGTCGTGCAGACTTATTCCGGTTACGAGAATAAGGTTTGCGCTAACCTCGAACAGCGCATCGCTACGATGGGCATGGAGGATAGGATATTCCGTGTTCTTGTTCCGATGGAGGAGCGCGTCTATAATAAAGAGGGCAAGATAAAGCGCGTAATGCGGAAAATTTTCCCCAGTTATGTATTGGTTGAAATGGTACTTGAAGAGCAGTCGTGGTATGTTGTCCGTCATACCCCCGGCGTTACGGGTTTTGTTGGGTCAGGTAATCACCCTCTGCCGTTATCCCCCAAGGAAGTCAGTGAAATAATGGCGAAATTGGCGACGGAACAGTCAAAGCCCAAGGTGGAGACTGGTTTTGCGGTTGGGGATACTATAAGGGTAAAGAGCGGCGCGTTTGCTGGTCAAGTCGGTCCCGTTCTTGAAGTATCAGAGGACAAGGGGAGGGTGAAATTCAGCGTCCCCGTGTTTGGCGGTATGGAAACTGTTGTCGATGCTGATTATACCGATTTGGAAAAAGTATAGATGAACTATATGCCGCGATTAGTGTCGCGGCTTTAAGTATACACTGGCATGGAAGCCCGGCTTTTTATTTTGCGGTTAAGTATGATAACTTACCTGACGGGATTCAGCGGTGATTTTAAGGAGGTAATTTATATTGGCTAAGAAAGTAATTGGGGAGTTGAAACTCCAGCTTCCCGCAGGTAAGGCTACTCCGGCGCCTCCGGTAGGTCCGGCGTTGGGGCAGCGGGGCGTCAATATCATGGAGTTCGTCAAGCAGTTCAACGCTAAGACAGCCGATCAGGTGGGAATGATAATACCTGTTGTTATAACTGTTTACGCTGACCGCAGTTTCTCCTTTATAATGAAGACCCCGCCGGCGAGCATTCTCCTGAAGAAGGCCGCGGGCAAGGAGAAAGGTTCCGGTGTGCCAAACAAGAACTTCGTCGGCAAGGTGACAAAGAAGCAGGTGCAGGATATAGCCAACCTCAAGATGGAGGACCTTAACGCCGGAAGTTTGGAAGCGGCGGTGCGGACGATAGAGGGTACTGCTCGCTCGATGGGGGTGGAAATAACGAGTTAAACCCGTTATAAGGCGGAGTTGGTCAGGTTTTTATCGTTACCCTTTAGGCTCCTAACGATAAATCGGTCTTTAATTAACGGGTTAAACCTGTAATATATATTGTGGGAGGAGACCTGACGGTTTCCGAGAATACCACGGGAGGTATGTATAAATGGCTAAAAAGAGTAAGAGGTACAGAGCGATAAGCGAAAAAGTGGAAGCGGGGCGGGAGTACTCGCTCACTGATGCCGTGGCTCTCGTGAAGGAGTGCGCTACGGCGAAGTTTGACGAGAGCGTCGAATTGCACGTGAAGCTGGGGGTAGATCCGCGTCACGCTGACCAGCAGGTTAGAAGCACGGTGGGTTTGCCTCACGGTACAGGGCACACGAAGCGTGTACTTGTAATAGCGTCCGCTGAAAAGCAGCAGGACGCCAAGGACGCCGGCGCTGATTTCGTCGGAGGCGAGGAGAAGGTTGCCGAGATAGACGGCGGCTGGCTCGACTTTGACGCGCTGATCGCCACGCCTGACATGATGAAGGTGATAGGTCGTCTCGGTAAGGTGCTTGGGCCAAGGGGTTTGATGCCGAGCGCCAAGACGAACACCGTTACTGCGGACGTAGCCGGGGCTGTGAAGGAGATAAAGGCCGGCCGCGTGGAGTTTCGCGTCGACAAGGCCGGAATAATCCACAATGGCGTGGGACGCGCGTCATTCACCACAACTCAGCTCGCCGAAAACATACAGACGATCCTTCGCGCGATTATAAAGGCTCGTCCGTCCGCTGTAAAAGGCACGTACCTGAAGAGCATATCGATCTCATCGACCATGGGCGTGGGTGTGAAGGTTGATGCCCTTGCGGTGCAGAAGGAGACAGGCGAGTAAAGGGTAACGGTAAAACACTGTATTTGTTTTTATATATGTTCCGGAGCTAAAGACAGCGGGTGTCGTATTTTGCGGCTGAAGAATCCCGCCGAGGTTCGAGACAGCGTATGTAATATGCTGATCTGAGCCGGGCTCTCTTTATATGGAGGGTCCGGCTTTTAATTTTCTGATATAACTGAGGGGAGGTGAATTTATGCCTACAGATGCAAAGCGGAAGATGATAGATTTGCTTGCCGAAAAAGTTAAGGCAAGTCAGGCTATTTACATAGTGGAGTACAGAGGGCTGACCGTATCGAAAGCTACGGCTGTCCGTAAATCCGTAAGGGCGTCCGAGGGCGAGATAAAGATTGCCAAGAACACGTTCGTGCGAATAGCGCTCAGTGAGTCGGGGCTGCCGGAGGCGCGCGATATAGACTTCGGGCCGAACGCCTATGTATTCGCTTATAAGGATCCGGCGGCCACCGCAAAGGCGCTGCGCGATTTCTCCAAGGAGAAGGGCAATGAAGCGCTCGTCATAAAGGGCGGCATCATGGGCGGCAAGGTGATTTCGGCCGCTGACGTGATAGCGCTCGCAGATCTGCCGCCGCGCGAGGTGCTCTTGGCGCAGCTGCTTGGCGTCATGAACGGACCGATACGCTCGTTCGTTACGGTGCTGTCCGGTCCGGCGCGCGGGCTCGTTACCGCGTTGTCGCAGATCGCGGAACAGAAGGAAAAGGCCGCGTAAGGCGGCAAGTACGCACGATATAAAATAAGGGGGAGTTATATTATGACACGCGAGGAACTCGTAAAGGCTATAGAAGAGATGTCGGTACTCGAACTCTCAGAGCTCGTCAAGGAACTTGAGGAGAAGTTCGGCGTATCTGCTGCCGCCCCGGTGGGCGTAGTAGCGGCGGTTGCCGCCGCTCCCGCAGCCGCGGCGGAGGAGGAAAAGACGGAGTTCGATGTAATTCTTACCGATCACGGCGCTAACAAGATCAACGTCATCAAGGTCGTCCGCGAGATAACCGGACTTGGGCTGAAGGAAGCTAAGGATCTCGCCGACAACCCGCCGAAGCCGATAAAGGAAGCCGCTTCAAAGGATGAGGCCGAGGACATCAAGAAGAAGATCGAAGAGGCCGGCGGCAAGGTCGAATTTAAATAACTTTGTCTTTGCGAAAGCCGTTCGCTGTTTCTCAGCGGGCGGCTTTCGATTTATTATTGTCAGGCGCCTAAAGGATCAAAGATAAAACCTTTGGGAAATCATAAATATAATGACGACGGGCGAACCATGACGACGGGCGGCCAATGGTCGCCCCTACGATAGGGGCTGTAAATTTGATAGTTGATGTCCATACACACATATATCACCCTGACATCGTAAAAAATTGGCGAGGCATAGCGGAGCGCGAGAAATTGTTCGGCGTGCTTGCGTCGGGTGTTGTCCATAAATGGGCGGCGGGTGAGGACGTTCTCTCCGCTATGGACGAAGACGGGGTGGGTGAGAGCTTTGTCTGCGGCTTTGCTTTTTCGGACTTGGCTCTGTGCAGGGAGAGCAACGACTATGTTTTGGACTGCGCCGCTCGCTCGGGAGGCAGACTCAGGCCTGTTATAGCTGTTCCTCCTCTCGCGCGGGGCGCTGCCGGCGAGATAGAGCGCTGCGCCGAGCTGGGGGCCATTGGCGTTGGGGAGCTTCAGCCTGAGGGGCAGGATTTTGATATAAGCAGGATAGAGGAGACATGGCGTTTGGCTGCCGTTTGCCATGAGCGTGGTTTGTTTGTGATGATACACACCGCTGAACCGATTGGGCGCGGCTATCCGGGCAAGGGCGGCGTTGGCCCGATCGAGGCATATAGATTTGCCGTCAATCATCCTGAGCTTCGCGTGGTGTTCGCGCACTGGGGGGGCGGGTTGTTTTTTTACGAGCAGATGAGCGGCGTCAAAACAGCTCTGAAAAATGTGTGGTACGATACGGCGGCAGCTCCCTTTGTGTATAACCCTTCAATTTTCGGCAGTGCTGTCGCGTCGGGGGCGGGTGAAAAATTATTGTACGGCTCGGATTTTCCGCTTCTGAGGTATCCGAGATATAAAAAAATGATAGAAGCCGGTTTACTTACAACTGACGAGTTCGAAAAAATTACGAGCGCTAATGTCGAGAGACTTCTTCATTCGGGAGGTTGAGGTGTTATAATCGGACAGGTTTATTGTGAATATAAAAACATAAAGGCTTTTGACTTTTCAAATGGGGTCAAGGGGGTAACGCCCCCTTGCGGGGGTGTGGGGCGAACAGCCTCACGGTTTGGCTTTTAACTTTATAGGAGGTCGTAATCTCAGATGAAAATTCTTGTTTTGAACTGCGGCAGCTCATCGCTCAAATATCAATTGTTCGAGATGGACACGGAGGCTGTTCTCGCGAAGGGGCTTGTCGAGAGGATAGGGTTGGCGGGCGCTTGTGTTAAGCATACGAAGGATAACAAATCCACCGTCCGTGAGGAGGAGATTGCGGATCACACGAAGGCCATAAAGATAGTGCTCGAATTGCTGCTCGATCGCGAGGTCGGCGCGCTGAAGAGCCTTGACGAGCTTTCGGCGGTCGGGCACCGTATTGTGCATGGCGGAGAGAACTACAGCAAGTCGGTTAAGGTAACGGACGCCGTCATAAAGGAGATAGAGAGCTGCGTTCCGCTGGCCCCGCTCCACAACCCGGCTAACCTCATGGGTATTCACGCCATGACGAACACGCTGCCCGGCGTTACAAACGTCGCTGCGTTCGACACGGCGTTTCATCAGACGATGCCGCCCAAGGCCTATATCTACGGCATACCTTACGAGTATTACGAGAACGACAAAGTGCGCCGCTATTCGTTCCACGGCATGAGCCACGCGTTTGTCTCGGCTCGCGCGGCTGAAATACTGGGCAAGCCGGCCTCGTCGCTCAAGATAATTACCTGTCACCTCGGCAACGGCAGCTCGATTACGGCGGTTGACGGAGGGAAGAGCGTCGACTCGAGCCTCGGGATGGGTACGACGCCCGGAATATTAATGGGCACCCGCTGCGGAGACATCGACGCGTCGGTAGTGCTCCACCTTGTGACAAAACACGGGGACGCGGCTAAGGTCAGCGATATACTCCACAAGAAGAGCGGCTTGATAGGCGTGTCGGGTGTGTCGAGCGACTTGCGCGACGTGGAGGAAGCTGCGAAGAAGGGGAACGAGCGCGCGAAGCTCGCTTCTGATATGCTCTGCACCTCGGTGAAGAAGCATATCGCGTCGTACGCGGCGGTAATGGGCGGCGCAGACGCGATAGTGTTCACTGCCGGCATAGGCGAGAACAGCGACTCGGTGCGTGCCGCCGTAACGAAAGGCTTGGAGTTTATGGGCGTGAAGCTCGACGAGGGCAAGAACGCCGGGCTGCGCGGCAAAGAGGCTGTAATCAGCGCGGACGACTCCAAGGTTAAGGTGATGGTCGTGCCGACGAACGAGGAATTGATGATCGCCCGCGACGCGAAGAGGATTGCGGAGGGAAAATGAATACAGTCTCTCTGCCCCCGGACGAATGGCGGTGCGGAATTCTCATATCGCGTGTGCCGAAGGACGGCACGGCGTACAGCGAGAGCTTTTCTCTTCCGCTTGACGCCGCCATATCGCACTGGGGGCAGGAGTACATACCGGCGGAGCCGATTCATGCCGATATTGAGGCGTCTTACGTGAATGAGCGGATACTCGCGCGCGTGATATGCCGCGCCGAATTTACGCTCCCCTGCTCGAGGTGTCTTGCCGAAACGAGGGTTGCAATTTTTGGCGATTTGAGGTATCTTTTTACGCTGAGTGGTGAGGCGCCGGAGGACGATGACGAAGCGGACGACGGAGACGTTGATGTAATACCTGTGGACGCTTTCGAGTCCGAGATAGAAATGACGCCGTATATATGGGAGGCGCTGCTTCTGAATTTGCCGGAGCGGGCACTCTGTTCGGAGAACTGCAAGGGTTTGTGCCATATATGCGGGTATGACAAAAACATCGGAGACTGCGGCTGCAAGGAGGACAATCCTGATCCGAGGCTGGCTGTTCTTCGTGATTTGATGGAATAGGGAGGGAATAACATGGCAACGCCAAAAAGACGAATTTCACACGCGCGCACTCATAATCGCAAAGCAAAGTTCCTCGCTTCTCTAACGGCTCCTGAGGTTACTACGTGCCCCCGCTGCGGCGAGAGCGTGCAGACGCATCGCGCGTGCAGCGCCTGCGGCTACTATCGCGGCAGGCAAGTGCTCAAAGTAGCTGAGGAAGAATAATAATGATAAGGACGAAGTTCCTGCACTGCAATCTCAATGTGTTCGACCTTCAGAGGAGCCTTGAGTTCTACGGGAAGGCTCTCGGTCTTAGCGAGGTTAGGCGCAAGGATACGGATAAATTCACGCTGGTCTTCCTTGGCGAAGGCTCGACTGATTTCAATCTGGAGCTTACCATGCTCAAGGACAGGACGGAACCCTACGACCTCGGCGACAACGAGTCACACATAGCGTTCGAACCGGAGGACTTCGACGCGGCCCACAAGCACCATGAGAAAATGGGCTGTATTTGCTTCGAGAACCACGACATGGGAATCTATTTCATCGAGGATCCGGACGGGTACTGGTTGGAAGTAATTCCTCGCAGAAGCTGAACACCGAGCAAAGAGAAAACTAAACCGTGGGGGCTTCTTGTTCCCACGGTTAAAAATTAAACTGCGGGGCTGCTCGCCCCACACCCCCGCAAGGGCCATCGCCCTTGACCCTATTTACAAGTCAAAATCTCTAAGCAAGCGCTGATTATCAAGGCTTACTGTCATACCGTCTTCGGCGGCTATCGCTTTTGTCCGGTATGTCGACAGGCTGCGCGAGATGTTTTCCGCGCCGTAGTCGAGCACTTGTCCGCCCATGTGAGTGATGAGGGCGAGGCTCGGGCTCATAAACCGGAGCATGTCCGATACGTCGGTGAGCGAAAGATGATCCAACTGCGGGCGAGTCTGCAGCATCGTCGTGTTTATTATCATTATCTCGCAGCCGCGGTATCTTTCGGGGAAGTAATCAAGGGGCGCCGTGTCGCTTATCACTCCCCACGACGGAAAGCCCGCCGCGCGGAGGATGAGCCCGTAGCACTGGACGCCGTGATGTTTGTGCTTGACGGATTCGGCTGTTATCGCGCCGCCGCACAGCGGCGTTACGAGCCTGTCCTTGTGGATGTGAATATGTTTTATCTTGCGCTCCATGTATTTCATGAGGGCTGAGTCGCCCGGTTCGAGCGAGTCGGCTGTGAGAAGTAGCTCGCCCTTGGGCGAGCCGGTTTTCACCAGCGTCATGCCCTCCGCGAGGGCGTTCAGGTCGTTGCAGTGATCTATGTGCCTGTGCGTGAGCAGGAGCGCGTTTATGCTTGTCGGGTCGAGCGCGGGATCGGCTTTACATATATGCACAAGGCTCCCCGGGCCGGGGTCGATGACGCCGTTTACTCCGCCGTATGAAAACCATATCCCGCCGGACGCCCGTCTCTGCGAGAGCATAATGAAGCGTGTTCCGGAGGTTCCGAGGAAGCGTATAAAATTTGACGGATACGACGGAAACGAATCCGGCATTATTCTTTCGTGAGTCGGCATAATATTTGGCATTGATTCTCCTTTGTCATTACCCTTTAGGATTCTGATAAGAAATCGGCTCTTCTCTCCTTATATCGTTAGCGGGGACCAATGGCTGCCCCTGCATATCATCAAACGCCGAATTCTGTTTTTGGGGGCGATTTAATCAGCGCTTTCCTTGCTAATTAGATAGAGTGGATGTATTATATCTCATGCGGCGCTGAGGCGATAGCCGATGCGCTGATTGATTGGTTGCTCAAAACGTGACCACGGACGGGGAGGTGCTCGAATTGAGTGAAAAGCGCGAAGTGTGGATGGTGGGGGATGTGCTCGAAGCTATGTCGGGAGACGCTACGCAGGGAATACCGCAGTATGTGATGAATGTTGTGAACGAGATTCAGGCTTGGCTCGCTGACACGATAGCCGAAGAGTCTCAGCCGGATCAGCCGGAACTTCTCCAAGGCGTGGATCGGCAGATGTCGGCTGATCTCGATTATCTCTTCGCTCAAATTGAGCGCGTGAACACGCAGACGGACATAATACCGGCGAACAAAGAACTTGAAAACCGCGAGGACGCCATTATACTGTCGCTCGGGCCGATACTTTTGGACGAGGGGCTTCGGATGATGGTGGATCACGTGGCGCTCTTTTCGGGCGGCGCGTGCAAGCGCGCGTGGATAATATCCGACACATGGGTCATAGGCGATGTCCTGCCGTACATGCCGCACCTGAAAGCTCTCTGTCAGAAGGAGATCGAACTCAGGTTCCTTCTCGTGACCCCGTGGGGCTATTCGGAGATACCTTGGACGCAAGCTCGGTAACAATTTTATGTATATGTAAAGGCTGATTTATTATCAGGAGCCTAAAGGGTAACGATAAAACCCTCGATTGGAATGAAAAATTATGAGAAATAAAACTCTCTTTGCCGCGCTCATCGCGGTTCTTGCGCTCATCGCGGCTCTCCTGCCGACGACGGGGCGTAGCGTGGGTTTTTCGGAGGGACTCACGTTTTATGCCTTCGATGTTGGGCAGGGAGATTCGTTTATGTTTCACTTTCCGACGGGCGAAAACCTCCTCGTCGACGCGGGAACGCGCAAATCGGCGGATTCTCTCGTGTCGAAACTCAAAGCTCTCGGCGTCGAAAAAATAGATATTTTGGTCGCTACTCACCCGCACGAGGATCATATCGGCGGGATGGTGAGCGTTATCTCCGCCTTTGATATAGGCAAGGTCTGGGACAGCGGCTATAACCACGGCTCATCGGTGCAGAAAAAATTCCTGGAGGCCGTCAAAAAAAAGCAAATACGCTTCGGCCGTCCGAGAGCGGGCTTCATCGAAGATATAGGGGAGGCTGAAATAGAGGTTATCGCGCCCCGTTCCCCCATATCCGGAACCGACAGCGACGCGAACAACAACAGCATAGTGCTTCGCGTATCGATGGGGGAGGTATCATTCCTGATGATGGGCGATATTGAGGAGCGAGGCCGCGAACAGGCGGGAGCGTTCCCGCGCTCGACGGTGCTCAAGCTCTCGCATCACGGCAGTCACAACGGAACTGATGAAAAATTGCTAAGGGAAGCCGAGCCGGAAGCTGTCATCTTCTCATACGGCAAGAACAACTCTTACAAGCATCCGCATAAAAAAGTGCTGAAGCTGCTCGAAAAGTACGGCAAAAAACATGACTTAAAGTCCTACGCGACGGTAAACGGCGATATAAGGATAGAGACCGACGGAAAGAGCTATAAGGTAACTCAGGATGGGGAATAAATCCGCCGTGTCAGCGGCAAAGCCTTCGCGTACATTTCACTTTTTCGTTGACTCAATATCAAACGGCGTCGCGTCGCTCATTCCCGATGGGGGAGATCCGTTTGCCGCGCCGCTCTCATCTCTGCCCGCCGGTGTTCGCGAGGGTGACTGGCTGTCGGCGTCGTTCGCTATCGACGCGCGAAAGCAGGCCGAGGAACGGGACGCCATAGATAAACTTTTCGGCGAGCTCGGCGACAACCCCTGATTGTGAGCGGCAATAATAAGCGCAGCCTGTCGTTTCATTTCTTCGCGGTAATCACCATATTGGGATGGGCGTGTTCGTATGTGCTCACCAAACTTGCAATGACGCACTTCTCAGCCATGTCGCTGGGTTTTTTACGGTATATCACGGCCTCGGCCATCCTCGCGGCCGTCGTGTTCGCCCTCAAAATACGCCGCCCCGACAAAAAGGACCGGCTGCTCTTCGTCATAGCGGGCGCGTTTGGGTTTTCGATATATATGGTTATTTTCAACATAGGCACGGCTACCGTAACCTCCGCGACGAGCAGTACGATAATCGCCACTACGCCGATATGGACGGCTATCCTTGCTCGAATAGTGTACAAGGAGAAGCTGCGTGTCCTGCAATGGCTCTCGATATTTGTCTCGTTCGCCGGGATTTTGGTGCTCTCGCTGGGCAACGGGGTGCTTGCCATGGGCGCCGGTGTGCCGTGGCTGCTGCTTGCCGCGTTGTCGTTCAGCACGTACAACCTGATTCAGAGAAAACTCACAAGAAAATACTCGGGGCTCCAAGCCTCAATATACAGTATATTCGCCGGAACCGTCCTGCTGGCGTTCTCGCTTCCGGCAGCCGCGAGCGAGATAGCGAGCGCCTCGTTCACTCAAATCGTCTACGTGATTTCACTTGGCGTATTTCCGAGCGCGGTGGGTTACGCCGCGTGGTCAGTAGCCGCTAAGAGAGCGCCGAATCTGTCGTCCGCGAGCAACTATCTCTTTCTCACGCCATTTATAGCGTCGCTGTTCGGCTTCGCGCTGGCCGACGAAGTACCGGACGCCGCCACACTGCTCGGCGGCGCGCTCGTAATTTCAGGCATGATCGCGTTCAGCCTCGCCGGGAGGAAGCAGGGGCGCGCCGCGCCCCGTCGATGAAATTGCGCGCGCTGATAAAAGTAAACGCCGCCGCCCTGAATGCCGCGTAATTATCACTTGTTTCGTTTATAGTTTGCCTGATTTATGCAGAAAATTTTGACGATTTCCATGAAACAATGTAGAATGATAAGGATAAACGTATCATTAGATTGATGGGGGTGAATAATATGTTACGGATGCAGCGTATTGACGCTATCGAGAGCTATGTAATTCAGCGCAGGCGGGTTGACCTTGACGCGCTTTGCGAATATTTTTCTGTGTCGAAAAATACCATTAGAAGGGACATAGATGACTTAGAGAAGCGCGGGAGCATCAAGAAAATTTACGGAGGAGTCTGCGCGGCTGAGAAAAACGAACTGCCGACATTCAAGGAGCACGCCGAAACAGCGCCTGAACGTAAAAAGCGTGTTGCCGCGGCTGCCGCCTCGTTTGTCGAGAACGGCGACATAATATTTATCGACTCCGGAACAACGACGTACCATCTTGCCGAATATGTCAGCGACAGGAAGAACCTAACCATTCTCACCAATAACCTTAACTTCATTACGTCGGGAATCCCATGCGAAAACCTTACGATAATTTCGCTGCCCGGTACGCTTAACAGGAGAACGCTTTCCTTTACGGGAGCAAACACGGCTCAAGCGCTCGAAGCCTTCAATATCAGCAAGGCATTCATGGCGTCAACCGGTATAACTGTAGAGCGGGGCGCGACAAACTATTACGCAGCCGAGTCGGAGATAAAGCGCATGGCTATGAGACGCAGCCGACGAAACTATCTCTTAGCGGATCACACGAAACTCGGGGTGATCTCTCTCGTCACATACGCCGACCTAAAAGAATTTGACTGCCTGATAACCGAACCCCCTCTGCCCGACGAATTCAAGGAATATATGGATGCAAACGGCAAGGAAGTGCTGCTCGTAGGATAGGCTGACGCCTGAGGCTGAGCGGGGGCGGATTGCCATCCGCCTCCGCTGTTTTCGGCGCGTCTTCTTTTCAGTTCAGGAGGCGCGCTCTTTTCTTTTTTTTGCGGGTTTTGTCTCTTGGCGCGGATCCGCGTCCTTGGAAGGTCTGCCTCGTTTGGGCTTGGGTTGAGGCTCGGGGCTTGGCTGCGTCTCGTCGGGTTGCGCCGGTTCTTGCGGTTTGCCTTTCAGCGCCGCCCCGGTTGATTTTGAACCCCGCTTTTTACGGGTTTTTGTGATCGCTTTGTCCGACGTTGCGTCCGCGATTGCGGTCTGCTCCGTCTCTTCCGGTTTGAGCTCGCTGATTTCTTCTGCCGGGGCGGACTCAAATTTTTCCTGCGGAATCGGAGGGATGATCAAATCCGGCTCAGGCTGTTCCTCGGACTTTTGGGCATCCGGCTCGTCGGGTAGGGTCGATTGCGAGGACTCCGGTTGTTCGGCGGAGGGCTTTTGCAATTCCAGTTCCGACTGAACGACGAGCGACCGCAGCGTTTCGGTTTGCAATTGCAGCGCTGTTGTTTGCTGCTCGATTGGAAGCGGCTCCGGTTCTGTATCCTGTGTCAGTTCGGGCTCCGATTCCGGCAGGGACTCCGTTTTTTGCTCAGGCTCGCCTTCGATATTCGCGGTCTCGCTCGCCGGCAGCTCTATCACCAAACTGCCGACTGCTTCGTCCTCCCATGAGCAGGATATTACCTCGGCAATGGAATCCCCCTCCGGGATTGGGGCCTTCGGCGGCAGGCGCTTCACTGTGAGGCCGTTGTCCTCCATATGGCGCACGAACGCCTTTCCCACCGACGCCCACCATACTAAATCCTCGGCCGTCTCAAAATCGCCCGACACGTCCTCTATAAGGTATGTATGCTCGGTAAGAGGGACGAATGAATAAGTCTTTTTGTTTGAGCCTGTGTCGATTACAAGCAGTCTTTCCTCGCGTATCTTGTCTATGTAGTTGGACTTTATGTTGTCACGCATAGTGGTATTGGCGTTGGCCGTGTCGTTGAGCAGCGCGCGGTTGTCCTTTATGTTAAGCAAAGGCAGCGGAACGCCCCACCAGCCGGGAATCGAGCCCTTCTTTTCGATTATCCTCTGATTCCTGTACTCTCCTAACGTCGTGACGGACAGCTCGTCATTCGAGAAGAGCAGCATACGCGTTGCGGGAGGTATATTCTCGATGTTCATCTTCGACGCGAGCGTTCCGGAGAGCGTCATGGAAAGCATCTCCTTCATCGTAGCGGCTCCCTGTCCCATCAGCCAAGTTACCTTATCTTTGCGGATGAGATGTTCCGTCCCGCTTATTATCAGCATGATATACTCCGCGCCGTATGTGAAGAGGGCGCGTAATATTTCCCCTGTGGTCGAATTTATCGTGAGCATATCCTTCTGTACGTTGTCAAGCCTTTGCTCCATCGTTTGCATCCTCCATTCCAAGCAGGCCGCGCGTGAACTCGGCGGGCGAGAACGGCGCGAGGTCGTCCTCACCCTCTCCGAGCCCAACGCAGCGTATCGGCAGTTTCAGTTTGTCAGCTATACTGATGGCTATGCCGCCCTTTGCCGTGTTGTCGAACTTCGTCAAGATAACCCCCGACAGAGGGGACGCCTTGTTGAACGCGCCGGCCTGCGCGAAGCCGTTCTGCCCCATCACCGAGTCGAGCACCAACAGGGACTCGGCCGGAGTTCCGACCTCGCGGTCGACGATGCGCCTCACCTTGGCCAGCTCGTCCATCAAGTTCGACTTCGTGTGCAGTCTTCCGGCGGTATCGACTATTACTATATCTGTACGGGATGCCCTCGCCGCCTGTATCGAGTCGAACACCAGCGCGGCGGAATCGCTGCCGTGGCTCGACGCTACCACGCGCACTCCGACGCGTTCCCCCCACGCCTTGAGCTGTTCTATGGCGGCCGCCCTGTATGTGTCCGCCGCCGCGAGTATCACCGACTTGCCGTCCTTCAGGAACGCCGCCGCCAATTTACCCGCTGTCGTAGTCTTCCCGCTTCCGTTCACCCCCACCAACATTATCACCGACGGGGAGGCCGATGTATCAAGAGGGCGTCCCATGCCTTCCACGGTTTCGAGCCGCGCCGTGAGCATGTCCGCGAAAGCCCCTTTCAGCTCTCCCGTATGCGCTATGCGTTTGTCTATGGCAACCTGCCTGAGATCCTTTATCAATGCCTCCGATGTATCAATCCCGACGTCGCCGGCGATCAGGAGTTCCTCTAATTCGTCCCAGAACCCGTCAGTGAGAGGGCTGTCGGAAAACAGATTGGATACCTCCTGAGACCACTTGTTAGCGACATTTTTTATCTTTGAAAAAAAATTACCCAGCAAACCCACGGCAATACCTCCCGGAAAAAAAATAACGTAATATTTATTGTCAGATGCCTAATTGATCGGGCGACCGGGGGCGGTCGCCCCTACGGCTTCGCTTCTCCCGGCGGGCGGTTGGGGCGTTTCTTTCTGCGTCTGCCGCTCTTGGCTCCCTGCGGCGCGGCCAGAGTTCCGCTCGCGCTCTGCGGCGCGGCGTTCTTTATGATATTTGGCCGATGCTCCGGTTGTTTGGGTTTGTCAGGGACGCGGCTACGCTGCGCAGGCGCGTCGCGCGCCCTGTCATCGGTACGGCTGCCCGCGTTTTGCGGCTGGGCGGCTTGCGGTTGGTTTGGTTTCGCTCCGCCCCGTTTGTGGCGTCTGCGCCCGGGGCGTCTTTGAGAGCCCTCTCCGTCGCTTTGCTCATGGCGCTCGCCGCCTGAGTGTTCCGTTTTCGGCGCGTGGTGATTGCCGGGTGAGCGGTCCGTAGGTTCCGCGCGCGTGAAGTGTATGGTCTCCGGCTCGTCTGTTTGCGGGGGCTGCGGGGGCGTCCATTCATTTCCGTCGGAGACGGCTTGTTTGAACTCCTCGAACATCGCTTTGGGAACGCATATGTCTCCTCCGGTAGGGCAGTGGCACCTGAGGGCGTCCTTCGCTATGTCTATGGACTGGACGATGTAGTTGCCGCGAGGTGTTTTTATCTTGGAGCCGGGGCTTGGCATCCCGCTCCAGGCTTCGTGGTACACTTTGTGCTCGAACGCCATGCAGCACATGAGGCGTCCGCATATGCCGGATATTTTTGGCGGGTTCAGCGCGATATTCTGCTCCTTGACCATCTTTATGCCTATGGGGGCGAATTGGTTGAGCCAGTAGCTGCAGCAGCAGGGCAGACCGCACGACGACAGCCCCTTTATTATGCGCGCCTCGTCCCGTACTCCCATTTGGCGCAGTTCTATGCGCGTGTGGAATCTCCTCGCCAAGTCCTTCACGAGCTGCCGGAAGTCGACTCGCTGGTCTGATGTGAAGTAAAAGAACAATTTCCTGCCATCAAGCATGAGCTCGTCGTCTATGAGTTTTAGGGCGAGCTTATGATACGCGGCCAGCTCGTGGGCGACATGCAGGTTCTCGTCCTCCTGCAGGGTGTGCTCGGACTGTATGTCGAAGTCCATGTCCGCCGGCAGACGCGAGAACGTCAGATCCGTGACGACAGGCTCTCCGCCGTGGAGCGGTCCCTCGCCGTGCTCCGATACGGAGCGCATACTGCGGTAATCCTTCTCCTGGCGTTCGTCCAACGCGCCCACTACCTCCGCGAATTCCTCTCCTCTGTGCGACGTCACGATGACAAATCCGTTCTTTATGCCGCCCGCCGTCTCGTCATCTATGTCGAGAATGCCGAGGAATCGCGGCTTACCGTAAGTCGCCAAATATCTTCCCAATATCGATTCCCTCCCATAATATCGCAAACATCGCGTCCTGAAGCATGGACAGGGGCACGCGCCTCTTCCGCGCTACGGAGTACGCGCTGTCCACCGAGGAGGCGAGACCGAACTCCCCGCGCTCGCACAGCTGCCTTGCCCATGATCTCATCACAGGCGCGAGGTCATCTATTGACGTCCCGGACGCGCCCTTTTGTCCCTTAGTCCTCTCTATCCAGGACGCCCATTCGAGCGGTGTTCCGGGCAGCGGAGCGGCGTCCTCCGGTATTTCGCCTGTAATGCCGAAGTCGATTATCCACAGCCTGCTGCGTATGGTCGGCAGGAACTCTTCACGGGAGGCTATGAAGAGCAGGCGCCCTGACGGCGGCGGATCCTCTGTGATTTTCAGGAGCGAGTTGGCCGCCGCAATCCTGTGAGGTAAGAGCAAACCCTCCGCCTCAGGCACGACGCCGAGACGCAGCGGCGCGGCAACCGGTTTCAAACAGAGCTGCCACTGCATGTCGCGGCACTCGTCTATCGTCGGTGTCTTGCCCCATTCGCCCGTAATTATCATGTCAGGGTGCTCGCCGTTTGACCACATACCGCACGATTTGCACGCGTCGCTTCCGGTTCCGCTCTCACAAAGCGCGTGACGCGCGTATGCCTCGCAAAAGCTGTTCGCGTACTCCCCCGGTATTATGGCGGCGAGCGCCTGCGGTACGCCGGAGCCGAGCATCGCGCGCGCAAGTTCGCGCCAGCGCTCATTGCGCTCTAAAACAGCAGCGAAATCAGGCATCCCTTTATCTCTTCCACAAGCTCGAACATCCTTGTCCTGTCAGCCTCGCGGCCCAGCAGCGCTTCTATCTCCTCAAGAGCCTCCTCCGTGCGTTCGATGGTCACGAACATGGAGCGCTCCGTCCTCCGCCACTTGAAGTCCCTCTTCAGCCGCACGCCGCTCCGCGCTTTGTCGAGCGCCGCGCGCACGAGCTCCCTGTAGCGCGCCATCATGGTCAGGGTCGGAAATCTCGACAGCTGCGCCCCTATGGCCTCTATCTCATCTATGAGCTGGCGGGTCTCTATATCCTCAACGACGTCCGTGAACGCGGGCGCCTGAACCCCGCCGGGCGCGCGAACAGCCTCGCTCCCCCCGCTCTTTCCTCCCGCGCGTGATGCCGAGAGATCGTTCTTGCCGCCCTTCGTCGCGTCGGATACCTTCACTTTTTCATACCTATAATATCAGATATATTATCGCGCAGCGCGCTGAAAACATCATTCTCCGGGCGGGAAGCGTCTATTTTTATCCATCTGCCGCGAGAGGCCGCCATGACTGCCTCATAGGCGTCGTGTACCCTCTTGAAATAATCAGCGCCGCGCGCGTCGAACGCGTTGCCATCGCTCATTGATTCCGCGCGGCGCGCCACGCGCCGCGCCGCTTCGTTCTCCTCCATGTCGAGCAGAAAAACGGCGTCCGGTTCCGGCAGCCCGACAAGTTCGGATATCCGCGCCATATAGGCGGCGGTCTCCCTTGTAACATCAGTCTGAGCGAACAGTTGATAAGCGCTGGTGGACGGAGAGTATCTGTCGCAGACGACAACGCGTCCGGCTTCAAGCGCGGGCTTTATCACGCGGGATGCGTGCTCGCACCTGTCCATCATAAAGAAGAAGAACTCGCTCCAATTATTCGAGAGCTTGCCAGACAGCGCGCACTCGCGCCAAGCGTCCGAGCCCTCCCAGCCGCCCGGCTCTCGCGTAAGGAGCACGCGCTCCCCGCCAAGCTCGCCGGCAAGCCACTCGCGCAGCCGCGCCGCCTGAGTGCTCTTCCCCGCTCCGTCAATGCCCTCTATAACAAAAAACATCCATGAACTCCCCCGATTACACCTAATAAGGAGAGGTTTTATCTTCACCCTTTAGGCTCCTGACAATAAATAGCTTTTCTACGGAGACGCTTGCTTGAAAAATCATGCCAATTATAACCTAAGGAAGCTCTGATTAAACAGCCAAAATGGAAATTTGCCGCTTTTGAGCGCGCATGGGGCTATCGCTCGGCCGCTCATGAGGTTATGGGTGAGTTTTTTACGGTATTCGCCCGTTGCGGCGTAAAATATTTCCCGCCGCAAACAGCGCAGAGACGCAACGCGTTGCGTCTCTGCAGTTCGTTTATTCTCCGGTTGCTGTATAATGTGAATAAATTATAATGCCATTTTCAGAAAGGATTGCTGCCCCGATTGAATCGCTCAGACGCATTCGACCATGAGAATTTCAGCGGCTTTCTGCGCGGCGACAGAAGGGCGGGAACGCGCAACGACGTCTGGATAATCCCGGCGTCGCGCGACGCGTATTCATGGATAGGGGAGATGCTGCGCGTATACAGGAAGCCTTATTGGATAGACAGGGTCTTTGTGCCGGAAGCGTCGTATGATTTTTTGCGCGGCGACCTTGACGAGGAACTTTTTTTGCTCGCCGGTCTCTCCGTGAATCCTAACGCGGCGTGTGCTTTGGTCGTCGGGCGTAACGACGGAAGGATAACGCCCGCTGATATTATGAAGCGCGTCGAGCGCGAACTCGGGTACTCGCCTCTGCACATGGAGAGCATCGCCATAGATGATCTGAGCGATGAGGAGTCTCGCGAGAAATTTTTGTTTTCGCTCGATGAGCAGACATCACAGGCCGCCCGCACGAGGAAGAATTTCTCCGTTCGCTGTCTCAGGGCCGGGCTGATGACGGGGGAGGCTCCGTCGTCGCGCCGCGCCATGTTCATAGCGTCCAAGTTCGCGGATAGTTTCGGCGGCAGCGTGATCACTCACATCGGCACGGACGCGGAGGAAGCCTCGATCATGCTCGCGGCTCGCGGAGCCCAGGTGATACTCAGCGCGTCGGGGAAAACGCCCCGTAACCCCATAGTTCCGATAATCCAAATATCACCCGGCGAAAGGGAAATAAACCCCGCGTCTGCCTCAAACACGCCGGAGCGCGAAGCCGTCCGGCTGCTGCGTGAGGCGCTGGCCGTGTGTTCGGGAAAATGTGTTCAATGAGGATACTTGAGCGGCAAATAAATAAGCGAGGTGAATCATAATGGTCTTCAGCTCCGTGATCTTTGTTCTCGTGTTTCTTCCCATAGTTCTTGCCGTACACAGCCTGCTGCTCGGAGCGGGCTGTTGGGCGCGGAAGCGGTCGCTTTGGGGCGGGAATGAGTTTTTGTCCTGCAATATGTGCCTGCTCGGCGCGAGCCTTGTATTTTACGCGTGGGGCGAACCTTATTACGTGTTTATAATGATAATCTCGGCGGCTGCCAACTACCTTTGCGGAGCCGCGCTCGCCCGCGCGGACAGCAGACGCGGGCTGATTTTGACAATCGGGATACTTCTCAACCTCGGCTTGCTCGGATATTATAAATACATGGGGATGTTAAGCGAGTTTGTGCCGGAGGGGTGGCGCGCTCATCTCGCCGGGATCGCGCTGCCTTTGGGCATAAGTTTTTACACCTTTCAAGGCATGAGCTATCTCATAGACGTCTATCGCAGCGACGTAAAGTCCTCTCGCGGCTTCGTGAATTTCGCCTGTTATCTTACGATGTTCCCTCAGCTCGTCGCCGGTCCGATTGTGCGATACTCGTCCATTGACGATGAACTCTCCTGCCGCCGAATATCATGGGAGCGCTTCGCCGGCGGAGCGTCGCGCTTCATAATCGGATTGGCGAAGAAGCTGTTCATTGCCGACACACTGGCGCGCGTCGCGGACGCCGCCTTCGCCGTTCCGACCGAAACCCTGCCGGCTTTCGGCGCGTGGGCGGGAATCGCGGCATACGGACTGCAAATTTACTACGACTTCAGCGGGTACTCGGACATGGCTATAGGGATGGGGCATATGCTCGGCTTCACGTTCCCCGAAAACTTCAACTACCCTTACGCGGCGCGAAGCATGAGGGACTACTGGCGCAGATGGCATATATCGCTCTCGGCGTGGTTCAGGGACTATCTCTACATACCGATGGGCGGCAGCAAAAACGGGCGCGCGGCAACGGCGTTCAACCTGATCGTCGTGTTCGCGGCCTGCGGCTTGTGGCACGGAGCGAGCTTGATTTTTCTCGCGTGGGGACTCTATCATGGGTGCTTTCTCGCGCTCGAACGCATATTTCCTCGCGTGACCGAGAGGATGCCCGCCGCGATAAGGCATTTTTACGTAATAGCGGTATTTTTAATGGGCTGGGTGCTTTTCCGCGCAGACAGCTTCTCTCACGCGTTAGGGTATTATAAAGCTCTTCTCGGTTTTTACGACGCCGGTGTTTATACGAACAGGCTCTGGCTAACGCTCTTTCAGAACGACAAATATATGGCGTTCATCATCGGCGTTATATGCGCCGCGCCGGTAATCCCGCGCGTCAAAGCCCACTTCGAAGCGTTCGCCGGGAGCGCGGCGCCATTGATGTCCTTCGCCTGTTACGCGGGGCGCGCGTTAATTCTGCTGCTGTTGCTGCTCATGTGCTACATGCCGCTGTTCGGCAAGACATATACGCCGTTTATATATTTCAGGTTTTAGGAGAGGATTTTTATGAAAAATCGAGGCAAAAATCAGGTAAAATGCTCAAAAACCCTTGACAAATCAGCGCGGACAGACATAATAGTCAGTCAGTCAGTCAGTCAGTCAGTCAGTCAGTCAGTCAGTGTTATGCGCGCTTCCTATTCGTGGTTTTATTTTCCATCATACTATCCCTTCCCTTGGTCATATGGCCGACAGGTTTATACTCACGGCTCGGCCTTGATGTCGAATTGACGGAAAATCGCGCCCCTGCCGCCCCTAACGCCGGAACACTGGTAACGAAGGCTGCCGCGCTCTCCTACAGGGATTTGCCCGCGACAATCTCTAATTACATCTCGTTCAGAATACCTTTCAGGAATTATTTCGCCAGGCAGTACGTAAGAATATTCGAGGATGGTCTCTCCTCTTACGTGAAAGAATACTACAAGGGTTATGACGGAGAGTTTTATCCGGAGGGCAGAGGTACCTTTGCCGTTTCAAACTACCTCGGATTGAATCCTCTGCCTTACGCGCGGCTTTGTGAGGTAAGGGCGTATATAGCCGGCCTTCAGGCTTGGTGGGAGGCGAGGGGCGTTTATTTTCTCTGTGTAATGGTTCAGGACAAGACTACGGTATATCCTGAGTTAATGCCGATCAGAGGGCGCTTGGAGCCGCGAGGCGTGAGCTGGGGAGAGTCAATCGCGGATGTCATGAGGGATACTCCCGTGAATTTCATAGACATGTCCAAAATACTTATACGCCACAAAGGCGAATACAAGACCTTCAACAGGCAATACGACCTTTATCATTGGAACGCCTACGGTATCTATCTTACGTACAGGACGCTGTGCGCGGCGCTTGCTCCTGTAATGAGCACAGCGCCGCGTGAGGGTGAATTCTACAGAATCACAGAGGAAGAACGCAACTATGACGGCATATTTGACTTTGAGCTTGTCCCGTGGATGGAAATATTGGAGCAAGACAAGTTAAAGGTACTTTCAAGCGACATAGACGCCGACATCATTCGAAATACGGCAAAGCGCGGAGGCGCAATGCTCGTCATGGGCGACTCGTATTTCAACGGTACGCACTTGTCGAAACTAAGCGGAGCTGATAACGGAACGTTACCTTTCGCGCATAGCGTCAATACGTATATAGGAGCGCATTATTCGGGAATTTCCGCGGAGGCGATGGAATTCATACACGCAACATATAAACCCACAGTGGTAATATTCGAGTTCGTTGAGCGTATGTATCCTACTCTTGCCGACTGCGCCGCGCAAAACGAGTTCTTCGTGAAGATGGGTGACGCATATCTGAATACGCCGCGCTCCGTCAACGGGGAAAACAAATTCCTGCTGGATAAGAAAATATTAGACGGGCTGTATTTTCCCTCGAGCGAGCTCAGTAAGCGCTGATTAAATCGCCCAAAATATCCGATCATTTTGTAATAATGAATAAATTTAAGTTATGAAACTAAAGTTTTGTGGTAGAATATGCGATAATATTAGTAAGAAGAGGGAGGTGTGTTATATGCGTGGAGATATGGCATGGGGCGTTATTGAGAAGGATCTCGACGGGCTTACAAAAAGGCTTGAGGCCACCTCTCAGAATATCGCCAACATGAACACGCCCCGTTACGCGCGCAAAGAAGTTTCGTTTGAAGATCAGCTCAAAGAGGTCATTGACGCTCCGCGGAGGCTTCCGTTGAAGCTCTCGAACCCGAAGCATTTCTCGAACGTCAAACTCAGCCTCGACGAGGTTATCCCGGGCGAACGGCAGGTAGGTTACGAGGTCTACAGGCTCGACTCGAACAACGTTGACCCGGAGACTGAAACGGCGCGCCTTGCGGAAAGCAGGATGCTTCACACGGCAATGACGCGGGCGCTCACCCGCAAGATATCAATGTACAGAAAAGCGATAGGGGGCGGCGCGTAATGAGAATTTTTCGTTCGATCGACATAGCGGGAAGCGGATTGACGGCCAACCGGCTCTGGATGGACGTCATATCGGGTAACCTTGCGAACGTAAACACCACGCGTACTCCTGCCGGAGGTCCATATGTGCGCCGCGTTCCCGTATTCCACGAGCGTCTCATGGATGCGGTCGGCGAACAGGACAACCGCGTCAAAAAGGGTTGGTTCGGTATGTACGCGAGCTCCGGCGTGAGAGTTACTGACATAGGCACTGACGCGACGCCGCCGAGGCTGGCTTATCAGCCCGATCATCCGGACGCGAACGCCGAGGGATACGTCGCCTATCCTAACGTAAACGTCGTGCGTGAAATGGCCGACATGATGGTGGCAAGCCGCGCCTACGAAGCAAACCTCGCCGTGGTTGACACT
Organism: Synergistales bacterium; assembly: GCA_026002695.1. Classification (GTDB taxonomy): domain Bacteria; phylum Synergistota; class Synergistia; order Synergistales; family Synergistaceae; genus BOCB01. Next base: position 22,782 of record BOCB01000022.1, read on the forward strand.
GGCAAAGCTCTCTGGAACAGCGGGCTTGAGATAATGAGAGGTTAGGGCGCATTTGTAAATTTTACGCACGCAAACACGCAGAACAGCCCGGCAGGACGATTCCGCCGGGCTGTTTATATACGAACTGCGGCTTGGATGTTTTCAGCAACCCTTGCCACAGTGCCAATAACAACATATAATAAGTACATAGCGGTTTTATAATGTATCAATTATTTGGGGAGTGAACTATGGCCGAGAGTACGATTTCAGAGGGATCCTTTGTAACGAAGTACGCTGACGTCGGGCTTGCCGTACTGTTGGTTGCGGTCATCGTCATGATGATCATACCTGTGCCTACGCCTGTATTGGACGTTTTATTGGCCGGAAATATCACATTCGGTGTCGTCATGCTGCTCGCCACGTTCTATGTGACGAGCGCGCTTGAGATATCGGCGTTTCCCACAATAATACTTATAGCTACTCTCTTCCGCCTGTCGCTCAACATATCCACAACAAGGCAGATACTCTTGAATGGTTACGGAGGCAGCGTCATTCAGGCTTTCGGTTACTTCGTCGTCGGAGGTAACTATGTCGTCGGCGCTGTTATATTCCTGATACTGGTGGTTATTCAGTTCATGGTCATAACGAAGGGCTCCGAACGAGTGGCCGAAGTCGCGGCGCGATTCACGCTCGACGCTATGCCGGGAAAACAGATGGCCATAGACGCCGACCTCAACGCCGGTATGATAGACGAGGACGGCGCGCGCAAGAGAAGGAAGGATATTCAGCGAGAGGCCGACTTTTACGGGGCTATGGACGGCGCGTCGAAGTTCGTTAAGGGGGACGCGG
>BOCB01000023.1 GCA_026002695.1 Synergistales bacterium
AAGTGAAAGACCGACGCCATCAGCGCGGCGTCAGCTCCGGCTTCAAACGCTTCCAGAGCGTGCCGCGACGTTCCGGCGCCGCCCGACGCTATTATCGGAATCTTGACCTCGTTCGAGACGAGCCTCAAAAAATCCGTGTCGTAGCCCCTTTAGTGCCGTCGCGATCCATCGACGTTATCAGGAGTTCGCCCGCGCCGAGCCGGGCCGCCGTAACGCACCACTCGAGCCCGCCGCGCTCCGCAGGCGTCCTGCCTCCCTCTATGAAGACGCGCCACTCGCCCGCCTCCCTCTTTACGTCAACCGCCACGACCACCGCCTGACTGCCGAGAAGCGACGCGCACTCCGTTATCAGCTCAGGGCGGCGGACGGCGGCGGTGTTGAGCGATATTTTATCCGCGCCGAGGGCGATGAGGCCAACCGCGTCGCGGTCGCTCGATATACCGCCCCCTACGGTAAACGGTATGGATATGGCGTCCGCAACGACGCTCACCCATTCGAGCATGGTCGCCCGACGCTCCTTCGACGCCGTGATGTCGAGGAAGGTCAGCTCGTCCGCTCCCTCGTCCATATAAGCCGCGGCAAGCGAGGCCGGGTCTCCCGCGTCCCTCAGGTTCACGAAGTTCACGCCCTTGACGACGCGCCCGTCCTTTACGTCAAGGCAGGGTATTATCCTCTTGGTCAGCATTTATAATTCATTCCCCTTGCCGGCAAAATATTTTATCGCGCGGCCGAGGAATTTTACGCCGCCGGGCCCGCTTCTCTCGGGATGAAACTGGAATCCCGCGACATGCCCGTTCCTCAGAATCGAGCAGAACTCCACGCCGTCAACCGCGGTCGATGCCGCGCAGTGCCGCGAGGACGATACGGCAAAGCCGTGGACGAAATAAAAAAACTGATCGCCGTCCATGCAGCAGGCGGGAAAATTTTCGGCGCCTCCGCGCGGCGCCGCCGTGTTCCAACCCATGTGCGGGATTTTTTTGATGCCGGACAGCTCCCTTACCTCGCCGTCGGCAAAACCAAGCCCGCGAGTCTCGGCGCCGCCTTCCGCGCTTACCTCGCACAACAGCTGCATACCAAGGCATATGCCGAGCAGCGGACGTCCCGCTTGTACCCAAGAGGAAAGCGCGCCGCTCCAGCCGGAAGAGACGAGTTTCTCCATCGCGGGGCGAAACGCGCCGACGCCGGGGAGGATTAAAAACGACACCGCTCCGTCTATCTCCTCGGCCGATTTAAGCGGCACATGAGCAAAGCCCAACGACACGAGCGCGCGCCGAACGTTGCCCAAATTTCCCGCCCCGTAATCTATAACTCCGACTGTAATTCCGTCATCGCAAAAACTCAAATGTGATACCCCCTAAGCTCGCGGCGCTGAAAGCATATCCGCGAGTTTAGATTGTACCCTAAGAATTCATTGGTTGGTAGTGAAAATCGGAACAGGGGCGGCATTCTGCCGCCCGTTTCCCCACATTCGACCGTTCCGTTAACCCCGCCCGTTCCATCACATTTGCCCGTTATGGGCTTGCGCGGAAAATTTGAACCTGTGGTTTTGAGGAAAGTCCAATTATTTTTCAATCGTGTTCGTCTGTGAGTCCCGCCGCGTTTGTCGTTCTTTCTTCCGCTCCGTGTATCTCAAAAAGGCGACATAACTCATAGCTTTTTCGACGCAGTCTTTGGGGAGAGTTCCGATAATTGAGCATAGTTTTCTGTACGAATCCATGGACTCCGTGTCTTCCGCGAGCGTCTTTCTGAGCGCGTCTCCCGAGTGCGGAGCGGACGGCTCCGCGCTGTCCGTGCGCCCGACGAGATAATCGACGGATACTCCGAAGAAATCGGCGAGAAGCAAGATCATATTCAAACTCGGTGATTTCTGAGCGTTCTCCAGATTACCGATGGTATTGGGTTTGCTTTCCACAGCATCGCCCACGTCCTTTAGTGTCATGTGCCGAGAAAGACGCAGTTCTCGCAAACGCCTAGCAAAAACATTCAAATCCATAATGAAAAGACCCATCATCAAAAAACTCCTGTCACCAAAAAGCTCCTTGACATCTTCTAAATGAAGAAATAAAATACGATACATCTTCTAACAGAAGAGAGCCGTTTTTCTATGTGCCGTGTCGGCATAACAAAATCCGTCAATGCGCACACTCGCGGCAGCTTGACTGAAATGACGGCGCAAAACAACAAAGCGCCCCCACAAGGAGATGACGCCCATCGCCTGAAGGCAGAATATAACCCTTTGAACGCACCATTGACACGCTCTCGCGAGGCGTTCCCTCGCCCACGGAATCAACTGCGGGAAAAGAGAGCCTATCCATAAGATTTTAACATGTGAGAGGAAAAGGAGTGAAAGGAAATTATGAAACAAAATCGCGGAAATGGTGGTTTGAGGTTGTCCTTTTTGGTGTTGCTGTTAGCCGTTGGCTTCGCGCTTGCCGGCAGCGCCGCTTATGCGTTGTCCCCGTCGCCTTATTTTACTACGCAGCCGAGAGATCAGGCTGTATCAGTCGGAGGAACCGCCAACTTCGAAATAAACGTCAGCGGACTCTACACTTCGTATAGAGGGAACGAATTTCGGTGGGAGGTTGCGACACCCGATAAGCCGAACAATTTTAAGCTTTTGAAGAACGAAGTAGGTCTTCCGGTTAAGATTGACATAACACCGGACGGGGTTGGAGTAAGCGTCCGCGACGGGGGGCGGCATTTGGAACTTAGCAAGGTAACGGCCGAGATGAATGGTTGGCGAATACGTTGCTCTGTTACAACATACTACCAAGAGTATAATTCTTACACTGATGGTTATGATTACACTGACGGCAGTGTAACATCGAACACAGTGACTCTGACTGTGACGGGCGGCGGAACTCCTACGCCTCCCTCTCAGGAACCCACCGCAACCCCGCAAATCACATCTCAGCCCCGGTCTCAGACCGCGCCGCCCGGAAGCGACGCGGCATTCAGCGTCACGGCAACGGGGAACGCGCTCACATACCAGTGGCAAAAGTCAGATAACGGAGGCGCGTGGCGTGATGTAACGGACGGGACTTATTACAGCGGCGCGAAGACGGCGAGCCTGACCGTCCGTAATGTATATGTGAGCACTGACGACGGAGACAAGTATCGCGTCGTAGTCTCGAACGCTACCGCTTCCCTGACTTCCGACGCGGCGACGCTGACCGTGGCGTCTTCAGTAACTCCGACAACTCCGACCGTATCGACGCCGAGCGCGACTCCGTCCGGAGGCAGCTACACTTCGGCGCAGAGCGTGAGCCTTTTCTGCGCGACATCGGGCGCCGCGATCCACTACACGCTCGACGGCTCGACACCGACCTCGGCTTCCGCGACTTACAGCGGTACGCCAATTTCGATATCCTCCACCACGACGCTGAAGGCCATAGCGACAAAGTCAGGCTCTTCCAACAGCTCAGTCTTGACCGCTGCGTACACGATAACGAAGGAATCAAAGGAATCAAATCCTCCCGACAGGGACGATAGTGATAGCAGTGGTAACAGCAGCGGTAACAGCAGCGGCGGCGGCGGTTGCGACGCTGGCTTCGGCGCGATCAGCCTGATGGTTCTCGCCGGTGCGGCGGTGATTCTCCGCAATAAGAGGTAATCCGAAGGGGCGGCTATTACGCGGCCGCTCATATTCATCAAACAGGGGCGGGATTAAATCCCGCCCCTGTTTGATGAACGGACGCAAGCGTCCGAGACATATTATTTTCTCACCTCCCCCGGCTTCCTCGGCATCGCAAGAATTATTTGACATTTCCGATAGTGTAGTGTAATATTCTTACGTTATAAAACCCATTAAATAGATATGTTTATACTGATTATTTTTCACGTTTACCCGAATAAGGAGGTTATTTCGTTGAAAGTTACGCAAGTTGAGATATTGCACGTACACAGACGCCCTAACAGCGGACAGCGGCCGATTTTGGTGTGGGTGGATACGGACGAGGGGATTTATGGGCTCGGCGAGGCCGGTATGGCTTACGGAGCGGGCGGCAGCGCGGCGGTCGGCATGATAAAGGACCTTGCCGCGTTCCTCATCGGGCGGGATCCGTTCGACACGGAGGCCATATGGGAGAGATTCTTCAAAAAGACTTTTTGGGGACAGGGCGGCGGTACAGTGATCTTTTCAGGCATCAGCGCCCTCGATACCGCTTTGTGGGATATAAAGGGCAAGGCGCTCTCGCTGCCGCTTTACAAACTTCTCGGCGGCAAGGTTCAAAAGGATCTGCGCGTTTACGCGTCGCAGCTGCAGTTTGGATGGGGGCCGGTCAGAGGGGGCAAAGGCCGGAAAGAGGAGTACGCCGAGGAAGCGCGGAAAGCCGTCGCCGACGGTTACGACGCGGTGAAGGTCGACGTCCTCGCGCTGAACGACGAGGGCACGAACGAGAACGTACACGTCGAGGGGCCGCTGCCGCGCGGTATCGTAAGGCGCGGGGCGGAGAGGGTAGCCGTGATAAGGGAGGCTGTCGGCCCTGACGTGGATATAATAATCGAAAACCACGCGAACACCGACATTGTGAGCGCCGTCCAGTTCGCGCGCGCCGTGGAGGAGTACGGCATTTTCTTCTATGAGGAGATAAACACTCCGCTCAACCCGCCTCTGCTGAAAAAAGCGAAGGAGAAAATAAACATACCCATCGCGTCGGGCGAGCGCATATACGGACGGTGGGGTTACAGGCCGTTTTTCGACGATCACTCCATCGACGTGGCGCAGCCCGATATAGGGTCGTGCGGGGGCATATCGGAGTTCAAAAAGATCGCCGAGCTGGCGCATCTCTACGAGATAACGGTGCAGGCGCATGTCGCCGGCACTGGCGTCGCCGAGGCGTCCGCCATTCACGCGGAGACCGCCATACCGAATTTCTGCATACACGAGCATCATCAAAAGGCGCTCCTGCCGGAATACATCGGACTATGCGCCCACGAGTACCGCCCCGTGAACGGACGCTACACAGCGCCGGAGCTGCCGGGCATCGGACAGGATATAACCGACATGGCTTACAAGGAGTCGGACAGGGTGTTGGTAAAGTAAAGGGAAGGCTTATTCAGTGAAGGGAGGTGATTTTTATGGGCGAATCAACTAAAAATACGGGCGGCGGGCTCGGCGCGGGAGCGCGTTTTTTCACGAATACAGCCGGATTTTTTAAGCGCGGAGCCGCGATTTTCGTATTTTGGGCGATTTGGGAGGCTCTGCCGCAGCTTGGGATAGTCGCGCCGTTTTTCCTGCCCCCCTTTTCCGTCGTTGCGGAGACCATAGGGGGTATGGCGGCGGACGGCGAGCTCGTCAACCATCTCGCGGCGAGTTTGAAGCGCGCGCTTACGGGCTTCGCTATGGGAATGTGCGTATCGGTTCCGCTGGGGCTGCTGATAGGCTGGTTCAAGCCGGTATCGAAATTCCTCGACCCGCTGCTCCAAGTGTTCAGGCAGACTTCAGCGCTGGCGCTCTTTCCTGTATTTATCCTTTTTTTCGGGATAGGCGAGGTCTCAAAAATAGCCATCATATACTGGGGCGCGCAGTGGGCTATCCTGCTGAACACAACGGCCGGCGTCAGAAACGTAGACCCGCTTCTGATCAAGGCCGCGCGTTCGATGGCGGCGTCCGACCTCACGATATTCCGCCGCGTGGTGCTGCCGGCGTCCCTGCCCTACATATTCACGGGCGCGCGCCTCAGCGCGACTACTTCCATTCTCGTTCTGACGGCGGCCGAGATGGTAGGCGCGAAGGCGGGGCTGGGCTTCCTGGTTTTCGACGCGCAGCAGAAATTCGAGATACCGCGCATGTACGCCGGGATAGTTTTGATGTCAATCCTCGGCTTCACGGCGAACTATCTCATACTTTCGCTCGAGAAGCGCTGGACATCATGGAAGGGGGATCTCCTTCCGCAAACATAATTAAAGATAAATGCTGATTTATTGTTAGGAGCCTAAAGGGTAACGATAAAAATCCTGGCCAGCTCTACATCCCAAAACGGCTAAATTCCATTTTGGGCGATTTAATCAGCGCTTACTAAGAATTAAAGATTTTATAATAAGGGTCAAGGGTGACAACCCTTGTTGGGGTGCGGGGCGAACAGCCCCGCGGTCTTAGGTTTAGTCATTACGTGACTACTCGAAAACTCGAAAACTCGAAAGGACAAGTGATGCAATTATGTTAAAGGTATTTTTGAGGAGCATGAAGATTTCGGCGCTGTTTGCGCTGATTATTGCGGTCGTTCTCGGATTCGCGCTGTCGGGTGAATCGGCGGAGAAGCGCGTGAACCCTAAGTTCGTCAACGGGAAATTGGACAAGCCGTTCACACTCAGGTCGCCGACTATGAGCGGCTTCAACGAGATATACATCGGGGATCAGCTCGGTTTCTACAAGGAAGTCGGGCTGAACATAGAGTACACCGGCTCCATGACGGGCTCGATGCTCGCCCAGTCGGTCATAAAAGGGGACAACGACCTGTTCGGCACGGGGCACATACTCACGATCGCCAAGGCGCGCGAGGCGGGGGCGAAAATAAAAATGGTGCTCCAGGGATCGTTCGACGACCCCGAGCCGAGGAAGATACACATGAGCTACTTGGTGCGCGATGACAGCCCCATTAAAACGGCAAAGGATGTCATAGGCAAGAAAGTATCCATCGCTTACGTAGGGAGCTGCGTGGAGCTGCTCTTCTCCGAGTGGCTGAGGCAGAACGGAATCAAGCGCGAACAGGTCGAGTGGGTGGTTATGCCGGACGCGCAGGCGGAGAACGCGCTCAGGACCGGAGCTATCGACGTCGCGGGAATACACGCGGTGTTCGTGGCAACGGCCATATCGCGCGGCGGAGTTCACTCGCTCGTCAATACGTGGCAGATCGGAACGGCGGCAGGCAACGGCCCGGCCAGCTCGTACTCTTCGCGCGCGTTCAGCGAGGACTTCATCAACAATTACCCCGACGTCGTGAAGGCCTACATCGCGGCGACGGTCAAGACCCAGCACTGGATAAACAAAAATTACGACAAGGCCATAGAGATTGCCGCCGAGTATCTGAAGGTCGACAAGAGCAAGGCCGGCGGCACGGTTTTCCCGCCCGAGTTCGGCATCGACCCGAAGAAGGTGGACTTCTGGATCAAGATGATGGAGGAAAACGGCTTCGTCAAGCCGGGCTCCGCCAAACCGTCCGAACTGTACACGAACTCGCTCAACCCCTATCTCTCCGGCGAGCTGAAACAGGTCGATAATTTTTAATCAGCCTTTCTTAACATCGCCGGCGCGGGAACCTCATGTTCCCGCGCCGGCGATCGGGAGGAACTTATTATAAGATGAGCGAAATGGAAAAACGATTTGACGCTGAAAAATTAAAAACTTTCCTGCGCGATATTTTTCAGGCGGCGGGGCTTGAATATGATTACTCAGCCGCCGTATCCGACAACCTCGTCGAGGCGGAGCTCAGGGGAGTGTACAGTCACGGGGTCATTCAGGCGAGAAATTACGCAGACAGGCTGAAAAACGGCTCGATCAACCCGAAGCCGAGCATAAAAATCCTGCGCGAGACTCCGGGCACACTTACGGTTGACGGAGATTTCGCGCCAGGCGCGGTGTCCGGTACCTTCGCGATGAATCGCTGCTTGGCTAAAGCCGCAGAAACGGGTATAGCCTCCGTGGCTGTGCGAAACGGCACTCATTTCGGAATGGCGGCTTATTACGCGATGCGCGCGCTCCCGCGCGACATGATCGGGTTCGCGTTCTGTAATTCCAAACCGCACGTCGCCGTGTACGGCAGCATTGACGGGGAGATAGGCACAAACCCGATCTGCGCGGCTGTGCCGGCATACGGCGAATATCCGGTGGTTTTCGACGGAGCCACGAGTAAAACAGCTTATAATAAAGTGCTTTACGCGTTCAAGGAGGGGCTGAAAATAGAAAACGGCCTCGTGTTCGACGAACAAGGCGCCGATACCGACGACCCCGCCGCCGCTCTGAAGGGCGCTTTACTGCCGTTCGGCGGATACAAGGGATCCGGGTTGGCCGTCATCGTCGAGATTTTCTGTTCGCTCCTTACCGGAACGTCCGTACAGCTTGACGCGGATACGGGAGAACCGGAGGAAACGCCGGACAAAGTCGGGTTTTATTTCTCAGCGATCGATGTCGCCGCGTTCGGCGAGCCGGTTTTCTTCAAAAAATCGGTTGATATGCTGATAAGGCGGCTTAAAAATTTACGCAGAAAAGACGAGCGCGCACCGATATATATGCCCGGCGAGCTTGAATTTCGGAGGCACGAGGAAGGTTCGGCAAACGGAGTGAAGCTCGGCGGCGCCGCGGCGGAGTCGCTCGCCTCTCTTGGCGAGGAGCTGAAACTCCCAATCGGCGTGGAAGATCTTGTAAAAACGTGAAAAACTGAAAGGATTTGCATAATGACTGATAATATCGAAACTTCGGCTTCTGTAAAAATACGAGTGCGCGGCGTAAGCAAGAGCTTCTCCGTGAAAAGCAAGGACGGCGGCGGAAAAGATACGTTCTACGCGGTGCGCGACGTCTCTTTCGATGTCATTGAGGGCGAGTTCCTCGCCATAGTCGGACCGTCGGGGTGCGGCAAGTCAACGCTTCTCGATCTGCTGGCCGGGCTCGACCGCGCGAGCGAGGGCGAAATAAGCATAGACGGCAAGGCGATAACCGGCCCCGGCTTGGACAGGGGGCTCGTCATGCAGGGTTACGCGCTCTTTCCGTGGCTGACCGTGTCTGAGAACATTGCGTTTGGCCTCGACATCAAAAAGACGCCTAAAAAACAGAGCGCCGATATAATCAAGCGATATATCGATCTCGTAGGGCTCTCCGCCTTCGCGGACAGATACCCCCGCGAGCTGTCCGGCGGCATGAAACAGAGGGTAGCCATAGCGAGGGCGCTCGCCTTCGACCCGAACGTCCTGCTGATGGACGAGCCGTTCGCCGCGCTCGACGCTCAGACGCGCGAGACGCTCCAGGAGGAGCTGCTCAGAATATGGATGGAGACGCGCAAGACCATAGTATTCATAACACACGGAATCGAAGAGGCGGTATTCCTCGCGCAGCGCGTCGCTGTGATGACAAACGGCCCCGGCACGATCAAGGAAGTGCTGAACATAGACATCCCCGTTCCGAGAAAAGCAGGCGACGTAAAGGACTTACCGAACTTCGGCTGGCTGACGCGCAGAATCTGGAAGTCCCTTCACAACGAGGAGGACGGGTTGTCACGGAAGGGTGAGTATGATATCTAATCCGGCACCGTTCTCTCCGGTTAAAAAGGCGATAAGGGCACAAGCGTCCAAGATATATTGTTTTGTCACCGCCCGGCTTCCTCGATATGTTTTTCAGAAAGAAACTTATCAACAGACAGCTTCCCATCGGTATACATCCCACGCGCTTTTTTTATTGTGTCTAACGATGTATTACTCTCGACAGGCATGATGATAATACCCTTGTCTGTTTCCCGCACTCGCATTTGCGGCGAACGTATCAACCCCAAAAGCGGGTTCGGCAAAATATTTGTGTTCAGTATCATGTCGCGCATTATAGTCAACTCCTTATCTTAATCAAGCCATGACTTTAGTATAGCACAACGAGGAGGACGGGTTGTCACGGAAGGGTGAGTATGATATCTAATGGTTCTTTTCTGTACGCAGCTTCTTCTGTCTCTCTCTTACTACGTTACTGAACAAGGCTTCGGGCAGATACCAGTTGTATTCTTTTTTCAGTCTGTTCCTCAAAGCGCGCAGAGCTTTCAGGTCGAGAGGCTCTTTCATGGACGCTGCCGCCGTGCGAACGACAACCCACGCGGTATGCTCACGCATCGAGCGCATATCCTCCCCTAATTCGAGGCCGCTGATTAAATCGTCTATTTTCTTAAAGTCGGCAATAAACGGCTCATAGCCCATTGTGTTCGACAAACTGCTCTCGTGCAGCCTGTATTCCAAAAGAGGGTATTGTAAAGCAATCAAAGGTATTCCTTTGCTGTTGGCTTCAAGAAAAAAATACAGATCCAACGCTCTGCCCCATTCCTCGATATGACGCACACCTGCTTCGTCTATCGATCTTTTTCTAAGCATAATGGATGGATGAACAAGGTTATGTATTCCGCCACTGCGTAAAATGTATCTTATATATTCGTTCTTGTTGAATAACACACATGGCGTTCCATTCGGAGAATCGGGTATTTTAGCGCTCTCCCATCTTTCACCACGTTTGCTCAGGAAATGCAACTCGCACGACGCGGCGATCCCGGCAGACGGATTCGCGTCGAGCGCTTCGACCAATTTTTCTATCATGTAGGGAAACATTCTGTCATCGTCGTGAAATAGACTCAAGTACTCGGTGTCGCACATTTCTATAGCCCTGTTCATATTGGCGTACTTTCCTATGTTACACTCGCGCTCGACGTACTCCACTTCATCACCGAACGATCGGACAATATCTTCAGTATTGTCCGTCGAGCAGTCGTCAAAGACAACTACCTTCATATCGCGGTAAGTCTGATTGAGCGCGCTCCGGATTGACTCCGCAAGAAATCCCGCCCTGTTGTAAGTGCATATCGCAACGGTTACTCTCGGCATCGCGGTTATCCGTTACGCAATGCCGCATACAAAGGAGAGCAGCAATGAATGAATGAATGAATGAATGAATGAATGAATGAATGAATGAAGATAGCAGATACTACGAGCTTGTCAAGAGGGTTTTGTAAAATTACCTGATTTATTTGCGTGATTTTATTGGACATCCGTCATACTCCCTCACATTTTAATAGATTATATCAAATGTAACAGCATTATATCACTTAATACTTAATTTCGCGTGATCATCTCCCGCTCATCAGGCGGCTTTTCGCTCAAGAGGTCGGCGCGGCGCGCGTTACGCCTCTTCATAATATCTCGGGTCTTATGGTTATGATATAATCCACCCATGACAGTTATCACGTATATAAAGGGATCAGCGATCTTGGAGGGTAAAAATAAAATCCTGAACGCGAATTGCCATTCCGGAGGGGTCGGCATGACTCATAACAGAGGAAGGTTCGATTGACAGAATCCATTGACGCTGAGACCGTCAGGGGCACGCTGGAGCGCGTTACGTACTTCAACGAGGAGAACGGTTACTCCGTCCTGAAGATAGACGCGGGAGAGGACGATCTCGCATCCGCCGTAGGCTATACGGACAAACACGTCCCCGGCGAGGAATTGGAGATGACCGGAACCTGGACGCTTCACCCCCGCTACGGCAGGCAGTTTACCTTCACCTCGTGTAAGTCGCTGCTGCCCTCGACCGTGGAGGGGATAAAGCGCTTCCTCGGTTCGGGGCGCGTAAAAGGAATCGGGCCTCGCCTTGCCGAGCGCATAGTGGACTCGTTCGGAGAGGAGACCTTCGATGTTCTCGACGCCCTCGCCGCCGAAAATGAAACCGCCGACAAAAAAGAGGCAAAAAAGGCAGCTCGCCTCAGAAAAAAATTCCTCGCCATTCAGGGCATCAGCGAGCGGATACTCGATTCGGTAAAGCAGACCTGGGCGGCGGAGAAGAACGTCCGCGCCGTGATGTACTTCCTTGAATCGAGCGGAGTCAGTCCGAAGTTCGCCGTGAAAATTTACGGCGCTTACGGAGACGAGACGATAAAGGCCGTGAGCGAGAACCCGTACCGCCTTGCCGACGACATGTTCGGCGTAGGCTTCCTCTCAGCCGACAAAGTGGCGCGCGGCATGGGCATGGAGGACGACTCGCCTCTGCGCCTTGACGCGGGCGTGAAGTACGTCCTTGGCGAACTGGTCAGTGAGGGACACGTTTACGCGCCCAGGGACGTGCTCGAAGGACGCGCGTCCGCTCTGCTCGGAGCCGGTTCGGAAGCCGTCTCCGCCGCCATAGACAGGGCTATCGAGCGCCGCGAGTTCGTGCTCGACATAATCACCGGAAACGATAACGATACACAGGCCGTATACCTTCCGGCGTTCTACGTCTCGGAGACGAAGAGCGCCCGAAAGCTCGCGGCCATGCTCAGGGCTAAGGAGCTCACCGATCTGTCGGGCGGAGCGGACTCGGAGATGGCGATCTCCCTCGCGCGGGACTCCGTGAGAATACGCCTCGCTCCCGAACAGGAGGAAGCCATAGCCCTCGCTGTGCGCTCGAAGTGCATGATAGTAACGGGAGGCCCGGGAACGGGAAAGACCACGATAATCCGCGCCATAATCAGCGCGATGCGAACACTCGGGCAAAAAATCGAGCTCGCCGCCCCAACGGGACGCGCCGCCAAGCGCATGAGCGAGGCAACCGGACGACCGGCTCGCACCATACACAGGCTGCTCGAATTTTCAGCCGAGGAAAACGGCTTCGCCCGCAACGCCGACAATCCCCTGAGCTGCGACCTGCTGATCGTGGACGAGGCGTCGATGATAGACGCGGTGCTGTTCTTCCACCTGCTGCGCGCCCTGCGGGACGGCACGAAGCTGATACTCGTCGGCGACATCTGCCAGCTCCCGTCCGTCGGCCCCGGCAACGTGCTCGGCGACCTCATAGACTCCGGCGCCGTTCCGGTGGCGCGGCTGAACAAAATATTCCGACAGGCCGGCAAGAGCGGCATCGTGCGCAACGCCCACAGGGTCAACAACGGTTTCATGTTGGAGACGGACACAAAGACCGTTAACGATAAACTGCGCGACTTCTACTTCGTCGATCAGGACGATCCGGAGAAGTGCGCGCGGATAATACTCTCCTTGGTGCGCGACAGAATCCCGAGCCGCTTCGGCTTCGACCCGATAAAAGACGTCCAGGTTCTGACCCCCATGCACAAGGGTTCGCTCGGTTCATCACGCCTCAACGAGGAGCTTGCCCGCGCGCTGAACCCCGGCGACAAGCCGAGCGTCAGGCGCGGCTCGCGCGTATTCAAAGTAGGCGACAAGATAATGCAGATACGCAACGACTACGACAAGGACGTGTTCAACGGCGACATCGGCGTTATCAGCCGCGCGGAGCCCGACATCGGCACGATAACCGCGATAATGGACGGACGCGAGGTTACATACGAGAGCGAATCCTTCGACGACATAGTCCACGCCTACGCCGTATCCATCCACAAGTCGCAGGGCTCGGAGTACCCGGCGGTAGTCATGCCGATACACACGCAGCACTACGTTCTTTTGCAGCGAAACCTTCTCTACACCGGCATAACGAGGGGAAAGAAGCTCGTCGTGATAGTCGGCACGAAAAAAGCCGCGTGGATCGCCATACAAAACGACAAGACGAAGGAAAGATATACATACCTCGCGGAACGCCTGAAAGAGGCGATGGCTGTTTGAAGGAACGGGCGAACGCGCTTCGCCCCTACCGAGTCGCCTCTACCGCTCTGTTCCGCGCCGAAACCCGTGTTGCGCGCTTTCCGTAAAAATGGTATAATCCGTTGGCGTTATGAAACACAATAACACACTCGGGCTGATTCGGCCGCCTGTTGCCGTTCGGGAAGGTTTATCCGGGCGGTTGGCGCTGAGGCGAGGCGCGGGGAGGAAAAAAACAAGAGGAGGAATGGCAGTGGGCGTAGTGAACATGAAGCAGCTGCTCGAATGCGGAGTGCATTTCGGGCACCAGACGCGCAGATGGAATCCGAAGATGAAACCTTACATCTTCACCGAGAGGAACGGTATATACATTATCGACCTCCAGAAAACGGTGAGGGGTTTGGAGAAAGCCTACGACTTCGTGAGAGAGACGGCGAAGAACGGCGGGAGCCTTCTCTTTGTCGGCACCAAGAGGCAGGCGCAGGATCCGATTAAAGAAGAAGCCCTGAAGTCGGGGCAGTTCTTCATCAATCAGAGGTGGCTCGGCGGACTCCTGACCAACTTCACAACCATACGCAAGCGCGTCAGCAGAATGGTCGAGCTCGAAAACATGGACAACGACGGCTCGATCAACAAATACCCCAAGAAAGAAATAGGCAAGCTCCACAAGGAGCGCGAGAAGCTCGAAAAATCCCTCTCCGGCATCAAGGATATGAAGGAACGCCCGGACGCGATCTTCATAATAGACCCGCGCAGGGAGACGATAGCCGTCTTAGAGGCGCGCAAGCTCGGTATTCCCGTAATAGCGATCGTCGATACGAACTGCGACCCCGAGGTCATTGATTACCCGATACCGGGCAACGACGACGCGATAAGGGCGATAGAACTGATAGCCGGTCTCATGTCGAGCGCGTTCATAGAGGGCAGGCAGGGAGTCGACGGCGCGACGCCGGAGGACGGCGCCGAGGCCGAACTCAGCGCCGAGGACATCGAGAGCAGGGAGAAGCTGCACGATAAGTACGCGGAGGTCGGCGAGAAAGTAGTCAACCAAGGCCTGGAAGAGCGCAAAGGCTGGAAGGAGTCGATATAAATGGCTGTTGATATGGAGGCCGTTAAGGAGCTCAGAGCCCGTACCGGCGCCGGAATGATGGATTGTAAAAACGCGCTTGCGGAGTGCGGCAGCATAGAGAAGGCCGTGGATCATCTCCGCGAGAAAGGGCTTGCTAAGGCCGCCAAGAAGGCCGGACGCGCCGCTTCGCAGGGGCTTATCTTCAGCTACATACACACGAACGGCAAAGTGGGCGTCCTCTTGGAGCTCAACTGCGAGACCGACTTCGTTGCGCGCACCGACGAGTTCCAGACTTTGGGCAAGGAGATCTGTCTGCAAATCGCGGCGGCGAACCCTTCGTACATTACGCAGGAAGATGTGCCTCAAGCGGACATTGATCGCGAGATGGAGATATACCGCAATCAGGCGCTCGAAGAGGGCAAGCCGGAGAAGATGCTCGACAAGATAGCCGAGGGGAAACTAAAGGCGTTCTACGGCGACAGCTGTTTGGTCGAGCAGAATTACATCCGCGACCCCAAGTTAAAGATAAAGGACCTCATAACGGAGCAGATAGCCAAGATGGGCGAAAACATCGTCGTCCACAGAATATCGAGGTTCTCTATCGGCGATTAAATATTCTATTAGCGGAGGATTTTCCTCCGTTATTTTTTTAGGTAAATGCTGATTTATTGTTAGGAGCCTAAAGGGAGCGGGCGGCAGGCTGCCGTCCCTGCGAACCGGCGCCAAACCGGTAGGGGCGGCAATCTGCCGTCCGTTTTCTCTTACGGCATTGTTAAGGAGCTGATAGATACATTATGGGCATTCCATATAAACGAGTGATGCTGAAATTATCTGGCGAGGTGCTGGCGGGCGACGACAAGTTCGGTGTAAACGTCATCGCTATGGATGATATATGTTCCGAGATAGCCGACGCGTCGCGCGCGGGTGTGCAGGTGGGCATCGTCATCGGCGGAGGAAACTTTATGCGGGGAGCCGGCATGGCTGCTGAGCGCGGCATGGACAGGGTGCAGGCAGATAATATGGGAATGCTCGGCACGCTCATAAACTCGCTGGCGCTTCAGGATTCGTTCGAGCGTCAGGGTACAGCGGCGCGCGTCATGTCGATGATAGAAGCCGGGCGCGTTGCCGAGCCGTTCGAGCGGCGGCGCGCGATACACCATCTCGAAAAGGGGCGCGTGGTTATATTCGCCGGGGGAACCGGCTCGCCTTTTTTCTCGACGGACACGGCCGCCGCGCTGAAAGCGTCCGAGATAAAAGCCGACTGCGTGCTGAAAGCCACTAAAGTGGACGGCGTATACGACAAGGACCCGAACAAATATCCGGACGCGAAACGGCTGCCTGAGGTGAGCTATATGGACGCTCTCTCGCAAAGGCTCAACGTTATGGACATGACTGCTTTCTCCTTCTGCATGGAGACGGGGACAAAGATAATAGTATTCAACGTGAAGGAGCGCGGCAGCATGAAGCGAATCCTCGTGGACGGCGAGCGTCTGGGTTCGGTAGTGTCGGCTGACGGCGCGGCGTAATTGTCAAACGAGAATGCGGATGAGCAGGGGCGGCCGCCCTCGGCCGCCCCTGCGTTGATTCGTTGTTCACGCCTTTATCCCATGTGAGGGAACGAGATGTTTGCCGGGGGTGAGTAGTTGTCCTTTATCGACCTCGGATTCAGCCATCTCACTAAGCTAAGGGCGCTGCCGACCTTATCGTTGGTACCTGACCCCCTGGAGCCGCCGAAAGGCTGCTGTCCTACCATAGCGCCGCTCGTCTTGTCGTTGATGTAAAAATTGCCGGCGGCATATTTCAGAATTTCAGCCGCTTTGGCCGTAGCGTACTTATCCCTTCCGAATATCGAACCTGTGAGTCCATACGCGGAGGTTTCGTCGCATATTTTAAGCGTCTCCTCATATTTGTCGTCGTCGTATACGTATATGCTCATCACGGGGCCGAAGAGCTCGGTCTCCATAGTCATGTACTTTGGGTCGCGGCAGACCAAGACCGTCGGCTCAATGAAATATCCCTTTGTCTTGTCGTGCCCGCCGCCGGTCAAAACCTCGACGTCCGGCGATTTTTTCGCGGCTTCTATATAAGAGACTATGAAATCGAATGATTTCTCATCGATCACAGCGCCCATGAGCGTCTTCGGGTCTGCGGGATCTCCCACGCGGATCATTGCGGCGCGGTCCGCTATCTTCTGTTTCACGACAGGCCATATCGACTTTGGGATGTAGCTCCGCGACGAGGCCGAACACTTTTGTCCCTGATACTCGAAAGCTCCGAGCGCTATGGCAGTCGAAAGCTCGTCAGGGTCAGCCGAGCTGTGCGCGAAGATGAAGTCCTTTCCGCCCGTCTCGCCCGCTATGCGGGGATAGGAGCGATATTTGTCCAAGTTGTCCGATATCTGACGCCACAGGGTGTTGAAGGTCTCGTTGGAGCCTGTGAAGTGGAGGCCGGAGAAATATTTATGCCCGAACACCACGTCGCTTATTATCTGTCCGCTCCCCGGGATGAAGTTGATCACCCCGTCCGGAAGCCCCGCCTCTTTGTATATTTGCATCAGGTAGTAGCTGGAGAGAATGGAGGTCGTCGCCGGCTTCCACACAGTAACGTTGCCCAGTACAGCGGGAGCCATATTGAGGTTACAGGCGATGGCGGTGAAGTTAAAAGGGGTTACGGTGTAAACGAAACCCTCCAACGGTCGAAATTCGACTCTGTTGAACGTCTTGTAGCTCTGAACCGGCTGCAAGAGGCTGAAAATTTCAGAGGCGTTGTATGAGTTGAACCTGAGAAAGTCCGGAATCTCACACGCGGCGTCTATCTCGGCCTGCCAGATATTTTTGCTCTGGCCGAGGATAGTAGCCGCGTTTAAGGTGTCGCGGTACTTCGTGCTTATCAGCTCGGCGGCTTTCAAAGACACCGACGCCCTGTCGTCCCACGGCAGAGCCGCCCACTTTTCGCGGGCCTCCATAGCTGCGTCTATCGCCATGCGAACCTCTTCTTTGCCGACTTTGTGGAAAAAACCGAGCCTGCGGTGATGGTCGTGAGGCATTACGACGTCGGCGATGTTCCCTGTTTTTATCTCCCTGCCGCCGATTATGAGCGGAATTTCAACAGTGATGCCGCTCTGCCGTTTTATCTCAGCCGCCAGCGAGACAGCATCGAGGCTTCCCGGTACGTAATCCCTCGTGGGTTCGTTGACCGGTCTCTCCAATTTATATACTGCGTTGTTCAATTTCATTCCTCCAAATAATATAAAATTGCAACCAAGTTGCAATTAATAATATATCACAAAGACGCCATAACAGCAACTAAGCTGCGATTTATATCAGAGGACTGTATAATTGACAGGTACGCGTGTACGAAGATAGAATGACGCTGTGCAGGCGATCTGCGGCTGAGGGGGCGTTGTTTTAATGAGTTCGTCATATATATTGAAGGCTGCCGATATTTACAAGGCTTATGCCGGCAGGATGATATTCAAAATCGGGCTGCTTCAAGTCGGATTGGGGGAAAAAATCGGCGTCGTCGGGAGCAACGGAGCGGGAAAGAGCACGCTGCTCGCCGCCATTATGGGAGATGTGCCGCTCGACGGAGGGCATATCGACGTCAGAGGGGGCATGACCATAATCAGGCAGGCGCAAGACGAGGACGCTCTGCGGACGGCTCAAAACAGGGTCTCCGAACGGCGCGGCCATCGAAATTTCACAGCGCCGTCTCTTACGGAACGACCGAGCGGCGGCGAGCTGACGAGGGCGGCAATAGCGGAAGCCCTGTCCGCTGAGCCCGACATACTGCTGGCGGACGAACCGACGACGAACCTCGACATGGACGGCGTATCCGAGCTCAAAGACATGCTCGTTTCGTTCGGCGGCGCGCTGCTCTTGGTCTCGCACGACAGGGAACTGCTCGACGCGGTGTGCGGCAAAATATGGGAGATAGAGGACGGGGAGCTGCGCGTCTTTCCGGGAAACTATTCGGCGTGGCTTCTGCAAAAAGAGCGCGAACGCGGTTTCGAGCTGTCGGAGTACGAGAAATCCCGCAAGGAGGAGCGCCGCCTCCGCGAAGCCGCTCGCAAGGCCAAGGAGCGATCGCCTCGCGTACTGCGCTCGCCGTCCCGTATGTCGGGGAGCGAGGCGCGTATAAACCCCGGCAAAGGTCTTGCCGCTCAGTCCGCCGTCAACGCCGGGGCAAGGGCAATCGCAAAACGCGCCGACATGGTTGAACGCAAATCGCGCCCCCCCGATCTGCCGGAAATAAAGATGGCGCTCGGCGCGTCGCGGCCCGTCGTATCCGGCGCGGCCATCCGCGCGTCGGGCTTGTCCGCGATGTTCGGGGAAAATCTCATCCTCGGCGGCGCGTCGTTCGAGGTCACGTCCGGCAAGCGAACTGTCCTCTTAGGGCCGAACGGCAGCGGCAAGACAACCCTGCTGCGCATGATCCGGCGCGGCGACCCCTCCGTAAAGATCGCCCCGAGCGCGCGCGTCGGATTTTTCGCCCAAGGTTACGAGGACTTGGATTTATCACGAACCGTTCTCGAAAACGCGCGGCGCCGCTCAGTCATGCAGGAGCACGAGGCGCGCATAATTTTGGCCTGCCTCGGCATAAAAGGAGACGCGGTAAACAAAAAGTGCGAGTCACTGTCCGGCGGCGAGCGGGCGAAGGCCGCGTTCGCCTCTCTCTTCGCCTCCGAGCTGAACACTCTCCTGCTCGACGAGCCGACGAATCACATAGACTTATACACAGCCTCGGCGCTCGAAGAACTTCTCATGGCGTGGAAGGGAACGCTGCTGCTCGTAACGCACGACCTCCGTCTCGCCCGAAAAGCCGGCGACCGTCTGCTGATAATCGAGAATAAGAGAGTAAAGACATTCGAAGGCACGCTTGACGAATATCAGGCGTAAAAGAGCAAAGTAAGCGCTGATTAATTAGCCAAAATGGGATTTCGCCGTTTTGAGACGCAGAGCCGGTCAGGTTTTTATAGTTACCCTTTAAGCTCCTAACAATAAATCAGCGTTTACCAAAGCCTTGATCACTTTTTTCTCAAATCCGCGGCGTTATTTTTTTTGCGCGTTGACCGCCTCTCTCAGACCTTTTCCGGCGTGAAAGACAGGAGCTTTCTTGGGCGGAATTTGGATTACCTCTTTCGGGTTCCGCAGATTGCGCCCCATACGCGCTGCCCTGTCCTGCACCTCGAAGCTGCCAAAATCGACCACGTGAATTTTTTCTCCCTTTGCGAGCGCTTCCTTTATGGATGCAAGCAGAGCTTCAATCACCTCAGCCGCTCTTTTCTTCGTAAGCCCTTTGACTGATTCCGCCACGCTGTTTGCCAGTTCTGCTTTTGTCATACCACATTCACGTCCTCTCAAAATTATAAGCTGCTTAATGAAACGCTCCGTCGATACGGGAACAACCATATCTCGCACCGCCGGAGATTATCAGCGGAGACCGCGCAAAGACCATCGACACGCGCTCGAAGGCAAAACCGCCATCTTCATCGCAGCCGGGCCGCGCTTTTAAGGATTATAACACAATCAGCCTTCGTTCGCTCGTTCGGAAGGCTAAGGCTCACCGCAGCGCAGAATACACCGGCGAACACGGTTCGCCCCTCGTTTCATTCCAGCATAAATCTTTGCGTCGATTTCATCATCTCCACGGCCATTTCGGTCAGGCTTTCGGCGTTTTTGGATATTGCGGAGCCGGTCGCGCGCTGTTCTTCGGAGGCGTCGGCTATCGACAGAACGTCGCGGGTTATCTCCTTGCTTTCCTCCTCCAAATTTGCGGCGGCTTGCGATATAGTTTTACCTGCTTAATTAATATCGGATATATTTATATCAGATATTATTATTAATTCTAAAATGGAAGCTGCGATAAAGTCTGAGGCAGTCAGTGTTAAAATGCTGAAAATTGCTTACGCGGGGATAAAGGCAAGCGCTGGTTAATCAGCCGAAATGGAATTTCGCCGTTTTGAGATGCAGAGCCGGTCAGGTTTTTATCGTTACCCTATTAGGCTCCTAATAATAAATCAGCGTTTACAAAGAGGACCGGGCTGCAAAAACTCTTCAGTTGAAAAGTTTTAATATATGATAGAATACCTACATCAGCGAATCATCAAACAGACGGGGGAATTTCAGTGGCAAAAAACATCACACCCAAAGAGAATAATTTTTCGCAATGGTACTTGGACGTCATACGCGCGGCCGAGATGGCCGACTACGCGCCTGTGCGCGGCTGTATGGTCGTCCGCCCCACGGGATATGCCATATGGGAGCATATACAGTCCGTATTCGACCGCGCCTTCAAGGAGACCGGACACGTCAACGCCTATTTCCCGCTCCTCATACCTAACTCCTTCCTTGAAAAAGAGGCAAAGCACGTAGAGGGCTTCGCGCCTGAGTGCGCCGTCGTAACTCACGCGGGAGGCGCCGAACTCGAGGAGCCCTACGTCGTCCGACCCACGTCCGAAACGGTGATAGGCCACATGTACAGCCAGTGGGTACACTCGTGGCGCGACCTCCCTATACTCATCAATCAATGGTGCAGCGTCATGCGCTGGGAGAAACGCCCCCGCCTATTCCTCCGGACGTCCGAGTTCCTCTGGCAGGAGGGGCACACGGCCCACGCCACCCGCGAGGAAGCCGTCGAGGAGACTATGAAAATGCTCGAAGTCTACAAGAACATTATGCAGAACGAGCTCGCTCTTCCCGTGCTGTATGGCGAGAAGTCCATGAACGAGCGCTTTCCCGGCGCCGACAACACGTATTCGTGCGAGGCGATGATGGGCGACAAGCGCGCTCTCCAGGCCGGCACCAGCCACTTCCTCGGCCAGAACTTCGCCAAGGCGTTCGAGATAGATTTCCAGGACAAGGACGGCGGCACATCATATGCGTGGACGACGAGCTGGGGTGTCTCAACCAGACTCATCGGCGCGATAATAATGACGCACGCCGACAACGACGGCATGGTGATACCGCCGAGGATAGCTCCCGTGAAAGCCGCGATAATTCCTCTTTCGACCAATGAGGCGAAACTCTCGGACGAACTCGAACCGATGGCGAGCGATACAGCGCGTAAACTTAACGCGATGCTCGGCGCTCCGGAAACCGTAGTGGACAAGCGCTATCACGAGCGCCCCGCCGACAGGTTCTTCCACCACCTCCAGCGAGGCGTCCCCATTCGCATAGAAATAGGCGAGCGCGAACTTGCCGAGGGCGTCGTTACTTTGGTTCGCCGGGATACGGCGGCTAAGGAAAAGGTCTCGCTTGACGCGCTCACCGAAAGGGCGCGCGACGTCCTCGCCGACATGCAGACGAGCCTTTACGAGAAGGCGAGAGCCTTCCGCGACAGCAACACTCACGACGTGTCGAACATGGAGGAGATGAAGGAGCTCTTCGGCAAAGAAGGGCGCGGAGGATTCGCGCGCGCGTACTTCTCAGGCTCCGACGAAGACGAGGGAGAGATAAAATACGTTACGGGCGGCGCGACGATCCGCTGTCTGCCTCTCGACGACGACAGCACCGGCAAATGCGTCTACACCGGCAAAGAGGGCGCGAGAAGAGCGATATTCGCCAAAGCGTATTAAAAGATTTTCAATTAATTAGGGTCAAGGGTGACAACCCTTGCGAGGGGCGTGGGGGCGAGAAGCCCCCACGGTTCGTTTTTGGTTTTTACTCCTGCCGCAGCCAGCGGTGTTTGTTTTCCCTGAACAATTTGAGCAAGTGAGCGGCCACCGGTCCCTGTTTGCCGCTGCCGATTTTTATGTCGCCTACGCGCGTTACCGGCATTACCTCTTTCCATGTGCTGGTGATGAACGTCTCGTCAGCGTCGGCCAACTCCGACAGCTTAGGCGCGCGCTCCTCTATCTTGAAGCCGTTCTCGCGCGCTATCTCTAAAATTATCTTCCTCGTTATCCCGTTTAAGACCCGGCCGACCGGCGCGGTGATAATCTTCCCGTCCTTGCACATGAAGAACGACGCGCGCAGCGTTTCCGTAATCTCGCCGTCAGGGCAGTACAGGCACTCCAGTACGTCGCTCTGTTCGGCGCTCTGCATGATGCCGACCAAATAATTTACGCTCTTTACCATCGGAAACGGCCTGTGTTCGTTCGACGGGGAGAGCGTGACGCCGTTCTTGTACTCGGCGTCGGAAACGGGTATGCCCTCCTCGAAAATTACGAAAAATCGCGGGTTTGGGAAGGTTCCGAAATCATTCACGTCTCCGCCGGTGATGAAGGGCTTTATCACGCACTCGGCTACGGGGCAGTCGTCGCGGCGAAGTCCCGCGATTATCGCGCCCTTTATCTCCTCCATTATGCCGCCGAGCCTGATGTTGATCCCCTCCGCGCTCGTCCGCAGGCGATCCAAATGCTCTCTGAGCGCGAAAGGTTTGTGCTCGTAGCTTCTCAGGCTGTCGAATACGCCTATGCCGCGCGCGATGATGAGATCGGTTACAGGCAGAGCAGTCTCGCTCGTCGGGCGGAACTTCCCGTTAAAATAACAGATGGACAATATAAACATCCCCCATACTGAAAATTATTTTATCAAAATATTGTACCACGACGGGTGGAGTTTGCGCAGTTCATCGGCCTTCTTCGGGTCGTAGACTATTTTCTTCCATTCGGCGCCGGTCATCCTATTGTCGCTTCCGCTCATAAATTCATAGTATGAGTAGACATATCCGCGAGCTACGCGATGCCCGCCCGATTTGTCGTCCACGAAGACGTAAATCGCGCGCGGCGTCCCGATACCCGCCAGCAGAATTGTCTCGGCTGTGATCGGATCGGTGGCGACGTCTATTATCAGCGCCATCTTCAATTGGTCTTGCACGTCGTCGGGGTCAAGATACCCCGTCATGTCCGATGGGAGCAGCAGGTCGCTCGTAAATGACCGCGCGAGGCTCT
>BOCB01000024.1 GCA_026002695.1 Synergistales bacterium
GCCCAATGGCGGCCAAACTCGGCGCGTCGCGCTGGCAGATGGTCTGCGGCGGGGCGAGTGAGCCGCGGGGTGTTACGTGTGCCTATAATCCTGAAATAGAGCGAAAATTTATAGAGAGAGCCATATCGTCGGCGCGTAAAGGTCTTGCGCGCGGCGCGCGCGTGACGGCGGGGGGCGGTCTTGCAGTCGCTTTGGCCAAGGAAGCCGCCGCGTCGGGCGTAGGCATGAGGATAGATATTAACTTCAAGGACGACGCCGAGATGACGAAAATACTGTTCGGCGAAGGCGGGCCGAGGGCGGTTTACTTCGTTCGCCCCGACGACAGGGGCGCGTTCCTCTCGCTGTGGGACAGATTCCCTATCACTCAGATTGGGCGCGCCGGCGGCAAATATCTTCGTATAGCGCAGCGTGAGATCGGCGTGGATGAAATAAGAGGAGCTATGGCGGCGGGCGGGCTGTTCCGTTCGCGGAAGAGAGGTTAGATAATGTGCGGAGTCTTCGGGGCTTACAGCGAGACTGATTACGTGACCGAGGAGGTCTACCTCGCTTTGCAGGCCCTTCAGCACAGGGGGCAGGAGTCGGCGGGCATCGCCTGGATAGACGATCGCGGACGCGTGAACTCGCACAAGGGTATGGGGCTCGTACACGAGGCGCTCAATCAGGATACGCTGTCAAAGATGACCGCCACTTCGGCGATAGGACATGTGCGTTACTCGACTGCCGGAGGCTCCATGCTGCAAAACGCCCAGCCGATATGCGCGAACTACGCTCAGGGTCCGGTCGCCATCGCGCACAACGGCAACCTCACTAACGCCGGCGGACTGCGCTTGGAGTTAGAGCACAGGGGCGCGATTTTTCAATCTACCTCTGACACGGAGGCGATATTGCACCTCGTCGCCCATCAGCCGGACAAGAGCCCGTTCGACGCGCTCGCCTGCGCTTTGGAGAGGGCTCAGGGCGCGTTCAGCCTCGTCGTCCTGCTCGAAGAGGGGTTAGTCGCGGCTCGTGACCCTTGGGGCTTCCGCCCGCTGGCGCTTGGCCGCAAGGGAGAGAATTATTACGTCTCGTCGGAGTCGTGCGCGTTCAGCCTTTTGGGAGCGACGCTCGTGCGCGCCGTCGAGCCGGGCGAGATATTGCTGATAAACGAGAACGGCCTGACGTCGCGTTACCTGCGCAACAAGCCGCCGAAGAGGAAGCTCTGCTCGTTCGAGTTCGTGTACTTCGCGCGGCCTGACAGCGTCATAGGCGGCCGGTCCGTATATAAGGCGAGGCAGGAGATGGGACGCCGACTCGCGCGGAGCTGCGGCAAACTCGGCGGCTCCGCGGGTTGCGCCGATTTCGTCGCGTATATGCCCGACAGCGGGACTACGGCGGGCATCGGTTACGCTAAGGAGTCGGGTCTGCCGTTCGAATCGGCTGTCGTCCGCAACAGGTATGTGGGGCGAACGTTCATCCAGCCTACTCAGAGGGTGCGCGAGCTCGGAGTCAGGGTGAAACTCAGCCCGAACGGCGAGATATTTTCGGGGAAGAGCGCCATCCTGGTGGATGACTCGTTGGTGCGAGGCACGACCGCGGGCTTGGTGGTATCCATGATACGCGAGTGCAACGCGCGCGAGCTTCATATGCGCATATCGTCCCCGCCGGTTAAGTTCCCCTGTTATTATGGGATAGACACGCCGTCGCGCGGCGAGCTGATAGCCGCGAAACTGTCCGTGGAGGAGATAGCCGCCTCCGTGGGCGTCGATTCGCTGGCTTATCTCGACAAGGACGACATGATAAGCGCGATAGGCATACCGGGCGACGAACTCTGCACGGCGTGCTTCGACGGGACATATTTAGAAGATCAGGAAGGGTCGATTTATTGTGAGGGGCCCGAAGGGTAACTATAAAAAAGGAAACTCATGCCGACAACAATCCTGAATAACCTGACCGTCAACTATTTTGACAGCGGCAGCGGCGAAGCCGTGGTCTTTCTTCACGGCTGGGGCTGCTCCTTTTCGATATTCGAGCCGTTTCTGAACATCCTCAAATCCCATCGCCGCGTGGTTGCGCTTGACCTTCCGGGCTTCGGGGAGAGCGGTGAGCCGCCTCACGGCTGGTCGCTCGATGAATATGCTGATTTCACGGAAGGCTTTTTGTCGCTGGTAGGCGTCGAAAGCGCCGTGATGATAGGACATTCCTTCGGGGGACGTATAATAATTAAATTGGCCTCCCGTAAGGAGCGCCGCGTAAAAATAACGAAGGCCGTGCTTATAGGCAGCGCCGGGGTGCGTCCGCCGAGGACGCTGAAAAAACGCGCGCGCGCGGCGTTTTATAAATTAGGCAGGCGTGTTTTATCGGCCGGCTTTATTAAAAGACGATTCCCCGATTTATTGGAGCGCTGGAGGCTCAGGACGGCCTCCGCCGATTACAGGAACGCGTCGCCGATAATGAGGGAGAGCCTTGTGAAAGTGGTGAACGAGGACCTGACGCCGCTCCTGTCGTCTGTGCCATGCCCGACATTGCTGATATGGGGCGGGGGGGACACGGCGACGCCTCTCTCCGACGGGAAGACTATGGAGCGGCTGATCCCCGACGCCGGGCTCGTCGTATACGGCGGCGCGGGGCATTATTCGTTCCTTGAGCGCAAAGCCGAGGTCCTCGCGGTACTCAATTCCTTTCTGGGAACAGCGGCGGGATAAACATGGAAAATTGGCTCATCGACGCTTTCCTCCGCACCGCGTTATCGGCGTCTTTCTTTGTCTGCTGCGCCGCGCTCGCTGTACGCGAGGTTCATATGTTTCAGCTCAACTCCTACAAGCCGGCCGCCCACATGAAATGGCTCCGCAGAACTTTCTCGGACTATGCCCTGAGACGCGCGCCCATAATCCCGATACTCGCCGCTCCGCTCTTTGACGGCTGGCAGCGCATCCCTCTTGATCATATATTTTTCTCGGCCATATGCGCGCTCCTGCCGGCGGCGTTGTTCACGGTAAGCGCGTACCTGAACCTGCCAAAGCCGGCGAAAAAACCTCTCGTATATACCAACCGGGTCAAGCGCCTGTTCGTTACATACATTATCCTCACCCTGGCAGCGCTCACCCTCTCGTTTTACCTGGGCGCGGCGGGGCAATGCGCGGCTCTCGCCGCGTTCGCTCTCGCCGCTCCGTTTGCGATACTGCTATCGAACGCGATAAACTCGCCCGTCGAAAAGAACATCAACAACAGTTATATCAAGGACGCGCTGCGCATAATGGAGGACGCCCCGCGCCTTGTGGTGATAGGGGTTACGGGCAGCTACGGCAAGACGAGCGTCAAGCACTTTCTGACCAAGCTCCTCTCGCGCAAGTACAACGTGCTTATGACGCCCGGCAACTACAACACGACGCTCGGCGTCGTAAAGACCATACGCGAAGACTTGAAGCCTTTTCACGAGATATTCGTCTGCGAGATGGGCGCGCGCAGCAGAGGCGACATAAAGGAGATATGCGGCATAGTTAAGCCTAAGTACGGCGTGATCACGTCAATCGGCCCGCAGCACCTTGAGACCTTCGGCTCGATGGAAAATATCGCCCTGACAAAATTCGAGCTCGCGGACGCGTTGCCTGAGGACGGGGCCGCGTTTTTGAATTTCGGCGACGAGATTATACGCGAACACGTGAAAGAGTCAGGACCGCGGGGCGCCGCCCCGCGCCCCGCGGGGAAACTGAGTTTCCCCGGCCTTCCGCGAAAAAGCTTAATATCTTATGGCGTTGGGGATTATGAGGCTGAGGACGTATCAGTCTCCCGCGGGGGGGCGTCCTTTTCGGTTAAGCTCGCCTCCGGCGAGACAGCTGACTTTTCGTCCAAGCTGATAGGCGCTCATAATGTTACGAATATTTTGGGCGCGATAGCCGTCGCGGACTTCCTCGGCGTCAGCGCGGACGACATGAAAATGGCGGTCAGGCGTTTGGAGCCCGTGCCCCACAGGCTCCAGCTCATCGACAGAGGCGGCCTTACGATAATCGACGACGCGTACAACTCGAACCTCCGGGGCGCGCGCGGCGCGCTCGACGCGCTCGCCCTGTTCGACGGGTATAAAATATTAATGACGCCGGGCTTCGTCGAAATGGGGGCGTCCGAGGACGAGTATCATTATAAATTCGGAGCTTACGCCGCGAGCCTGTGCGACTATGTTATATTGATGGGCGCGCGCCGGACTAAGGCAATCCGCGAGGGACTGTCGGCAAACGGCTGCGCGGACGACAAAATATTCACGGCGTCATCGCTGACGGAGGCGTTCGAGCGCGTTTCGTCGCTGCGGACGGAGGGTCGCCGGAAGATAGTGCTGATAGAAAACGATTTGCCGGATAATTATTAATTATTGAATACCAGGTAACGGGCGGCAGGATGCCGCCCGCCGCCGTTACAAAGGGTAACGATAAGGGGATGATATACATGCGCGTTACAGTCGGAGTTTTTTTCGGGGGCAGGAGCGTTGAGCACGAGGTATCCGTAATATCGGCCATTCAGGCGGTAAACGCTTTCGACAAGTCGAAGTACGACGTCGTGCCGGTGTACTGCGCAAAGGACGATCATTTGTACGCGGGGACGGACATCGGCAAAATAGAGGCTTATAAGGACATACCCGCGCTCCTGTCGCGCAGTCAGCGAGTTATATGCGCGCCGCTTGAAAAGGGCAGGCTGGCTTTGGTGAAGTACCCGCCCAAGCTGCTCGGCGGTGCGGTTTACGCCTCGATAGACCTCGCGTTTCCGATCGTGCACGGGGCGAACGTCGAGGACGGGACGATTCAGGGCTTCTTCAATTATATGTCGGTCCCGTTCGTCGGCTGCGACGTGACGGCGTCGGCTGTGAGCATGGACAAGTATGTTACGAAGGCAGTGCTGCGCTTCAACGATATACCCGTGCTCGACTGCGTGAGGCTGTCGGCGAAGCCGTTCTACTCCGGAGAGGACGAGGCTGTGCGCAGGGTCGAGAATGCGTTTTCGTATCCCATGATAGTGAAGCCCGTCAACCTCGGTTCGAGCATAGGCATAAAGAAGGCGTATTCGGCGGTGGAGCTGGTCGGCGCGTTCGAGTACGCCTTTCAGTTCGCCGGAACGGTCATCGTCGAGCGCGCCGTCGAAAATCTGCGCGAGCTCAACTGCGCTGTGCTGGGGTACGGGGACTCCGCCGAGGCGTCCGAGTGCGAGGAGCCGATAAGCGGCGACGCCATACTGAGCTACTCCGACAAGTACATGTCGGGCGGCAAGTCCAAGGGCATGAGCGCCTCCAAGAGAAAGCTCCCCGCCGACCTCCCGCCTGAAACGCGCGCCAAGGTGAGGGAGCTCGCCGTGAGGACGTTTACGGCGCTCGGCTGCTGCGGGGTGTCGCGCATAGATATGCTGATGGACGCGGCGAGCGGCGAGATATGGGTCAACGAGATAAACCCGATCCCCGGTTCGCTGTCGTTCTACCTGTGGGAGCCGCTCGGCGTTTCATACGCGCGGCTGATCGACAAACTGATAGAGCTCTCCTTCACGAGGGAGCGCGAAAACGCCGAGTTCGCGTCGTCGTTCGACACGAACATACTTGAAAATTTCAGCGGCGGAATGAAGGGGCCGAAGCAGAGATGAAACGCCATAAACAACGCAACGGCAAGAATTTACGCAACACGACCGAATTGTCTGCGTAAGGATTTTTCTGATAGGGGCGATGGTTCTATGAGAGAGAGAGAGAGAGAGAATGCGCGGTATGCGGCGGCTCGATGAGCCGGTTGCTGCGGAAAGAGGCGGGGTATCTCGTCTGTTCCTCGTGCGGCTATATGTCGTCGGATGACAAACCAAGTCCGGGAGCTGACGTGGAGGGCGTAGAGCCGATAAGAGAGAAAAATTTCAGAATAATCCTCGGCCTCCTTAGGGAACGGCACGGAGCTCTCAAAACGATCTTGGACGTCGGATGTTCCGATGGGCTGTTTATCAAAACAGCCCGCGATGACGGCTATGACGCGACGGGATTGGAGCCCGACCTGCCGAAAGCGAACGCGGCGCGCGCAAAAGGGCTGCCCGTGATCGACGGTTTCTTTCCCGACGCGCCGGGCCTCTTCGGCAGGACTTTCGACGTTATAATATTCAACGACTCGTTCGAGCACATACCGAACCCCGCGCGGACCATCGGCGGAATAAAACGGCACCTGACCGGCGGCGGAGCAGCCGTCATAAACGTGCCGTCGAGCGGCGGGATAGTCTTCAAAATATCGCTCCTGCTTGCCGGGCTCGGCATACCGTCCCCGCTGTACCGCCTGTGGCAGAGGGGCTTTTCATCCCCGCACCTGCATTACTTCAATAAACACAACATCGAGCTTCTCTTCAGGAACAACGGCTTCGAGCCAAGCTGCCGCGCTGACTTGGATTACTACGCGATCAGCGGGCTCTGGAAGAGGGTGCGGTACAAAACCTCAATACCAAAGTCCGCAGTCATCTGCTCCGGTCTCTTGGCGCTCTACCCGTTCTCCAAGATGATGAGCGACGTGTCTCTGTCGTTCTTCACGCGGAAGGAGATTTAAGTAATCGCTGATTAAACCGCCAAACGAAAAATTTTTTATATATTTATATATGTGGTATGATTGATAAGGGTTCGTCATTTACCCTTTAGACTTCTAACAATAAATCAGTTTTTGCGGAGGTATCGAATTGGCCAAACCTATGTGGCGCGAGATAGCTGAGACTGTTGTTTACGCGCTCTTGCTCGCTCTTTTGCTTCGGACATTTGTCATTCAGGCGTTCTGGATACCCAGCGGCTCGATGATCCCTACGCTTGACCCCGGCGACCGGGTGCTCGTACTCAAATTCTGGTACTCGATACTTCGCTTCGAGCCGAAACGCGGCGACATTGTCGTGTTCAGGTATCCCATAGATCCGAGCAGGGACTTCGTGAAAAGGGTGATAGGGTTGCCCGGCGACTCCGTGGAGATAAAGGACGGGCGCGTCTTCATCAACAGCAGGGAGCTCGCTGAATCCTACGTGCAGAACCCGGACAATTTTACGTCGGAAGCGCCTATCGCTGTGCCCAAGGACAAATACTTCTGCTTGGGAGACAACCGCCCAAACTCGCAGGACAGCAGATTCTGGGGATTCGTGCCGAAGAATTACCTGAGAGGGCCGGCAGTGTTAAGATACTGGCCGCCGAGCAGGATAGGAAGGTTAGAGTAAAAAGTTGCCGCGCACAGTCTGGTACCCGGGGCATATGGCAAAGGGGCGGCGTGAGCTGTCCGCCCTTGCCGGAGCGCTTGACCTGCTGCTCGAAGTGCGGGACGCCCGCGCGCCGAGCCTCACGGCGTCCCGGTCGGCGGACGATATTCAGCAGTCCCTGCCGGTGTGGATAATCCTGTCGAAGGCTGACCTCGCCGACGCGTCCGCCACAAAAGAATGGCTCGAATATTTCAAAGGGAGAAATATTCCGGCGTGGGCGCTCGACCTCCGCAAGGATCTGCCGGCCTCGCTCAAAAGCGCGATATCGAACATGACTCCGTCCTCCTCCTCGCGCGCGCGCTATCGCGACGTCCGCGCAGCCGTTATCGGTACGCCGAACGTCGGCAAATCCACGCTGCTGAACAGGCTCGTCGGGCGCAGGGCGGCGTTGGTCGGGGGCGTACCCGGCGTAACGAAGGGCGTCTCGTGGTTCAAGGGGCAGTGTTGTTTGGTCGCCGATTCGCCGGGTATACTCGACCCGCACTCGGACAAGAGGGCTCATCGGATGCTCGCATGGATAGGCTCGACGCGTGGGCAGGTTATCGGCTCGTGGGAAGACCACGCCGCCGAGTGCGCGGATTTTTTACTGAGGCACGGTATGTCGCGGATTCTGTCCGGCGTTTGGGAGATAGATACGGACTGCGAACCGCGCGAGATAATAGAGCGGGTAGGCATACGCCTCGGGCGTCTTTTGCCCGGGGGCGGCGTAGACACGGAGGCGGCCGGCAAGGCAATAATCGACGCGCTCTATTCCGGCAAACTCGGCCGCTTCACGCTGGAACGCCCCTCCTCTCTTTCTCCGTGGGAGGAATTGGCGTGAGGGTCATAGCCGGAGTGGACGAGGCGGGGCGCGGGCCGATAGCGGGGCCTGTGATGGCGGCTGCGGCGATACTCACGCCCCCGCAGTTTCGCGCGCTCCTCAAAGAGGGCTTGAACGACTCGAAGAAGCTGAACGAACGGACGAGGGAGCGGCTCTTCGCTCGCATGAACGAGCTCGGCGTCGTGTGGAGGGCTCAAGGAGCGTCGCATAGACGCATCGACAGCACAAACATACTGCGCGCCACGCTGTGGGCCATGTCAAAATCCATCGCCGCCCTCCCGCTCAAACCGGAGCTTATAGTGGTGGACGGCTCGGTATATATACCCGATATAGATAAATCAACGCAGCGCGTCATTCCAAAGGCTGACGGGAAAATCCCGTCTGTCATGGCGGCCTCTGTGATAGCCAAGACGCTGCGCGACAGGATAATGAGGACATTAGATACGCTGTACCCCGGTTACGGCTTCGCCTCTCACAAGGGCTACCCGACCAAGGAGCACAGGCGCGCGCTCGACACGCTCGGGGCGTCGCCGATTCACAGGCTCTCGTTCGGCGGCTACAGCAAGACGCCGATCAAAATCACTTCGGGAGAAGAAAATTGGCTGTCGTAGGAGGTTTGCAGGGCGGGGCGATAAACCCCAACGCCGGCGGGGTTATAAGGCCGCCGGTCGGAGACGGGCAGGGCGTAACAAGGCCGTCTCAGCCGCAAACTCCGCAGATAGCGGACGGCTCCGCCGTCGAGGGGCTTGTGGTAGCCAAGGACGGCGAGGCGTATCAGGTGCGCGTCGGGGCAAATAACCTCAACGCGCGCTCGACAGTACCGCTCTTCGTGGGGCAGCGATTCCGCGCCGTATGGGACGCTTCGACCACGCCGCCGACACTGAAGCTCCGGCAGGGCGACATGGCGGTGCTGGCGCGTTTCTCCGGCACGGATCGGCAGATAGCGTCCGCGCTCATACTTCGCGGCCTGCCCGTGAAGGCCGACGTTATATGGACGCTTCGCCAGGCGCTGATGCAGAGCGGCAGAGACGAGTCCAAGCTCGGCGCGATGACGGAGCTCTGGGCAAGAGGCGCTCCCCTCACGGAGGCAAACGTCTCCCTCCTCTCGTGGTATATGGAGATGTCTTCGGACGACGCGCTCAAAATATGGAAGAGGATACGCGACAAGCTGCGTTCGCGGAAGTTCGGCTCCCCCAAGGAAATATTGGCCGCCCTTCGCGAGGGTGACGATGAGGCGCGGGATTTCCTGCGGGCTCATTCCTTAGCTGGCAAACCGGCTCGCGGCGGCATAGACCCGATGACGCTGCTCGCCTCGGCGTGGTGGCCCGTCGAGGACGAGGACGACGCCCCCATGATGGCGAAACTCTCCTTCTCCTCCGATAGAGACGCGAATGGCGGCAGAGAGGCGTGGTGGGTGTCGTTCGAGATGGAGGGCAGCGCGATAGGCGGAGTACTGGGCGACGTGATGGCGAATCACAGCGCCATGTCGGTGAATATCAGGATGGAGAGCGAGCAGCGGGGCGACATGGTCCGCGCCCGTCTGTCCAGGCTGCAAGACGAGCTCGAAGCCCTGCCTTTGCGGCTCCAGCACTTAGGAGTGAGCGTCTCCCGGGAAGAGCGCTTCAGCGCCCCTGACCGCGGACTCGATATGGAGGCTTGACGGACAAATGCCGGGCGACAAACCAACCAAAGCGGCCGCGCTCAAATACGACGTTACTGATGACTTCGCTCCGCGCGTTGTTGCGAGCGGGCGTGGCAGGGTGGCTGAAAATATAGTTGACACCGCGTTTGAGGCGAACGTGCCGATAGTGGAGGACGCCGCTCTCGTGAGCGCCCTTCTCGCTCTGGAAATAGGCGACGAAATCCCGCCTGAACTCTATCAGGCGGTGGCAAAGATACTCTCCTTCCTGTACGACGTCAACAAAATGGAGGCCGGCATAAAGGAAAGGCGCGAAAAGGGCGGGCGCTGAGCCGGTTTTTCAGATGGACAGTATAGAATTTGGGGCGGCCGGCGAAAATATAGCGGTGGACTACCTCTCGCGCATGGGCTGGAAAATAATTGCCCGCAACGTCCGCGCCGGACGCGGCGAGCTCGATATAATAGCCCACGACGGCGAAGAGCTGGTCGTCGCGGAGGTAAGGACGCGCAGGATAGGCAGGATGATGCCGGCCGAAACGTCGGTAGGCCCGCGAAAACTCGGCAGAATAGTAAAAGCCGCCCGCATATTCCTCGATCAACAAAACTACACAGGCAACTGGCGCATAGACGTACTCGCCGTAACGAAAAACAGAGCCGGGGAGTTCAGCGTCGAGCTGTTCAGGGACGTAACGGCGGGTATGAATATATAGGGGCGCAATACATCGCGCACTTGCAACGCAACGCTATACGGCGCGGGGCGCCATCGCCGTGATATAAGCAAGCGCTGATTAATTAGCCAAAATGGGATTTAGCCGTTTTGGGATGTAGAGCCGGTCAGGGTTTTTGTCGTTACCCTTTAGGCTCCTGACAATAAATCAGCATTTACATAATTTCAGGGAAGCGTCAATTAAGTTATCCGGGGGGTGACTGCCGTGAGCGAGCCGCAAAAACTGCCGATAGGCATTCAGGAGTTCGAGAACGTAAGAAGAGAAGGTTATCTTTACGTCGATAAGACAAAATATCTTACAGAGCTCATAGACAAGGGACAAGCGTATTTCCTCTCACGACCGCGCCGGTTCGGCAAGTCGCTTACTCTCTCGACGTTCGACGCGATATTCTCCGGCAAGCGCGAGCTGTTTGAAGGGCTTGCCGCCGAGGAGTATTTCGGGCGGCCCGGTTATGAACCCGGCCCGGTGATAAGGCTCGACATGAGTCAGGTGTCATCAAGCGGCGGGAGAGACGTCATGTTCTCGAACATGATGAGAGTACTCGAGTACGGTGCCGAAAGATACGATATAAAACTCCGCGGTAATTATCCCAACGAGGCGTTCGGGGCCCTGATGGCCGACATTTGCAACCTGCGCGGACCTGTCGCGGTTCTGGTCGACGAGTACGACAAACCGTACCTGGATCTGACGCGCGATCCGGAGGAGGCGGACAGGGCGCGCGCTATTCTGCGCGACCTGTATATCCAGATAAAGGCCTCCGGCCGATACGTTAAATTCGTATTTATCACGGGCATATCGAAATTTTCCAAGATGGGCGTATTCTCCGGCATGAACAACCTGAACGACATATCGATGGACGAAGCTTACGCCGCCATGCTGGGCTACACCGAGGAGGAGCTTGTCTCGAACTTCTCGCCGCACATTGAGGCAATGGCCCAAGGTATGGGTATCACGAACGAGGAGCTGCTTGAGCGAATCAGGCTTTACTACGACGGCTTTTCGTTCGACGGGGACGTCAGGCTTTACAATCCCTTCTCGACGCTCTGTTTCTTACAGAAGAGGGTCTTCCGCAATTACTGGTTCGAGAGCGGTACGCCTTCATATCTGGCTCGCTATATGAAGGACAGGCGTCTTACGGTAGAGCAGTTTCGCGGCATGAACGTGTCGGCTGATTTTGCCTATGCTCCCGGCGCTATAGAGACAGCCTCCCCGGAGAGCTTCCTCTATCAGTCGGGTTACCTGACGCTGCGGTCCGGAACTATTGACGATTATTCGCTCGATTATCCGAATCAGGAGGTTCTGAACGCGATGTCGAAGCTGCTGATCGCCAATATTCTCGGCGATACCGAGGTGAGCAGGGCGTCCGCTTCAAGCCTGTTTGACGGACTCGTGTACGGTGATGCCGAAGCGGTCATTGAGGAGTTCAACCGGCTGTTTGCGTCGATACCATACGATGATTACTCGCAAGCCGCGCGCGCGGCGTCACGCAGGGGCGGTGAGCGAATGGACGCCGGCGAGTGGCTCTACCGCTCGACGCTGCTCGCGTATCTTCGCGGTTCCGGGGTCAAGGTCGAAGGAGAGGTTCACACCCACCGCGGCAGAGCGGATATGGTCGTAACGCACAAGGGGCGCGTCTGGGTCTTCGAGCTGAAGATCTCGCGCGAAGGGGATGACGCCGCGGAACTCGCCGACGCCGCGCTGAAACAGATAAAAGACCTCGGCTACGCGGACAGATACGACGGCGCGAAGCTGATCGGCATGGCGATAGACGACGCGAAACGCGGCGTCACGGAGTACAGGGCAGCTTGAAAAAATATATAATCGCCGTATGCGCGGCTCTTCTGCTGATTTATCTCTCGCCGCTCCTCACTCATCCGCTCTTCGAGCCTGACGAGGGGCGGTACGCGGAGATCCCCCGCGAGATGATCGAGACCGGCGACTATATTACGCCGCGCCTCAATTACGTGAAGTATTTCGAGAAACCCGTGCTGCTCTACTGGATGAACGCGGCGTCCTTCAAGATCTTCGGCATGAACGAGTTCGCCGCCCGTTTTCCCTGCGCGGCGCTTGCCCTTGCCGGAATTGCCGCCGCCGCTCTTCTCGGGGGGTATATCTTCGGCGGAAGGGCGGGCTTGCTGTCGGCTGTCGTGCTCGGAACGTCGCTGCTGTACTTCGCGATCGGCACGATCAACCTCACCGACATGCCGGTCTCGTGCTTCATAACCGTTGCGGCGGCGTCCTTTTACGTAGCGGCTCGCTCCGGAAACAGGCGATGGTATCTGCTCTTTTACGCGGCGATGGCTCTGGCCGTCCTCACGAAGGGGCTGATAGGCATAATCCTGCCGGGCGGCGTCGCGTTTTGGTACATAGTCCTGACGAAAAAATGGCGCTTGGCGCAGGACGCGCTTTATCTTCCGGGGATAGCGCTCTTTTTTATAATAACAGTACCGTGGTTTTACCTCGTCTGCAAGGCGAACCCGGACTTCTTCAGGTTTTTCTTCATACAGGAGCACTTCCTGCGGTACGCGACGAAGATGCACGGGCGCTACGAGCCCTTCTGGTTCTTCCTTCCGATGATACCGGCGGCCATACTGCCGTGGACCGGTTTCGCTCTCTCCCTCTTCGGGCGCGGGAGCGTGGTCAGGCAGCCCGCCGATAAAGACGCAAAGGACGCAAACGTCTATCTGCTGCTCTGGTTCGGCGTGATACTGCTGTTTTTCTCGCTGTCGAGCTCGAAGCTCGTACCTTATATAGTTCCCTGTATGCCGCCTTTAGCGATACTAACCGCCGCCGCCATCGACAGGATGATCTCGCGCGGCGAGTGGGGCGCGCCGCTTGCCATCAACGCCGTGACAGCCGCCTTATTCTCCGCCGCGCTGATCGGCTTCGCCGCCGCGAACAAGTATATAGAGCACACCGAGGCCGTCCTGATTTCGATAGGCATAGCGCTGCCGTTCGCCGGAGCCAATATACTGGCGTGGCGCCGGTCGCGTACCAAGAGCGGCTTCGCAAAAAAGACCGCGCTTCTCCTCTGCGCCGGGGCGCTTCTTTTCTCATTGGCGCTTCAGGGGCTTTATATACCTCTCGGTCATACGCGCTCGACCAGGGATGTCGCGGAGCTCGCCTCCAAATTCGCGGGTGAGGGCGTAACGATAGCTGTTTACGGAGATATTCTGCAAGGAGTGCCGTTTTATACGCGCTCGCGCGTCGCTCTCGTGAACGCGGTCGGCGAGCTCGAATACGGCATGAACGAAGCGGACGGGGACGAGAGGCGCAAGTGGTTCATGGATTTGGACACCTTCCGCGCGCGATGGGACGCCGGCGAGCCGTTCGTTCTGATAGCAGAAGAAAAACGCCTCTCCGAACTGGCAGTCCTTGAGCGGAGCAAACGCGGCAGGAGAGGCGCCGGGCAATACGAGGTAATGTTAAATACCCGGAAGTAGGGGCGGCCCTTGCGGCCGCCCGTTCATAAAAATTTCACAGTTCACAGGTGGTAATAACGCGATGGGAATTTGGCATTACATAGGGGCGGCTCTTGTTTTGATATTGATTACCGTGGTCGGGATGCGCGCCGGAAAGAACGTCAGCTCGGCCGACGATTTTAACTCAGCCTCACACAAGGCCGGCGCGGGCGTCGTCATGGGCTCCATAGCCGGTACGCTCGTCGGCGGCGCGTCGACCGTAGGCACGGCGCAGCTCGCGTTCAGCTACGGTTTATCGGCGTGGTGGTTCACGCTCGGCGGCGGCCTCGCCTGTATATTGCTCTTCCTCTTCTTCGCCAAGCCCCTTTACGAGAGCGGCTTTCAGACAATGCCCCGGATACTCGCGCACGAGTTCGGGCAGCCCTCCGGTATGGCGGCCACCCTGCTCACGTCGGCGGGCAGTTTGCTCAGCATCATATCCCAGTTTCTGTCGGGTATAGCGCTCATAATGACGGCAAGCGCCCTCGGCTCGTTCGCCGCCGCGGCCCTCATCACGGCGCTGATGTTGGTGTACGTCGTCTTCGGCGGGGTGTGGGGCGCGGGCCGCGTAGGCATAGCCAAGACCGCGCTTCTCTGCGCCTCCGTTGCCGTATGCGGGCTCATCGCCGTGAACACGCAGGGCGGCCTCTCCGCTTTCCGTTCCCTCTTGCCGGCTGACAGGTATTTCAACTTCTTCGCGCGAGGCTATCTCACCGACGGAGGCGCGGCGCTGTCCATTATCGTCGGAGTGCTCACAACTCAGTCGTACATTCAGGCCGTCATATCGGCCCGCACGCTGCGCCTGTCAAGGGCCGGCGTCTTGGCGAGCGCCGTTATAATTCCCTTCGTAGGGTTTGCCGGTATTCTCGTCGGCATGTACATGAAGCTCAATTACCCTGACATCGCCCCCGCCTCGGCGCTGCCGTACTTTATCATGCGGCATCTGCCGCCTCTCGCCGCCGGGGCCGCGCTCGCCACGCTGCTGATAACGGTCGTCGGCACCGGAGCCGGGGTTGCGCTCGGCCTCAGCTCGATGATCTACAACGACATATACAAGGTCTTTTGGGGAAAGGCGGGGGGACTTTTCGTCAGCAGGCTCATAATCGTGATAATACTCGTGGGTTCGGCGCTCTTGTCGTCGGGCAACATCGGTTCGCTGATACTCGGCTGGAGCTTCCTGTCGATGGGGCTGCGGGGAGCCGTCGCGTTCGGCCCCATATGCGCGGCGCTCTTCCTGCGCGGGATGGTGCCGGGGAAATTCGCCCTCTGCTCGATGATAGCCGGACCCGCAGTCGTTATAATAAGCAAGATATTCATTCCCGGCATGGATCCGCTCCTGCCCGGCGTCGCCGCAAACCTCGCCGTGATATGCGCGGGCCTCGCAAAAAAAAGGCTCGGGAATATCTCCTGAGCCTTTGTAATCATTGGCGCGCCGGACAAGATTTGAACTCGTAACCTTCGGATCCGTAGTCCGATTTTCCGTCCCTCGTTTCGCAGTTGTAATTTTCTGTTAGCAGAGGGAATTGCCGCCGCAAAACGGCGCGGGAAGCACCTCGGCAGACCGTCAAAAAAACATCCAAAAGACTTCGCGAATCTCGTAAAGCGCTGGGAACACGGGGAAATCCAACTCCAAAAAGTCCTCGGCGAGTGCGGCGGCGTTTGCCCCGCCACGTTCTATAACTGGTTACGCGAATACCGCGCAAAGGCGCGTTCTAAACAGTCTTAAACTCTAAAAAGGTGTACCTTTTTAGAAAGGTCAGATACAGATTTAACTTTGGGCATTTTTTGCCAAATTACGGCAGGTTTATTGTCAAAAATTGATTTGACAACCCGAATATATCTGATAAACTTTAAGTGGATAGATTATAAAAAGGCACACCTTTTTATAAAAATGGTTATTTAGCTTGCTTTGTTGGGGTATGCTGTCCGACACTCAGATTGAGGCGATGTTTGATGATGTTCAAGTACAGGGCAAAAACGGCGGGCGGTGATATAGTCAGCGATATTCGCGAGGATCAAAGCGAGGAATCGGCGCTGACTTGGCTGCGCTCGCAGGGAATGACCCCGATCTCCGTCGAGGCGTCGGCCGCGGCGGCGGTGATGACGAGCAAGGGGCGGTCGAGCTTATTCCAAAAAGAACTCATAGCGCGGAAGATAAAGATAAAGGACAAAGTCGTATTCTTCAAGCAGATGGCTACGATGGTAAACGCGGGAGTTACGGTCGCGGCGTCCGTCGAGCTCCTCTCGCGCCAGTCGGATAACAAGACGCTGGCGAGAACCCTCTCCTCCATGAAGGACATGGTGGGCGGCGGCGTTACGATGGCGGGCGCGATGGGGCGTTTCCCGAAGGTATTCTCACATTTGGAAATAGCGCTCGTGCGCGCGGGCGAGGAAGGCGGCGTCTTGGACGTCTGCCTTACGAGGCTTGCCGCGTTCGTCGAAGGTCAGTATACCTTACAGAAAAAAATAAAGGGCGCGATGATATACCCCATGGCGATAATCTCCGTAACTATACTCGCTCTGGCCGCGTTGTGCATATTCATAGTGCCCATATTCCGCGAGGCGTTCGCGAATATAGGGCTGACAAAGCTGCCGGCGCTGACGGAGGCCATATTCGCCTTCTCGGACTTTCTGCGGACGTGGTGGTTCACGTTCCCCATACCGTTTATATTGATATGGTACGCCATAAAGTACATACAGAAGACGCCGGGCGGCAAGAGGTTCTTCGACGCGCGGCGGCTGAAGTACCCGATATTCGGCGACATAATATTCAAGGCGGCGCTGTCGCGAGCTTTCCGCACGTTCGCCACGCTGCTCGCGGCCGGCGTGTCGGTGCTCGACTCTCTTGAAATGGCGTCCGGCGTATCCGATAATGTTATTATAGCCGACGCGTTTTCGGTGATGAGGCTGAGGGCGCAGAACGGGGTTCCGTTGAGCACTTCGGCGGCCGACCAGCATCTGTTCCCGCTGATGATCTCCCATATGCTCTCCGTGGGCGAGGAGACCGGCGCGATAGACGAAGTCATGGCGAAGATAGCCGACTGGTACGATATGGAGCTCGACGAAAAGATAAAGGCATTGACTTCAATTATGGAACCGCTGATAATAATCCTGATAGGCGGCGTCGTCGGCCTGATAGTGAGCGCGGTCTTTATCCCGCTCGTGCAGTCGTTGCAGGAGTTCATGTAATAGGTGGTGAAAACCGATGAGTTTGAACGTTCAGGAAACGGAAACAGAGGAGCGGATACCCAACAGGGAGAGTATACGCGATATAATCTGCATCCTCTCCGAGGAGAGATTACGCAGATTGGCTCCCTTAATCGAAGAACTCATAGAGGAACAGTACGATGAAGAGGATATCGCTTACATTGAGGCGCATAAAGACGAGATTAAGATACCGCTCGAAGAAGTAATAGCAAAATTCGAGGCTAAATATGGGTCACTCGATCAATACCGAGACCATTAACAGATTCGCGCACCGTCAGGAAGCGTATAAAAAGTGATGTTGCTGAACGCAGCGCATTTCGTACTAATATTAATATAGCACTTGCGGAAACATGAAAGGGAGTGGTGTACGGTCGGAGATAGCGGTAAATTTATTAATTTACTCGCGCTGACAGGCAGTTGGACGGGGACGAGGCTCCCGCGAGGGGAGCGCAGACGAGAGGTTCTATCTTGCCGTAGGGCAAAAGGAGGGATTTTACAATGAGAAAGACACTAAGCGCGCGCAGGGGCGGTTTTACGCTTGTTGAGCTGCTGATAGTCGTTATCATAATCGGTATACTGGCGGGCATGATGATGCTCACGATGGGTTCGGCGACGGACGGGGCGACGGCCGCGCGTATAATCAGCGACCTCCGCAACATCAAGTCGGCCGCTCTGTTGTACTACTTAGATAATACAGCGTGGCCGGAACCTAATGGTGGTGGTGATGTTGTCAGTCTTGATAGATATCTGGACAGACCGGCAGCGCAATTCGACGCTAAAATATATGTACCCGGCATAACAGCTGTGGAAGTGACTGTTAGCGGACAAGATAGGGTTTTGTATGGTTTGACACTTGCCGGTACTGTCGGAACCGGCGTTCAGACTAAGATAGCTGAGAACGGTGCGGTCTCAAGTGCAGCCGGTACTCCGTATGTGAGCGGGACTGCGGTATACATCGCCGGTCACTAAAAGCCGGACGCGGTAAGGTAACAGGGTAAAGGGTATATGATCGCCGGGCGGGGAGAACCTCGCCCGGCGGTTTTTGGAAAAAAAAATAGCGCCCGCCCTTGACGGTGGGGCGGAAACGGCGCTATAATCCTTCCCGTAGAGCTTTACTTCCACAAGTCGAGCAAGAACTCGACAATATGGAGGATCAACTCCGCGAGGGGAACAAGGCGAAGCACTTTGGTCAGTGTGTCTTGTTCCCCTTTTTTATTACCGGGAAGGGAGTTTTTGTCTTCCGACATTTCGTCACCTCCCCTCTGCGGGG
Source organism: Synergistales bacterium (assembly GCA_026002695.1). GTDB lineage: Bacteria > Synergistota > Synergistia > Synergistales > Synergistaceae > BOCB01. The sequence goes on from BOCB01000024.1 coordinate 18,335, forward strand.
AAACTCTTTCGGCACACTTACACCAAGAGTCCGTTATATCCCGGTTGCCCGTTCAATACGCAAACCGTGATAGGAACCGTGTATATGATCGCCGGGCTGGGGGGAACCTCGCCCGGCGGTTTTTGAAAAAAATAAAATAGCGCCCGCCCTTGACGGTAAGGCGGAAACGGCGCTATAATCCTTCCCGTGGAGCTTTACTTCCACAAGTCGAGCAAGAACTCGACAATGTGGAGGATCAACTCAATCAGGGGAACAAGGGTTAACACTTTGGTCAGTGTGTCTTGTTCCCCTTTTTTATTACCGGGAAGGGAGTTTTTGTCTTCCGACATTTCGTCACCTCCCCTCTGCGGGGAAACTCTTTCGGCACACTTACACCAAGAGTCCGTCGCGGATATTTTATCGCATTACGGTGCTATTTACAACACTTAACGCCATTTTAACAATAACGGAAATTCGCAATTTGGCTTTAATAAATAAGGAGTATAGTTAAGATTGCAAACGATTTGTGATGAAATTGCCGATACGGATGCCGTGTATATCTATATCCCGGTTGCCCGTTCAATACGCAAACCGTGATAGGAACCGTGTATATGATCGCCGGGCTGGGGGGACCTCGCCCGGCTGTTTTTGGAAAAAATAAAATAGCGCCCGCCCTTGACGGTGGGGCGGAAACAGCGCTATAATCCTTCCCGTAGAGCTTTACTTCCACAAGTCGAGCAAGAACTCGACAATATGGAGAATCAACTCCGCGAGGGGAACAAGGCGAAGCACTTTGGCGAGTGCGTCTTGTTCCCATTTTTTATTACTATGTCGGGATGTATGATAATTATTTGATTACAGGAGCTGATTCCTATGAATACGGCGCGGTTGTTTGTCAATGGTAAAACGCAGGCAGTCAGTCTGCCCGAAGAATATAGCTTCCCCGGAGGGGAAGTCTACATCAGAAAATTTGGCGATGTCGTCTATCTCTTTCCAAAAGAAAAATCTTGGGAGGTGTTTTTATACGGATTGAACAGCTTCTCCGATGATTTTATGGCAGAAGGAAGGGATCAGGGTGCCGAACAGGAGCGGGAAGAGTTCTGATGTATATTTAATGTTGTATAATTATGTCGGGATGTATGATAACCAATAAAACAATCGGGCTTCTAACGTATGGTTCGCTTATTATCCGCGCGGAGGGGTATGAATATTATGCTGTTTGTGTTCGCGTCTTTGGCGGTATTCGGTTTGTGCATGTGCGGAATAGGGCGTCTGCTCTGCGGGGCGATGAAGATTACTCCGTCGAACCCGTGGCTGTATTCCTGCGTCGGCTTCTTCGCGGCGGGGCTTGCCGCGATAATCGCGTCCTTTTGGGTTCCGCTGAACACTGCTTCCCTCGCGGTGTTTTTTTTCCTCGGCGCGATTGGCCTGCCGTCGTGGCTGCGCGATTATAAAGGTGTGGCCGGGGGTGAGGAAAACCGCTCGGCTTTTATAATCTTCGCGGGCTGCGCGTTCGTTATCGTCTTTTTCCTCGCCTGCTCCATCAGTTTCGCCGAGTGGCCGTATCCGCATATATTGCAGGGAGACACCGAGGATTATCACGCGAATATGCTTACATGGTTCAACGAGTACGGCACGGTAACCGGCATCGGCAACCTCCATTCGCGGCTTGCTTTTAACACTCTGTGGCTCGTCATAGCGGCGGTCTTTGACAACTCCATATGGGACGGACGTACCTCGTGGATAATGCCGGTCTTCTGCATAGCCGGAGGCGCGGTCTATCTTTTGCACGAGCTCTGCTTTTCCGGCAAAAGGGACGTCCGCGCGTACTCGCTCTGCTCCCTGGTCTGCCTCGCCGTTTTGTCCATTCCCTGCTGGCCCCAGATTCACTTTAACGTGCCCGGCTCGTCCGGGCCGGCGCTCTTTTTCAACTCGTTCATCTCGGCTGCCTGGCCCGGGCTCAGCTATGATAACCCGGCGTCCGTAATGACGCTTATCGTGACGCTCGAGGCTTATAAACTAATTTCTCGCCCCCCCGCGCTCACAGCCCGCTATTCCGACCACGCGGTCATTATGATGCTCGCCGCCGCCGCTTTTATGATAAAACAGATTGCGTCGGTAGCGCTGATCTGCGCCGCGATGCTGATATTCTGCACGCTGATTGCAAATCGGGAGAGATCCGTCAAGATCTGGGCTAAAATATGGCTGCTGCCCCTTTTCGCCGGCTGCGTATGGGTTGCGCGGAACCTCGTGATGACCGGTTACCCCCTCTTCCCCCTGCCCCTCCTCCCCTTTAATTTCGACTGGACGATGGCGTCCGTGTACGTCCATTTGAACTATGTGTGGATATTCATGCAGCCGAGGACAAAGACTGATATTATGTTCATACCCAATCCGCAGTTTTGGCTGCTCGTAATCCTGCCTCTTGCCGTCTCGTCCCCGATGTGGGCAAATATTTTCGCGGGCAAACGTCAGCGTATGGGCGCCGGATTTTTCATTTTCTTTATTGCGTCCTTCCTGTACTGGTTCAAGAGCGCGCCGGCCATTCGTTTCATCAGCACGCTTGGCTGGCAGACCTTAAGCATAGCGTGCGCGCTCGCCGTTTCTGATGAGCGTGAGGGTGTGAGTATCTCATCAATTTGGGATAAAAAGAACACGAGGATAAAGCTCTCATGCGCGTGGGCGGCTGTCATAGCGCTCGGCCTGTGCATAAACCTGTTCATGGGTTCGTCGGATAAACTGACCCTGCGCAGAATACAAATACAAAAGGCGGCGCACAGCCTGCTGTACGTCTCGGCAATGCCATCAAATAAGCTGGCGCGATTTCTCGTCGAGAGCGAGCCTCCATTCCTTCTCTGGATACCGGAGCCCAAGTCGGAAGAAAAAGTTAATTTGTTGGGTAATTCTCCCATTCCGGCCGGTTGGATTGTTGATTTCGCTGATGAGATAATCGCGCTGAAAAACCTCGAGATGCGCGACCCCGATGATATAGGCAAAGGCTACAGGCCGAGGGTGAGGTAAGGTAACAGGGTAACAGGGTAAAAGGTATATGACCGCCGGGCGGGGGGAAACCTCGCCCGGCGGTGGTTTTTATGGCGAAACGTGAAGCCCCCGCATCGCGGGGGCTTCACGTATATCTGTATCCTGTATGTCTTTTTTTAGGCGATGACGAGTATCACGTCGCCGGTGTTGACCGCCGCGCCCTCTCCGGCGACTATCTGGGCTATTTTGCCGGTTGCGGGGGCGTATATCTCGTTCTGCATCTTCATAGCTTCGAGGATGAGCACGAGGTCGCCTTCTTTGACGGCGTCCCCTTCCTTGACGTTCAGCTTCAGCACTTTGCCGGGCATCGGCGAGACAAGCTGAGCGCCTGCGCCTACGGCGACGGGAGCCGCGGCCGGCGCGGCGGCGGGAGCAGGCGTCGGGGCGGGAGCAGGCGTCGGGGCGGGAGCCGCCGC
>BOCB01000025.1 GCA_026002695.1 Synergistales bacterium
CGTGTTGAAGGACGGGCTGAAGTTGCCCGCAATATGTTGAACGATGGGCTTCCTGTGGAAAAAGTGGTTCAATATACGAAACTGCCGCGCGAAGAGGTGGAAGGACTGTTAAACTGATCACACAAATGAGAGAATATCCCCTCGTATCAATCATAATCCCCGTATACAACGGAGAAAACTATCTGCGCGACGCGATTGACAGCGCGTTGGCGCAGACGTATCGTAATTGCGAGGTGATCGTTGTCAACGACGGCTCGACTGACGACACTGAGAATATTTGCCGCAGTTACGGCGACAGCATACGTTATCTCTATAAGGAAAACGGGGGAGTGTCGACGGCGCTGAATTTGGGTATTCAGGAGATGCGCGGCGAATATTTCTCATGGCTCGCTCATGACGATATGTACTATCCGTACAAAACAGAGCGTCAAATAGCGGCGTTGGAAGGGGCGTCTGACAAGACCGCGATCGTTCACGGCAACTACGATTTGCTGAACGTGAAGCACAATACGATTTCACAAATGCGTCAAGAGGACAATTATCGGGTGGAGCGGCTTACCAATTCTGTCTTTGTATTGCTGATGACGACGCTTCACGCTTGTACCGCGCTGATTCATAAGAGCCATTTTGAGCGCGTCGGCCTGTTTGATGAAGATCTGCCGCTGACGCAGGATCATGACCTCTTGTTTAGGGCAATGCGGGGCAGGAGGTCAATATTTTTACCGGAACCGTTATTATTGTCTCGTTTGCACGACCGGTCCGGCAAGAACACGAACGATCGTTGTGGATTTGCCAACGCGGAGATGTACAAGCATTTTGCGGACGCGCTGACCTATGACGAGATACGTGATATGTTCGTCTCGCCGCGAGCGTTTTATCTCCGTATCGCCGCTATGATGAAGGCCCGTATTGCGATGATGAAAACTCCTGTGAATACGTCCGGCGCTGACGATTTACTCGCTCGGATTGCCGAGCTGCCGGAGGAAACTGAGAACTCAAAACTCGCTGATTATATAAGAAGCTGTTCGGGCGGCCGGTGTTGCAATCTTTGCGTCTTCGGCGCTGGCTATCAGGGGAAGCTGCTCAAGTTCGAGATGGAACGCAGGAGGTTGCGCGTCAGCTGTTTCGGCGATAATGACGAACATAAACACGGGACAATTATAGAGGGAATACCTTGCGTATCGTTTGACGAACTTGCGGGAATAAAATCGGATATACTCGTAATAATCGCAACCGACCTTTCGGATATAATTGAAACTCAATTAAAAGGCGCGGGGTTTCCGTACGTCATAACGAAGAAAAGCCTTGACGCGCTGATACTTGAAAGCCCTCCGGCTATTTGACGGGAGAGACGCAAGATGAAATGCCCATTACACCCGTTTTCCCGTCCGCCTGTTCGCCCATTACACCCGTTCGGTAATAAAACAACGGGCGGCAAAATGCCGCCCCTACAACCCCGGCCCGTTTTGCGGCCGCTTCCGCGTACCCCAAACACGGCAAAATTTCGTTTTAATGATTCAATAAAACCATGATGAGATGACAATCCAGCTCACCAGCTCGCAAATAAGCGCGCGGCATCAAAATCCGTCGGCGCGACGCGCGGCGGCGCGCTTGAAATATTCAATCACCAATTAAAGATAGCCGCATAATACCACGGTCGTTTCATAAACCCATACTCCCTGAAAAAAATTTTTTTGCAATATTTATTTACATAATTATTTACATAATTATATATATATGGTATATATGTACGGTCGTGGCAAGTTAATCTACATATTCAGAATATCAAAATACAAAAAAGGAGTGTTTCCGTATGCAATGGTTTAAGAATTTAAGCACGCTCTGCAAGATTTTGTCTCTAGTAGTCATTATGATAGTTCTCATGGTAGTCATAGCTGTTTCCGGTTACAGGACGAGCAGTTTCGTCGGTCAAAGGATGGCGGATATGTACGCCAACTATACGATGCCGATAATTTGGATGAGCGAAGCGAACGGATTGGGCAAGGATATCAGGCGTATTACCTTGAGCCTGTTCATGACGAATGACATGCAAGTCAGGCAGAGGCTTTCGAGCGAAGCGTCGGAATTTTCCGCAAGGGTGACCGAGTGTATCAAAAATTACGAGAGTACGAACTTAACGCCTGAGGAACGGAAGCAGCTCGACTTGGTTAAAGCCGCGCGAGCTAAGTATATCACGCAGTATCGCGCGGTTATGGCAACCGCGTTGGATCCGAATTCAACTCCGGAGCAATTGGAGGCCGCCCGCATGAGCTTGGGCAGCAACGGCGTGACGGCTGCGGCCGCTAATGATTATACGACGGATACCGACAATTTGGTCGATCTTCTTGAAAATGTCGCTAAAGATAGCGTGGCTGCGGCGCTTGACAGCGCGAATAAGGGCAATATGCAAATAATAACCGCCTCGGTGATCGCGATAATATTGGGACTCGTGATCGGCTTCATCATAGCCAAGATAATAACCGGTCCGATAGCCAAAATAGAGGAGGGCGTCGCTACTTTTGCCGACGGCGACCTCGATACAACTTTCCCGGCGATCGGCAAAGACGAGCTTACGCGTATGGGGCGCGGCCTTCAGGCTATGGCCGATAAGCTGAAGGGGATAATAGGATCGGTGAAGGACGCCGGCAACAGCATAAGCACCACCGCCGAGGAGTTCTCCGCGCTGGCCGAGGAGACGAACGCCACCGTCGAGGAATTCCGCGCCAATGTCGAGGAGCTCGGCAGCAACCTCGACACACTCGCCAGCACGGGCGAGGAAGTGAACGCCTCCGTGGAGGAAGTCGCCGCCGGGGCGCAGTCCACAGCCGAGAAGGGCACCGACATAGCGCGTCAGGTGGACGAGGCAATGAGCGCGGGCGATAACGGCATGAACGCCGTGCGCCGCGCCGTAACCGGCATCAAGGGCGTCGCGCAGAACGCCGCGAGCGCCGCGCAGAGTGTGCAGGAACTCGGCGCTCGTACGCGCCAGATACAGAGCTTCGTATCTCAGATAGGCGGCATAGCCGACCAGACCAACCTCCTCGCGCTGAACGCGGCCATTGAGGCGGCGCGCGCGGGAGATGCGGGACGCGGCTTTGCGGTTGTGGCCGAGGAAGTGCGCAAGCTCGCCGAGGACAGCAACGTCGCGGCGAAGAACATCGAGGAACTCGCCAAGACCATCACCGGAGACCTTGACGGGGTCGTGAATATTTCGCTCGAGAACGCGAAATCGTCTCAGGACGCGCAAACGCTCGCCAGCGAGACCGAGGATACGATCAGCCAGATGATCGCCTACCTGAAGAATATCGCCGCCGCGACGCAGGATCTCGCCGCCGTATCCGAAGAGCAGGCGGCGTCGAGCGAGGAGATAGCCGAGGCCGTGCAGAGCATATCGCTCAAGGTCGGCAACGCCGCGCAGGCCGGCGACAATATCCGCACGGGCGCCGGCGAAGTGGCCTCCGCCGCGGCAAAGATCGCGGACGGCGCGGATGGCTTGTCGGCTCTGTCGGTAGAGCTTAGCGACCTGCTCGCTTTCTTCAAGATGAAAGAGCAGGAGAGAACGAGGGAGCGCTCGAAGCTGAAGGCACTGCCGTACAAGACTAAGAAAAAGTAAGCGGGATTGATTTTATAACACGCGGGGGTGAGATAAATCACCCCCGCGTGTCTTTTGTAGGGGCGGCATGCTGCCGCCCGTCCCTCTGTTTGCCCATTACACCCGTTCGCCCATTACGCCCGTTCGGTAATAAAACAACGGGCGGCAAAATGCCGCCCCTACAATCCCGGCCCGTTTCGCGGCCGTCTCCGCGTACCCCAAACACGGCAAAATTTCGTTTTAATGATTCAATCAGCGCTTTCTTTGTTATAATACATATTGTTGGCTTGATATGATTTGTGAGGTGTATGAATGAACAAAAAATTGAAGGAAAAGATACGTGAATCACTGTCGTCGGTCGTTCCGATAACGGTCATCGTCTTTCTGTTAAGCGTGTCCATAACCCCGATATCGACAGGCGCCACAATAATGTTCCTCGTGGGCGCGGTCATGCTGATAGTCGGGATGGGTTTCTTCTCGCTCGGCGCGGACACCGCCATGATGCCGATGGGGGAGGCTCTTGGCGCTCAAATCGCCCAGACGTCAAAGACGTGGCTGGTCGTAATCGCCGCCTTTGTCATCGGCATAGCCATCACCATAGCGGAGCCCGACCTTCAGATACTGGCGGGGCAGGTGCCTGCCATACCGGACGCGGTTCTCATACTCACCGTCGGCGTCGGAGTCGGAGTTTTTTTAGTCGTCGCTATGCTGCGCGTCCTCTTCAAGGTACGTCTCCCCGTATTGCTGCTCGTCTTTTATATTGGGCTGTTCATACTGGCGGAGTTTGCGCCGGGGGATTTTATATCCGTCGCGTTCGACTCGGGGGGCGTTACAACCGGGCCGATAACCGTTCCGTTTATAATCGCCCTTGGCGTCGGGCTTTCCTCTCTGCACGAGGACGCGTCGTCGCAGGAGGACAGCTTCGGGTTGGTGGCGCTTTGCAGCATAGGCCCGATAATCGCCGTCCTGCTCCTCGGCATAGGTTACAACCCGTCGGAATCCGGCTACACCTCGCTCGAAGAGGTGGCGGTCATAACCACACAGGATGTGGCGATCCAATTTGCCAGGCATCTCCCCGAGTACGCCAAAGAAGTAATCTTGGCGCTCGCGCCCATCTGCCTCTTCATGCTCGTCTTTCAGCTCGTGACGCGCAAATTCTCGAAGAGGCGCCTCGCTACGATGATGATAGGTTTCGTCTACACGCTGATAGGACTTACTCTTTTCCTGACGGGCGTCAACGTCGGCTTCATTCCCGCCGGGCACCTCATAGGCGCCGAACTCGCCATGTCGGAGTACAGCTGGCTGCTCATACCGGTAGGCATGGTGATAGGGTATTACATTGTAGTTGCGGAGCCGGCGGTTCACGTGCTCAATAAACAGGTCGAGGAAATATCGCGAGGCGCCATCCCGCAGAAGGTGTTGATGCGCGCCCTTTCCGTCGGCGTCGCCATATCGCTCGCGTTCGCGATGTTAAGGGTACTCACCGGTATATCGCTCTCCTGGATAGTGCTGCCCGGGTACGCGATTGCAATCACGCTGACGTTCTTCACGCCCGGGATATTTATAGGTATTGGGTTCGACTCCGGCGGCGTGGCGAGCGGCGTAATGACATCAACGTTCGTACTGCCCTTTGCGATCGGCGCGTGCGAGACCCTCGGCGGCAACGTCCTCACCGACGCGTTCGGAGTGGTGGCGCTAATAGCTATGACGCCGCTGATAACAATACAGCTCGTCGGGCTGATTTACGCGGGCAACATGAAGATCGCCGAGAGAAGGGTAGCGATAATCGCCGACGACTCGGACGGTGTTGTAGAGTTCTAAATTACCTTATCCGGTTCGGCGTGTCTCAGGCGGAGGAGGTTATGACCGCATACAACTCTAATAGCGGAATCGCGTCGCGCGTCTTGGCATATCGCTATGTAATGGGTATAATAGAGACAGCTGATGCTGCGTTTTTGATCGGTCTTTATGGTTTGAGGTTTTTGGGGTGTAGCCAAGCGGCAAGGCAGCGGGCTTTGGATCCGCCATTCGATGGTTCGAATCCATCCACCCCAGCCAACTATTTTGTCAGCGGTAACGGCGATTGAAAGGGGTGTTGTGCGTCAGATGAACGTAGAGGCAGAATCTATCGGAGTGTTGATTCTGGCTGCCGGCAAGGGAATTAGGATGCACAGCGAAAAGCCGAAGGTTCTCCACTCTCTGTTGGAGGAACCGTTGCTATATTATCCTATCAAGGCCACAATCGACGCAGGCTTGCGCGACATTGTGGCGCTTGTTGGTTATGGGGGAGATGCCGTAAAGGAATACCTCGACGCCGAATGGCCGGCGATAAATGTCATCTGGCAGAGGGAGCAGCTCGGTACCGGTCACGCGGTGATGGTTGCGGGGGATTGGTGGCGTAATTTCAAGCACGTCATGGTAATTGCCGGAGACGTTCCGCTCGTTACTCCCGAATCGTTGTCATTGTTGCTTCGGAGGCATTTGGCTGCCCTTCCGCAATGTTCGCTCCTCAGCTTTATGGTCGAGGATCCGTCCGGCTACGGCAGAGTAGTTCGCCTCGCCGACGGAGGCGTACATATAATAGAGGATAGTGACGCCATTGAGGAGGAACGCCTCATACATGAAATCAACTCCGGCGTCTACATCTTCGAGAGGGACGCGCTCTTGTCGGTCATACAGAAAATCGGACGCGATAACGAACAGAGCGAGTATAATCTGACGGAAGCTGTTCATATAATAGGGGATACCGAAGGAGACGTAAACGTTATAATCTGCGAGGATGGATTTGAGCTCCTTGGCGTGAACACCCCGAAGGATTTGGCTCGGACGGCGCGGGCGCTGAACGAAAAAATACTCAGTCAGCACATGACGAACGGCCTGAAATGTATGGACCCTCGCAGCGTATGGATAGGTCCGCGCGTGGAGTTCGGGTCGGACGTAGTCATTGAGCCGGGCGCTCAAATATGGGGCAAATCCCGTATAGGCAGCGGCTCACGGGTGGGAGCTTACTCCACGCTGCGCAGCGTGGAGATGGGTGAGAACTCCGTGATCGTCGGTCCGTCCGTGATAAATGACACAACAATCGGCAGCGGCGCGGAAATAGGGCCGTTCGCTTACACGCGCCTCGGAGCTGAGATAAAGGACAACGCCCGCGTCGGCAGGTTCGTCGAGATAAAAAACAGCACTATCGGCGCGGATTCCAAAGTGCCGCATCTGTCGTACATAGGCGACGCCGACATAGGTGATCATACGAACATAGGCGCGGGAAGCATCACGTGCAATTACGACGGCAAGGACAAACACCGCACGAATATAGGCTCCGGCTGCTTCGTCGGCAGCGATACGATGTTCGTGGCGCCCGTGTCGATGGGAGATAACTCCTTTACGGCGGCAGGCTCCGTCGTTACGAAGGATGTTCCGCGGGGTTCGCTTGCCGTTGCGAGAACGCGCCAGCTCAATGTCGAAAATTGGGCCGATACGAAGGAAAAAAAAGACTCGTCCGACGAGGTAAACGCGTGATGGATATCTCAACAAGGCCGATAAAGATAATTTCGGGCAGCGCGCACGAGGGGTTTGCTAAGGATATATGTGAGTTTTTACGCTTGCCTCTATTGGAGAGAAAGATATTCCGCTTCTCCGACGGGGAAATCGGTCTTGCCGTCAATGAGAGCGTGCGCGGCACTGATGTATTCGTGATACAGCCGACTTGTCATCCCGTGAACGAAAATTTGATGGAGCTTTTGATAATGGTTGACGCGCTGAGGCGAGCGTCGGCATGGAGGATAAACGCCGTCGCGCCGTACTTCGGCTATGGCAGGCAGGATCGAAAGGCGCGCCCCCGCGAGCCGATCACTGCCAAACTCGTCGCGAATCTGATGGAAAAGGCCGGTGTGAGCAGGGTTATATCCGCTGATTTACACGCCGGTCAGATACAGGGTTTTTTTGATATTCCTGTCGATCATCTCAGCGGTATACCGCTTTTGGCGACGCACTTCAAGCGGCTGCTCAAAGAAGAACTTCGCGAGGGACAGGTTGTAACAGTCTCTCCCGATGTCGGAGGCGTTGTGAGAGTGCGCCGGTTCGCGGAGCTGATAAACAGTGAAATAGCCATAGTTGACAAGCGCAGATCATACTCGACGGCTAACAAGAGCGAGGTTATGAGCATAATAGGCGACGTCGAGGGCAAGATAGCGATACTTGTCGACGATATAGTCGATACGGCGGGCAGCATAGTTCACGCAGGTGAGGCGCTCATTGAGCGCGGGGCCGCGAAAGTTTACGCCTGCGCGGTGCATGGGGTGCTGTCGGGCGCGGCCATAGAGAGAATAAAGGCGTCGCCCTTTGTTGACATGGTGTTCACGGATACCATACCATTACCGGAGGAGAAGAGGCTGCCGGTGATAAATTCGCTGTCGATAGCCCCGCTCTTCGCGGAGTCAATAAGAAAGGTTCATGAGGAGCAGTCCGTAAGCATGCTCTTCCAATCGAAACCCAAGCGCAGACAGGGCGAACTGTTTTAAGATTTATTGTCAGGAGCCTGAAGGGTAATGAATGATAGAATACTTTTTTGGCTTATAGAGTGTGGGGCGATGTCTCACGTATTCAGACAAATTAGATTTAGGGGGAAGTTAAAGTAATGGCAACTAAGACAACGAAGATCAAATTCAACAAGCGGGTCGGTACCGGCAAAGGTACGTGCAGGAAACTGCGCGTTCGCGGCGTGGTGCCTGTGATTTTTTACGGGCCGGAGTTCAAGGAGAGCCTGATTGGAGAGGTGAGCGTCAAGGAGCTCGCGTCTGTGGCGAACACGCCCAACTGGGAGACGAGCATAATTGACCTCGAATTGCCGGACGGCAGGACCGAGATGGCGCTTTTGCGCAGCGTACAGCGCAATGTCGTTACGCAGGGGCTTTTGCACGCTGACTTGTATCAGCTCGTCAAAGGACATAAGGTCAAGGTGGCCATTCCGATTCGCGTCATCAACAAGGAAATTTCTCCCGGCGTAAAGATGGGCGGCGTGTTGGAACAGCCGCTGCGCGAGATCGAGATATCCGTCCTGCCGAGGGAGATGCCGACGGAGATAGTGATCGACGCTTCGAAGCTGGCGCTCGGCAGCGAGATATTCATAAAGGAGATCAGGGAGTCCTCGCTGCCGGAGAGCGCGGAATTGCTAACGAACGAGGATACGGTTGTCGTGATGGTCTCCCGCCCGAGGTCTATGGTTGAGACGACGGAGGAAGAGGAGCCCAAGGAGGTCGAGGTAGTCGGCAAGGGCAAGCGCAAGGAAGAAGAGGCGTAAAGGAAGTACTGATTAAAAGGCTCGGTCATTGCCGTGAAACTTATCGTCGGGCTCGGCAACCCCGGCCCCGAATATACTTGGAGCCGTCATAATGTCGGATGGCTCCTTATTGATTCCTTTGTATCGCGTGCCGATATGCCGGAACCCCGCGCGAAGTTCAGCGGGGCTTTTTGGTCGCCGTCGCAAATTTTAGGCGGCAGGGTCGCTTTTCTCAAACCGTTCACCTACATGAACCTCAGCGGTAAATCCGTCGCCGAGGCAGCTCACTATTACGATATACCGGCCTCCGATATATTGGTCGTCTTTGACGACGCGGCGCTGCCCTTCGGCAAGCTGCGCTATCGCGCGAGCGGCTCGGCGGGCGGTCAAAAAGGGATGATGTCCATAATAGCGATGCTGGGCACTCCTGATATACCGCGCCTTCGCGCCGGTATAGACGCCCCGCCTCCGCAGATGGATATGAAGGACTGGGTGCTCGGAAGATTCCCCAAGGAACAGCGCGATGACTGGCATTTGGTCGAGGATCTCGCGTGGACGTGCCTCGAACGGTGGATGATTGAAGCGGGGGAGAGCTTCACCGCGCAGATAGATGGCGCGCGGAAGGATAAACCATGAGCGAGCCGCTTAACGAGGCTTTCCCGGCGCGGCTTCCCGCCGTAAATGATAAGATGTGGAGGGGCAGGACCCTCCACATGCAGTCGCGGGGGGCGGCTCGCGCGTGGATATGCCGGGCCGTCGAGTTCTCCTTGCTCGTCATATTGCCCGACTCGCGGCAGGTGATGAACTTCGTCGCTGACGCCGACTCGCTGCGGACAGCCCCGCAATTCGCCGATATGCCGCCTGTCTGCGCGCTGCCCGAGATTGCGATAGCGTCGTTTGCCGATAACCCGCAGCTTGAGGCGCAGAAGGCGGAGCGCGGCGCGGCGATGGGGCGATGGACGGACAGGGGCGGCATGATAGCGGCGACGCCCGGCGCTTTGATGGGACCGGTGTCCCTCGGCGGAGACCGTCTTACCCTCCTTTGCGGGGAGGAGACGAGCCGCGCGGGACTGATAGAATGGCTCGCGCAAAAAGGTTACGAGCGGGCGGATACGGTATGGTCGCCCGGGCAGTTCACGTACAGGGGCGGTATAGTCGACTTCTTCGACCCGAAGGATTCTTATCCGACAAGGATCGAGTTTTTCGACGAGGAGATAGAGAGCATGAGGTTCTTCGCCACGGATACGCAGAGAAGCGTGTCGAAATTCTCGCGCGGCGAGGTAAGGGCGATATCAGGCGGCAGGAGCGCGGCAATCTCCGACCTCTTCCCCCCCGATACCCATGTGCTGCTCGTGGAGCCTCAGGAGCTCGAAAACGCCGCCGAGAGCTACGCGTGGCTCCGCGCGGGCGTCGAAAATAATTACGGCGCTCTTGACCACAACCCCAACAGTACAAGAACCGATGAACAAATTGAATGGCGAGAGGTATCGAACAACCTTTCCCTGTACCCGAGAATGAGGCTGACGAGCGGCATAGCCAATGCCAACGAAAAGGCCGGAGTGATGGGGCTGCCGAACTTCCGGGGCAGGAGGAAGGAATTGGAGCTGTACTGCGCAAGCCTCGAGTCGCGCGGCATATTCATATGCGTGGCGTCCGAGACGGATTATTCGCTCAGTTGGGCGGACAAGCGCGGATACGCCGCGTTAAAGGGCTCCATCTCCGAGGGATTTTTAGACACGAACGGGCGCGCCGCGCTGATAGGGGATTTCGAACTCTCAGGCATCTCGCTTGCCGGGACTTCGCCGCGGAGAGCGCTGCCGCTCGACTGGGCGGACAGGCTGCTCCCCGGACAGTGGGTAGTTCACGACGACTACGGCGTCGCCCGTTACATGGGCTCGGAGCTGATAGAGACACAGGACGGACCGCAGGAGTATCTGACCCTCGAATACGCGAACGATCAGAAGCTTAAAATCCCAGTCACGCACTTCAATAAAATATCCCCTTACAAGACGTATCCCGGCGCCGAACCTGCGGCGGACAACCTGCGGGGCAAACATTGGAAGAAGTTGTCCGCGCGCGCGAAAGAGCAAGCCGAGGAAGCCGCGAAATATCTCATCGACGTGTACGCTAAGAGGGAAGCCTCACCGGGATATTCCTTCAAAGGTGACGAGGAACAGGAGAGGGAGTTCGAGCGGGCGTTCCCTTACAGGGAGACTGCCGATCAGCTTCGCGCCATAGAGGACGTCACGCGCGACATGGAGCGCCCTGTTCCTATGGACAGGCTCATCATAGGCGACGTCGGCTTCGGCAAGACGGAGATAGCCTTGCGCGCGTCGGCTCGGGCGGTCTTCGACGGCCGTCAGGTGGTTCTTATGGCGCCGACCACTCTTCTGGCGCAGCAGCACTATGAAACTTTCAGCGCGAGGTTCGAGCAATTCGGCGCTCGGGTGGAGGTTCTGTCGCGTTTCGTGACGCCGCCGAAGCAGCGCGCGGTTATAGAGGACTTGTCGGCGGGCAAGGTTGACATAGTCATAGGCACTCACAGGCTTCTCGGCGCGGATATAAAATTCAGGGACGTCGGGCTCGTCATCGTGGACGAGGAGCATCGCTTCGGCGTCATGCACAAGGAGCGCCTGAAGGAAACCTTTCCGTCGGTCGACGTCCTGATGATCTCCGCGACGCCGATACCGCGCTCGCTGCACATGTCACTCTCCGGCCTGCGCGATATGTCCGTGCTGGGCACGCCCCCGCAGAAGCGTCTGCCCATTATAACCGCCGTTGCCCCCCGGGCTGACGAGCTCGTAAAGAACGCCGTCATACGCGAAAAGGCGCGCGGCGGCCAGATCTTCTACGTACACAACAGGGTTCAGACGATAGAGCGGGAGGCGACCACGCTGCGCCGCCTGTTTCCGAAGCTCCGCATATGCGTGGCTCATGGACAGATGCCGGAGAAGCAGCTTAAAATAGTCATGGATAAATTCGCGAATGCCGAGTTCGATATGCTCGTCTGTACCACGATAGTCGAGAGCGGGCTCGATATACCGAGGGCAAACACCATGATAGTGAGCGACTCGCAGGAACTCGGCATCGCGCAGATGCACCAGCTTCGCGGTAGGGTGGGCCGCCGGGACGAACAGGCGTTCGCGCTCTTTCTGTATCCTGTGGAGGGAGAACTGACGAAGGACGCGCGCGAGCGCCTCGACGCGATTTCGGCGCTCGGCGATTTCGGCGCGGGCTACGAGCTCGCGAGAAAGGACCTCGAGATACGGGGAGGCGGCGAGCTCGTCGGCACGGCGCAGCACGGCAACATCGGGCGCGTCGGCTTTCAGAAATACTGCGACCTCTTGGAGGAGGCGATAAAGCGCGCGAAGGGCGACCATCGGGAGAGTGTCGAGGCGGAGATAGGCATACCGTCGACGATACCTAAGGAGTACCTGCCGCACGACAGCGTCCGCGTCGCGCTTTACAGAAGGCTGCTCTGGACGAGGGACATAGACGCCCTGCGCGAACTTGCGGACGAGACGGCGGACAGATTCGGCCCTATGCCGAAGGTTTTGAAATTTTTATTTGACGTGGCGAGGATAAAGATAATCGGGCCGGATTATATGATAGTGAAGGTAGTTTGCGGCCGAGACGAAACGGTGATCGAACAGCGCGCGGACGCCGACCTCCCCGACATACCGACGCCGAAGGGATGGTTCCGCCTGATGAACGGATTTACAGGACGCGGCGGTTACGACGCCTTGGGTGAATTTGCGGAATGTTTGAAGAGCGATTGAACAGAATATAAAAAACTTAAGCGTTCGATTATTTCTTTAACTCGGCTTCGGGCGGGCGGCGCTTTGCCGATCCGCCCATTACGTCACTCGGCGACGTGAAGGACTTCTTTCAAGCGAACCTGTAACTCTTGAGACAGATTAAGCCCGGCGTCATTGGCAAGATTTTTGAGATACCGAGGCAGCGTGATATTAGTTCTCTCGCAAGTCATATCGCTTGCCCGGCGGTATTTATCAAAGTCAATGTCCACCCATGAAACAAATTCGTTTGCCTCGTGAAGAGGCTCCGCCGTTGCGGGTTCGGGAATTGCGCGTCCCGCGTCCTGCCGGCAGATACCCCACGCGCCGATGGCGTCACGCGCCATACAAAGCGCTTCGGCTAAATCGTCGCCCTGCGTGTTTATTTCAAGATCCGGAACATATACAACATACCCGCCCGCATCAGGAGTGAGAACGATGGGATACGCTTGTATCATGTTTTGCGCGCTCCTTTTCGAGTTGCGGCAGAGGGCTTATTTCCGTCTAACTCCTCGTCTATCCGCTCGCGTATCTTGTCATACTCTAAATTCTCGATCTGTTCGCCGAGCCACAGCACCAAGTCGCCGCCCTTTTCGTAATCGTAATTTTTCAGCTCGCGCATCGCGCTCTCCATATCCTTCATATTGAAGCTATAACAGGCGTCTCGCAGAGCCATGAGCAGTTCCCCGCTCGGAGCGGGCTTTTTCCCGCGTTCGGTTTTGCGGGCGGATTCGAGGGAGCTCAAGATTTCGGAGAACTCACCGATGAGGTTCTCAGTCTCGGATATAAAATTATCGTTGCATGAGACGACCAAGTTGTAGTCCCCGGCTTTTGCGGCGCGCTCTAACTTCTCGGCTGTATCGCCGACGGCGTCGGCGCATATACCTCTGCTCGCGCCTTTCAGGCCGTGCGCTATTATGGCGTAGTCCGGCAGCGATTCCTTTGTCACGCGGCGAATCGATTCCAAAAGCGTACTCGAGGACTTGACGTAGGAGGCAATGAGCGACAGGTAAAGTTCCTCGTCGCCCTCGTACTGTCTGAGGCCGGCCTCTATATCGACGCCGCGTATCAGCGCGTTCGCGAGACGGCCGCCCTGTTTTTCGCGAACCGGCGAGGGCGCGCTTTCCGCGGCTTTGCGGAGGGTCTCCTCGCTCTGCTTATCATGTATATATTTGTTCAGTATGCGGTCGAGCTGAAGGATGTCGATGGGTTTGGAAAGGAACTCCTGAAATCCGTTCCTCATGAATATTTCGGCGTTACCGGCGATGGCGTTGGCAGTGAGCGCTACCACAGGCACATTCATCGCGTAATCAGTGCCTACGGCGCGTATATTGCGGAGGGCCTCGACACCGTCCATCTCAGGCATCATGTGATCCATAAATATCAGGTCGTACTCAGTCCGAGAGGAACGCACCATCTCTATCGCCGAGGAACCGCTCTCCGCGCAGTCCACTTGAAGGCCGTAAGGCAGCATGAGTCCTTTCGCCACGTCTATATTCATAATTACATCGTCGACCACCAGAACCCTGCCGTATGGCATGTGCAGACGAGTCAGCTTCCTGTTTTCTATGTGCCTCGTCTCGCTCAGACGGAAGTTTTCAATGTCGTCTATCACATCATCCGGTATAGGGGCGGGATCGGCCGCCCTTTGAGTGATTCGTACCATCAAGGTCGAGACCGCGTCGTTTGTATTGTCCGTAAATATGACGCCGCCCATCATATCGACGAGTTTCCCGCATATCGAAAGTCCGAAGCCGGTTTCGTCCATGCTCAGATTATCTGGCGAATTCATCGGGACATGCGCGGAGAGCGGCTGATTCATTCTCCCGCTCTCAAATTTCCGCCATGTGCCTGTAATGGTGAAAGCGAGGCATACACTGTCCCCGATCGTCTCGCCTCCGACGTGAATCGAGACGAAACCGCCGTCCGCGCGTTTGAAAATGTCCGACAGCAGGTTGTTGAGTATCTGTTTTACGCGTATCTTGTCCCCGCAGAGGCGAGACGGAATGCCGCGGCCTATCTTTACGCCGAACCTGACGGCTTTGCCGGCGGCGCGCATGGCGCTCAGGTTTATCGTGTCGCTCAGCAGCAGTGAAAGGTCATATTCCGCCGTAACGAGCTCCAATTTGCCGGCCTCGATTTTAGATATGTCGAGCAGGTCGTTTATTATGGAGAGCAGAATTGAGCCGGAGGTGTGTATCCTCTCGAAATTGCGCCTCATCTCGTATGGAAGCTCTTTTTGCAGCTCTATCTCCGATATGCCCATGATGGCGTTGAGCGGTGTGCGTATCTCGTGGCTCACATTCGTCAAAAACTCGCTCTTCGCGCGGGACGCTTCCTCGGCGGCTCTCGCCTGCAAGTGGTCGGTCTGATCGTGAAAGAGGAACATGACGCCTGTCAGTTCACTGAGATTATTCAGCATCGGGGTTATGTGTATGTCGTAAGCGCGTGTCATTTTCTCGCCGTATGCCACGGCGCAGGAGACTGACACCCCAACTTGAGCGCGCGTCGCGTAGCGGATCGCGTTCTCCGTCTCCGCGAGATCGGCGGCGCTGACATATGCTCCCATAACCTCGCCGAACGACCTGCCTATTACTGAGTTGACGGACGATATATCGGCGAGCTTCATAAATATGTCGGCGCAGTAGATGAACTTTCCGTTTTTGTCGAATACGAAAATTATGTCCGGGGTATTTCGCAGAAATAAGTCAAGAAAGATTTCATTGCGTAATTTCTCCTGCGACATGGCGGCGTTTAACACTGTACCGTACTCCATCACCGTGTTTATCCTCTCAATGCGGTTACGCATGGAGGACACCCGGCGGGTGAGGTGTTTGTTTTCCTTTTTGAGCCTCGCTAATTCGAGCTGTAAATCCTCGGATTTACACGCGGGCAGGATGACATCGTCCAAGACAAATCACCTTAAAAGAGCGCGCGCGAGGAGCGGTGGTGTGAGCCGTAAGCGCCTTTATCATTTCATATCCTTTGACATATCTTCGAATTCGTCCTTGCACGCCTCGAACGCGCTGACCACTCGCGGATCGAACTGCGTTCCGCTGCCCTCCATGATTATGGCGCAGGCCTCCTCGTGACTCATGCCCTTCCGGTAGACCCTGTCGTCAACCAAGGCGTCGTAAACGTCCGCTACGGCCATTATCCTGCCGCAGAGAGGGATGTCGTTTCCCTCGAGGCCGTAGGGATAGCCTTTGCCGTCGAACCTCTCATGATGAGACCCGGCGATGGTCTCCGCGTAAAAAAGGTACAGCTGATTCGGCATTTTCACGCGCATATTTTTCAGTATGTCGCTGCCTATTTTGGCGTGCTTCTTCATTATGCTGAATTCATCGCTCGTCAGTTTTCCCGGCTTCAGGAGTACCGCGTCGCTTATCGCTATCTTGCCTATGTCGTGCAGCGGCGTGGCGCGGACTATCATGTCGAGTATGCCGCCGCTCAGTTCATCCGAGAAGACTCCGTCGTGCCGCAGTTTTTTGCCGATCCGCTCCACATAGGCCTGTGTGCGTAATACATGTCCGCCCGTGTTCTCATCGCGGCATTCTATCATATCGGCCATCGTGATGGATATTCCGGCGGACAGTTTCGCAATCGAATTTTCGAGTTCAGTCTGATATGACGCGACCCGCAGGTGTATCCCGATTCTGTGCAGCAGTATATTTTTATCAACCGGCTTCGTGATGAAATCCCGGGCGCCGAGCCGGAGGCCTTTCAGCTCCATCTCGCTGTCATGGTGTCCTGTGACGAATATCACCGGGATTCGGTTGAACATGACGTTGTTTCTGAGGCGCGATATTGTCTCGAAGCCATCCATGCCGGGCATCTCTATGTCTAACAGCACAAGATCGGGCAGGACCCGCTCACACATCTTCAGAGCCATCTCGCCGGATTTAGCGGGCAGCAGTTCGTACATACCGTCCAAGAGAGAGGTTATTAGTTTGAGGCTCACAAGATTGTCGTCAACAACGAGTATTTTATTCATCACGCGCCTCGCCTTCAAAAAGATTTATCATTAGGAGGTTATATATAAAGGGTTAAAGATAAAACTCTCGGCCGGGTCTATGTAAATGCTGATTTATTGTCAGGAGCCTAAAAGGTAACGATAAAAACCTGACCGGCTCTGCATCTCAAAACTGCGAAACTTCATTTTGGCTGATTAATCATCGAAGAAAAGCCTATTCTGTTTTATCTCCACGGACGCGAACTTATCGGCGAGGCTCTCCGTCACTTCGGCGATAACAGGGTCGAATATCGTGCCGCGCTCGGTTCTTATCGCATTCATGGCCTCCTCGCGGCTGCATCCCTTCCGATACACCCGGTCTGTCATTTTGGAGTCGTACTCGTTCGCCGCCGTGATAATCCTGCAACAGAGCGGGATTTCCTCGCCCTTCAGCCCTTTCGGATATCCGAGCCCGTCCCATCTCTCGTGGTGTCCCTCGGCCATCTTTATCGCGTAATCCAAATAGCTCTGCGAGGGAAGATGAGCGTATATTTTTCTCAGCACGCGCCCTCCTACTAAGGTATGCTGCTTCACGGCGTTGCGTTCCTCGTCGGACAGCTTGCCGGGTTTCAGCAAAATACCGTCGCTGACGCCTATCTTGCCGATGTCGTGGAGCGGCGCGGCGCGCGCCATCATCTCAACCGTCTCATCGGACAGCTCGTCGGCGAAGAGTCTGCGTTTCAGCAGCTCATTGCCTATCATGCCGACGTACACGCTCGTGCGAATGGCGTGATCGCCGGAGTTCATCTCCTTGCAATCAATGAGGTCGGAGAAGGCTATTATTGTGTTGTTTTCAAGTTCGATGAGAGTTTTGTGCAGGTTGCTCTGATACTTGTGCAG
This sequence comes from Synergistales bacterium, assembly GCA_026002695.1. GTDB lineage: Bacteria > Synergistota > Synergistia > Synergistales > Synergistaceae > BOCB01. The sequence goes on from BOCB01000025.1 coordinate 17,517, forward strand.
CTCTACGTGGAGCTCTACCCTGTGGAGCAGTATGCCCTTTTCGACAGGCTTGGCTATGAAATCCATAGCCCCCGACGCGAGCGCCTTAACCTCGCTCTCAATGTCCTGGTTGGCCGACAGGAATATAACCGGTATGGAGGAGAGTTTATTGTTGGCCTTCAGACGCGCTATTGTCTCGAAACCGTTCATCTCGGGCATCTCTATGTCGAGCAGTATCAGATCAGGCGTCTCCCTTTCGCATATGGCGAGAGCCTGTGCCCCGGACTTGGCGAGCATGACGCTGTAAGTGCCGCTGAGATGAGCGCTTATTTGTTTAAGATTTACGAGATTATCATCCACAACGAGAATTTGCCGCATTGCTTACACCTTCCAACTTTTATTGTCAGAAGCCTGAGTGGTAAAAAACCTGACTGAACCTCTTCAAGGATTATATATGAATTTTGGCCTGATGGCAAAATTTTGCCGTGTACTCTTTCTACTCTTCCCGATTTGTAGTATTATAATCGACAAAGTGTTTATCAAAAGTATTTATCAAGAGGAGTGGCATTATGATAATAAGGCTTGACGGTACAGAGGTATTTCTCCCCGGCAATATAACGGAAGCCGGCAAGGAAGCGATATACGAAGAAGTGCAGCGCATGGCGGGCGAGAACGGCGCGGTCATAAAGGATATACTTGTCGATGGTGAGTCCATCTATGACACAAACGCCTTCTTCGCGATAGCGGGCGGAGTCGATATAGACTTTACATCCCAAAACGTCCTTGAGCTCGCCGAGGAGACGTTGGCGGAGGGCGACAGATATATTCCCGTCCTCGAGGCGGGTATCTCGGACATCGCGACGCTCTTCGAGCAGGGACAGGACGGCGAGGCTCGCTCAAAACTCGCCCACGCCTCAGAGGGCATAGAGTGGCTTACGTCGGTGCTCCTGAAGCTGTGTATCTGTATGTCAATAAAGCCCGGCGAGCTTAAAGCGGGCAACTACGAGGAATATGTGGCGAAACTCAGGGACGCGCTGGACGGCATGATGACGTCAATCGAAGAGGGAAAGCTGCTCAGAACGGCGTATCTCATGCGCGGGGAACTGCTGCCGCTGATAATCAATTTCGCGGATTACTGGAACGAAGTGAAAGAGAAGGCGGAATTAGAAGGGCGCACTAATGCGTAACCGCAGCAGAAGCCGCGCGCAAAGGCGGCTATGTCTGTAAAAAAAGCGATCCTCTGCTTCCTGCTCGTCAGCTTATGCGTGAGCGGGGTAATATTGTATTGGAGCATCGACAGCTCCTCCTGGGAAATTTTCAAGAACGCGGACAGGGGGAGGATTGCCATTGCGTGCGTGATGGTTGTCCTTACATGGATGCTGGACGCTCTGAAGGTGAAATTTCTAACGATGGCCGCTGATGAGCGCATAAGTTTTTTGTTCTCCTTCGAACTCACGATGATAAACTACTTCGGCTCCGCGCTCACACCCATGCAGAGCGGGGGAGGACCGTTTCAGATGTACATGATGTATCAGAATGGCATAGGCTTCGGCAAGTCAGCGGCGATAACCTTAGTCCGCACCATTATGACCGTAGCGATACTCGGCGCGACAATACCGATATCCGTGGTATTGGGCATTCATCTCCCGAAGATGGGCATCGATATGAATGTCTTCATTGAGTACATGCTTGTGGTGATACTCCTTGTGTGGACGGTCATCGCGCTCAGCCTGCTCCGCCCCAAGCTCCTGAAGCGCTGGGTGTACGCCCTTCTGATGAAGATAGAGCGCTTGGGCTTTCTCTCAAAGAGCCGCGCAAAACAAGCCGTGAAACGCTTCGTGAACGAGGCCGACTCTTACAACACCATAATGCGCGAGCTGATAACGAACGGCAGGAAGCACTTCCTTCTCGGCATAATCACCGCTATCGCGCAGATGTGGGTCTATTTGTCCATAATGCCGTGTCTCATCTGGGCTCTCAACATGCCGTTCAATTATGTCGATTGTGTTGTGGTAGAGGCAATATTCATCTTCATGCTCTACTTCGTGCCGTCGCCGGGCGGCAGCGGCGCCGCCGAATACGGAGCCGCGATGGTGTTCCGCCTCTTCGTGCCGTGGAGCGCCGCCGGTATGCTCGGCGTCGGCTGGCGATTCCTCTCCGAATACACGGGCATAGCCGTCGGTATTGTCGTCGCCATGAAAGTTATAGGCTGGCAGCTCACAAACAAGCTCTTCAAAAGCGGCGATAAGGGCAATGTCCCCTGCGAAGACAAAAAAATTTAACGGAAGGCCGATTTATTATCAGGAGCCTAAAAGGTAAAGATAAAACTCTGACCGCGTTAGTTTTCAAATACCGCGGACTTCTGTGGGGTGTCTTAGGGGCGCTGATTCTGCTCTTTCCGGCCCCTTTTTCAAACGCCAGGTTCTCTTTTGCCGCGCCCTTCCTCGCGCTTGGGCAGGCGCTGCGCTTTTGGGCGGCGGGAATAATCCCGAAGTACAGGACGCTTGTCATAGGAGCCCCTAAACTCGTAACGTCCGGTCCTTACGCTTACGTGCGCAATCCGCTCTATTTGGGCAACGGACTCATGTGTCTTGCCCTCTCCCTCATGGCCGGATGGCAATGGGCGCTGCTGACGGCGGTCTTCTTTTACGTAATATACATATTAGTGATAATCCCAAGCGAAGAGGTGTTCCTGCTCGAAAAATTCAGCGGCGAATACGCGGCTTACATGAATGATACCCCTGCCATCATCCCGAACCTGAAAAACCTCGCGAAAAATATTCGCGCCGGTGATAATATCACATGGAACGCTGAACAAGCCTGGTTCATGGAACGGCACTCACTTTACATGAACGCCGCCGTAATATGTCTGCTCTTAGCGCGAATGGCTTGGCGGGTGTAGAGGGACTATCCTTTTATTTCAATACAGCGTAAAACCAAGCCGGGCATCCTTGTAAAAGATGTCCGGCTAATTGTACTCTCCTGCTGCGCTAAGTAAGCGCTGATTAATTAGCCGAAATGGAATTTCGCCGTTTTGAGATGTAGAGCCGGTTCAGCGTTTACCTAAATCCAATTATTTCAATCCGCCGCGCCGCCGCGCCGAAAATTTATAAATTTCAAATATCAACAACGAATACAGACTTTTTGGAAGAGGGGTGCGCTTATGGCAACTTACGGCTATGTCCGCGTATCAAGCTCCGACCAGAACGAGGACAGGCAGCTTCTCGCAATGAACGAGCTTGAAATTCCCGCGGCGCGGGTTTTCATGGACAAGCAATCGGGAAAAGACTTTGATCGTCCGGCGTACAACGCGCTCGTCAAGCGGCTGAAACCCGGTGATTTGCTGTACGTTAAAAGTATTGACCGATTGGGGCGCAACTACGATGAAATTCAAAACCAGTGGCGCGTCCTTACCAAAGACAAGGGCGCGGACATCTCCATTATAGATATGCCTTTGCTCGACACGCGAATAAACAAAGATCTGATGGGTACGTTCATTAGCGACTTAGTGCTGCAAATTCTCTCGTTCGTGGCACATACAGAGCGCGATCATATTCGCAAGAGACAAACCGAGGGTATTGCCGCCGCGAAAGCGAAAGGCGTTCGGTTCGGGCGTCCTATCAAGAAGCTCCCCGAAAACTTCGCAGAACTTGTCCGTCAACGGGAACATAAGAAACTGACGATCAGGCAGGTTTTAGATCAGACAGGATTAAAAGAATCAACATTTTACAGACGTTTACGTGAACTCAAGACACAGAAAGGAAAATAGCCACTGTCAAAACGTGTACCTTTTGATAGTCCTTTTTCTTTTGTAGAAATTCTATCATAACATTTCCAAAAACGCTATATGCAACCTTCAAAAACCACGGCCGTTTCATAAAATTTTCAGTCTTAACAAAAACACATAAAACCTTGATAATATAATTGAGGTGAAAAAGTTGAATATAAAAGAAAGATTTGCAAATATTGAAGACCCGCGCCACCAGGGTTATGCTGAACATAAATTGTGTGACGTGCTCACGATAGTTATGTGCGCTGTGATGAGCGGGTTAGACCGGTTGTCAGACATTGTGATGTACGCTGAAAACAGAGTATCGCTGTTTTCTGAAAAATTCGGTATA
>BOCB01000026.1 GCA_026002695.1 Synergistales bacterium
AATTATATCAAAATCCGGAAGGTTTTGCATTGTTTTTTTGCCTTATTTTCAAAGCTCAATGAGCTACAAATGCCGTCAGTATAAGGGTTTAAGGGCGGTTGAGTGTTGGATTTTGGGGAAACTCAAACTGAATTATACCTTGAACGTTACGGGTTCAAGGTATACTCTCAGAACGAGGAGGATGGTGTAATATCTGAGATATTCGCCCGCATAGGAACCACGAATAAAACCTTCATAGAGTTTGGCGTTCAAGATGGCTTGGAGTGCAACACTCATTTTCTGCTTCATATGGGATGGAAGGGGCTTTGGATAGAAGGCGGCGAAGAATACTGCCGCGCCATTCAAACGAAGTTCAGACACGTTATTGAGTCGGGTCAGTTGAAAGCCGTAAACAGCTTCATCACGCGAGAAAATATCAACAATATTTTCGCAGAAAACGGTTTCAGCGGAGAGATCGATCTGTTGAGTATTGACATCGACGGCAACGATTACCATATTTTCAAAGTAATAAATGCCGTCAACCCTCGAGTTATTATAGTCGAGTACAACGCAAAATTTCCCCCGTCCTGCTTATGGATTATGCCGTACAACGCAAACCATATTTGGGACGGTTCCGACAAACATGGAGCATCGCTGAAAGCCTTCGAGGAACTCGGCGCGAAGAAGGGCTACAGATTGGTCGGTACGGAACGCAATGGGGCTAACGCTTTTTTTGTCCGAGAAGACTTAGCGAAAAATCTTTTCGCGTCCCCACCGACAGCGGAGAATCTTTATAATCCGTCTGGAAGAAAGATATTCCTCAGCGGGCATCCGTCGAAAGAATTTCTCCCAAGTGACAACGAATAACGTAAATCATATAAACAGAGTTTTGGGAGTAGAGCCATACCCGAGCCGCTGTAAGTCAATCCGCAGCTTGACAATGTCGTATAATCTATGTTAATTTACTTGCGTTACGATAGTAATGTATATGGCGCATATGATTCCCGTGGGGAATCAAAATACGGAGAAAAAATGCGAACGGAGGGACGAAAAATTTGCGAAAAATACTTGACAAGGCGATAATGAGTTGGTATATTCGTTCGTTCGTTCGTTCGTTCGTTGCTGCCTTGTAACTGTACCGCCTTATTCCCGCTCTTCTAAATTAACTCACACAGATCCCAATATAACAACCGATATTCCACTTCCTTTAAGCCTGCGGCACGCGGTTCATGGGCGTTATGCCGTATCTCGTACCGCGCGCTGCGCTTGAGTTATGAATCCGCTGTTTAGAATAATTCGGGGTGTTTGCAAGCCTGTATTGTGGCGATTAATATTCATAACACTTCCCCGAGCGATTTGGCGCGCCGGGTTTACTCAATTTAATTCGTTTCTAACCGGGGTGACGGGTAAAAGCGATAATTTTTTTGACAACAACCCCGATGTTTTCATAATACCGAAATATACAGAACTCTCCAAAGCGAAGAAAGCAAGTTCGCGTTTGGCATATAAGCCGCGATTCGCGATTATGATAAACGGTGAACCGACGGAACGGGCTTTATTTCGTATCGACAGGCAAGTTTATGAAAACTATGTCATCGGCGGCGGCGATACCTGTGACTGGGCGCTTGAGATTGACGGCGGCGATGTTTTGGAGCGCAACGCGCTGTTTGAGGCAGCGCTTGAATTGAATGTCGCATTGCTTGACGGGGATAAACCCGCTGAACTTACTTTTGGCTGGAGAAACGCCGAGGGCGGAGGTTTCACATTTGAGCCTGCCAAGTCAAAGTTTGTATCGCTCAAAGGCGGTCGCGGAACACGGCATATCAATAGAATTCTTGTTGCGTGTCCGGGCGGAATGAGGCTTGCGCGCCCGGACACTTTTCCTGTCGGGCATTATATGTTCGGAATGCCGTGGATTGACAAATCCCTTATAAAGAAAATTATCGTATTTCAGTTGGATATGCTTGGCGATGCGATGATGGTGCTGCCCGGAGTGCAGAAGATACAGTCTTTGTTTCCAAATTTAACATTGGATGTTTGTACATCAAAGAGCAACAGCGTCTTCTGGAAAAGCCAGCCGAACATAAACAGCGTTTTCGCGGTATCGCCGAATAATAAAGTCCGAGGTTTGTTTGACGAAACTGAACTTACTGACATTTTAGCGAAACTTAAAGAGCGGAATTACGATTTGGCGATAAGCCTTAATATTCAGGCAAGCTTATCAGAATTTGCGGAAGATATTGGCGATTTTACGCTCGGTCTTTCTTCAGCGAATAATTTTACACATAATTATCCTAATCCTGTTATTTTAATTTCCGGTTTTACTTTTGAAAACAGCTTGCATTACACCGAATATGTGCTGAATATGCTCTCTGTTTTCGATAATTCAACCGATATTGAACGACGCGCGTATATTTCAGATTCCACGGAAAAGGATATTAGTCATTTTTGCGAGACGAACTCGGCCTTTTCAGCTAAACGAACCGTTGGGTTTCATATCGGAGCGGGGGACAGTTTCCGCCAATGGAAAACAGAGAAATTCGCTGAATTGGCCGATATGCTTATCGAGAAATTCAGCGCGGTGATTGTTCTTGTCGGCGGAAAAGAAGATGCGGAAAATAACGATGCCATGATCGCTCTTGTGAAAAATAGAGCAAATATTCTTTCAGTCGCGGGTAAGTTTTCAATTCCCGAAAGTTTGGCCTTAATGAAACGTTTTGATGTATTTGTCGGAAATGACAGCGGATGCGGGCATATGGCGGCTTTACAGGGCGTTCCGGCGCTGACCGTTTGCGGAGGGGTAACGCCTCTTTCTTTGATAGCTCCCGGAGGAAACTCCGCGATACAGGTAGCGCATCCGAACAAGCATATGCTCAACGGACGTTACGCAAGGACTCACGGAATTATGAACGATATAACGACTGACGATGTTTTTGTCGGCTTTAAGAAACTCCTGTGCGTTTCCGGGCTTGCGAGGAAATTTCTGCCGGAGGAAAGCGAATGAAAGTTTTTGTCTTCGGCGATTTGTTTCTCGACAGATACTATTCGGGGGAAGTAACCCGCGTTTCCCCCGAAGCGCCTGTACCTGTTCTCAATGTTACAAGCGAACGGAATGTTCCCGGCGGCGCGGGCAACGTCGCGGCTAATCTGCGGAGTTTGGGGTGTGAGGTAACGCTTTGCGGAGCGATTGGTTCCGATCGTTTCGGTGAAGCGCTTACAGATGAGCTTAGAAAGATTGAAATAGACGCTGAGTTTCTAATCCGCGACGATATTCGAACCATCGTTAAAATCCGGGCGGTCGGCAATCACCGGCAAATTGCCCGGCTTGACTTCTTTGAGGGACAGACATATAACGAAAAAGTCTATTATGAATTAACGGTAAAGTTTGAAGATTTGCTCAAAGACTGCGCCGTCGCCGTAATCTCCGACTACAATAAGGGCATGTGCCGCGCGGATGTCTGCCAAGCGCTGATAAGCCTGTGTAATCTGAAAAACATCCCTCTTATCGTTGACCCGAAGGGCGATGATTGGGAGAAATATGTCGGCGCGGATTGGGTTACGCCGAACTTCGGCGAACTTCAAGTTATTGCGGGAAAAGGTTTAGGGAACGACGATGAGAGTGTTTTCAAATACGCAAAAAAGATTTCGGATAAGTACAACATAAGGAACGTCCTCGTCACTCGTTCCGAAAAAGGTATGACCCTGTATTCCCAAAGCCAAATTAACCATATCCCGACAGTCGCGAAAGAAGTGTTCGACGTGTCCGGCGCGGGGGACACGGTCGTTGCCGCTCTCGCGGCGTTTTTGGCGAATGGCGCGGACAATCTCACGGCGGTCAAGGCCGCGAACGCGGCGGCAGGGGTTGTAGTGGCAAAAGAGGGGACGGCGGCCGTCACACGCGCTGAATTGAACGCTGCGCTCCGTTCTGAGTATATTGGCCGCGTATCCGCAAAGATTTTCGATTGGGATACTATTATTGAAACAGTTAAATTATGGCGCGCGGACGGTAAAACAATCGCTGTTACAAACGGGTGCTTTGATATTTTCCATAAAGGACACGCTTGTCTTATTCAGGGAGCGGCGAAATTCTGCGACAAACTGATAGTCGCCGTAAACTCTGACGCGAGCGTGCGGCGCTTGAAAGGCTGTGACCGCCCGATAAACCACGAGCAAGACAGGGCGTATGTGCTTGCGTCGCTCGAATGTGTGGACGCGGTTGTAATATTCAGCGAGGACACGCCGGAGGATTTGTTGAGTCATATTCGCCCGGACGCGCTTGTAAAGGGCGGGGATTATCTTGTCGAACAAATCGCCGGGCGGAAATACGCGGGCCGCGTGGAACTTGTTGAACTTGTTGACGGATACTCCACTACAAACATAATCGGAAAAATGAAAGGATGATGGAATATGACGTTAAAACAATTCGTCAGAGCGGTTACTCCGCCTGTAATTTACAGCGGTCTGTATAGACTCAAAGGACTTATCCCCCCCCCCCCGCCACCGTCCTCCCGGAAAATCTTGGCGGATTCGCAAATCGCGGCAAGGGCAAATTTCCTTGTCATGATTTGCTGCTTATGCAAAGGGACAGACAAAACTATGTGTACTGCGGTGAGTACATCAGGAATTCCTGTCTTGAACTGATTGCTTATGAGATTGGCGAGTTTGACATTAAGGGAAGCGTCGCCGAACTTGGCGTATTTCAGGGAGATTTCGCAAGACTGATAAACGCCGCGTTCCCCGGCAGAAAACTGTACCTGTTCGACACGTTTGAGGGGTTTGACGACCGCGATGTGAACGAAGGAAAAGAAAAGGGCGTTGCGGACAACTATCAGGACTGGTCGAATACGAGCGTTGAGCTTGTTCTCAAAAAGATGCCGTATCCGAAGGACTGCATTGTTCGGAAAGGTTTCTTTCCTGAAACAGCCTCCGGTGTTGACGACACATTCTCGTTTGCCAGCATAGACTGCGACTTATACGCTCCGATTTTGGCGGGTTTGCGCTGGTTTTATGACAGGCTTGTTCCGGGAGGTTCATTGATGATTCACGACTATAACAACGACGAGTATCCCGGCACAAAGCAGGCTGTGCGCGAATTTTGCGCCGAATTTGGTTTGCCGTATTTTCAAATGGTGGACGCGGCGGGGAGCGCGGTAATAACAAAGGCGAGGTGAGGAATTGATTTGAACAAAGCAATATTCATCGACCGCGACGGCACGATTATACGCGACTGCGGCTATCTTTCCGACCCGAATCACGTTGAGCTGCTTCCCGGCACCGGCGAAAGGCTTAAAGCGTTTCAAGACGCCGGTTATTTTCTCGTCCTTGTTACAAATCAGTCAGGCATAGGGCGAGGGTATTTCACGGAAACGGAAATGAACGCCGTACAGACTCGGCTTGACAAAATTCTCGAGGAATACGGCGTTAAATTTGGCGGCGTGTACTATTGCCCGCACGCGCATTGGGAAAATTGCGCCTGCCGTAAACCGAAACCGATGCTCGCGCGCAAAGCGGCAGCTGATTTGAATATAGACTTATCGCAAAGCTGTATGGTCGGCGACAAGCAAAGCGATATTGACTTCGGCGAAAATTTTGGCGCGAAGGATTGCTTTTACAGCGTTGAAGAGGCCGCTGAAAGAATATTGGGAGGATAAAATAATATGGCAATTACAGACAGCAAGGTAAAACGCCTGATAAGCGAAAGTATAAATGTTAAGCGGCAACTTCTTGAATCGGATGTGTCCTGTCTGCAAATTGAGGCAGCCGCCGATTTTATAATTGAGTCGTATAAAAACGGGGGCAAAGTGATATTGTGCGGCAACGGCGGCAGCGCGTCAGATGCGCAACATATCGAAGGAGAACTTCTGGGCCGCTTCCGGTTTGACCGCCCCGGACTTCCCGCCGCGGCTATAACCTCAAACAGCGCGACTGTAACCGCCATCGCTAACGATTACGGTTTCGCGGAAGTATTCTCAAGGCAAGTACAAGCACAAGCTAAAAAGGGTGATGTTTTAATTGCGATAAGCACGAGCGGCAATTCACAAGATATAGTCAGAGCGCTTGAACATTCGGCGGATAGCGGGGTGCGTACAATTGCGTTACTTGGCAAAGACGGAGGTCTTTGTAAAGACCTTGCTGAAATTTCGATAGTGATACCTTCCGATGTGACAGCACGTATTCAGGAGTGTCATATCATGATAGGACACATTATCTGTGAGATAGTGGAAAACACGATGTTCGGCAATGACGACATATAAAGCATTTCCCTCGATCGTGACGGCATAATGGTTTAATGGTCAGCGGCAAGCAAAGCGATATTGACTTCGGCGAAAATTTTGGCGCGAAGGATTGCTTTTGCAGCGTTGAAGAGGCCGCTGAAAGAATATTGGGAGGATAAAATAAGATGGCAATTACAGACATGGAAATGGTGCTGATAAACCGATTGGAAAACAATTCACTCAACGCCCCCCCGGGGGGGGGGGATAGCTCCAATAAGATAATCACCGGGAATATCCTTACTCTCGGACATCAAGGCTGGCGGCGCAATTCCGATGACACTAACGGCTCGGATAACTGGAAGCGTGATAATTTGCGAAAATTTGAGGACTGGCTGTACATAACATTTCCAAGTAAAAAAGACGAAATACGGCAGTTTCTCACGCGTGAGAAAAACGCGAGAGTGAACGGCAGGTGGCAATTCGATAACGGCATATACGCCGACGATATGCTGAAAATCGCCGGGGCGGAGAGGGTTGATTCACTTGATTACAGCGACTTCGAGGGCGCGACGATAATCCACAACCTCTGCGATCCCGTTCCCGAAGATCTGAAAAACAAATTTGACTTGGTTTGGGACGCGGGAACGCTCGAACACGTTTATGATTTTCCGGTCGCGATCCGCTCGCTTATGGAAATGACAAAAATCGGCGGGCACTGTTTTATTTGGCAGATTGGAAACAACGCCTTGGGGCACGGCTTTTACCAGTTTTCCCCCGAGTTGTTTTTTTCGCTGTTCAGGGAATGTAACGGCTTCACGGGCACGCGGATTTTCACCGAATATAAAAACAGGCTGTACGAATTTAAGAACCCGCGGGAAGTTCGCCGCAGATGTGAGTTTCAGTGTTTTTCACGGGAAACAAAGGACTGGGTGTTGCTCCGGGTAATCACTCAAAAAATCGCCAAAGTTCCGCAGACGCTGAACGTCTTGCAGTCTGACTACGAAATGGCTTGGAATAACGGCGAAACCGCAGAGAACCTGAGTGCCGCGAAAAATCCGAAAACCTCGGCGTTGAAGGATAAGTTAAAGCAAGTGTATCACAAAATGCCGTCCGCTTTGCGGCATTTAGTTTGGCGCGTTTTATATACCCGGAACGTTTTATATACTCGGCGCAAAGAAATGGAAAATCTCATGATTGACCACGGTAAATTGCTGTAAAAGGTTGAATTATCTCGGTACGACGCCATCGGGGCGCAAGATCAACCTCGAGTTTCAAAAACACCGCGATGAGGAATTTATAAAGCGGCTATGTATTTTTGTAAAAATATTCATCCCAAGCGCAGTTAGGTTTTTGAGATAAAATCACCTTATTATCTTCTTTAGAGATAAGCACACCACCTTTCCCCTCGGGGGCGAGCTGAAATTCGCCGCCGCCGAGAAGAAAAGCTGTTTTATTGGTTGTTTTTAGCTTAAAGCCAGAATGTCGTCCTCGTCGAGGCCGGTATATTTTCTTATTGTTTCAGCGGGAAACCCGTCGGCAAACATTTTACGCGCGACCTTCTCCACGCCCCTTTCCATACCCTCTTCCACCGCGTCGCGTATGCGAATTTCCATTACGGCTTCGTCTATCGGGATAAGCTGCATTTTCCATACCTCCCTCACTTTAGGGTCAATATTTTTGTCCCCGATTCTCAATATGCGGTAAATAAACCTCTGAATATCTCTCATTTTCCCGGCGCCGCAACCGCGCTCTCTCGTCAGATTGAGAAGTTCCAACGAATATTTACCCCGTTCCCGGGGATTATCGCCGGCGTCGAGCATTCTCTTGGCCGCCAGTATCACTATGGCGAAAATACGCCCGTCACGCTTCAATTCTTCCGCGTCGGCGTTTGCCACATGATAAACGCCAAATTTGAAATTCAGCTCCGTCCCGTAACACGACGTAATATACGCGTTCACCGGTTTGATATTGCCCGTCAATATCGCGAGCGACGTGACGGGAACCCGGAGCCGGTCGCTCATGCGGTAATATCCTTGGAACATTCGCAGCGGCAAGTCTTTATCAGGTTCATGCTGCTGCTCTATATGGAACGCTACCCGCTGATCCGCGCCCGTTTTCAGCGGGATGGATATGACCACGTCTGAAATCCTCATGCCCTTGTCCGACTCGGAATCGATAGCCGGGTACTCGTTGGGAACCAACAGAGGCTTTCTGCTATAATCCCTGTCTGCCGCTAAGTCCGGTTTGAAGAACAAAACAGCGTCGTCAACATTCTCGGTGATACAATCCTTCCATGCCCTGTCGATCCATTTTTCGCCCATATCGCGCAGCTCCATTCCCTTAACCTGCAAAACATTATACCAAGTCCCCTTTATTTTGTCTCGCCTCTTCTTCGACGGAGACGGCCGTTTCATAAACTTTCACTTGAAAAATTTCCAATTATCTGCAAGAGATGGTTTTCGTCAAGCATAGCTTTTAAGATACTCTGTTTACCGCTAATTTTCTGTTTGTTGGATTTGATATATGTGCGGTGGGCAAGAATTGCGAGCTTTCTGAAAGAATTCAGCGTTTTATTGGACTCCTCAGATTTCAAACGGCACTCATCTTCCGAAAACACTACATCAAGAATCCCGGGGTCGCCATCTATTAATTAATGCGGGAACATCCTTTACCCGAAGGACGCTCCCGCATGCGCAAGATAAAAAATCTATTTATTTTCAGAGGCCCGAGGGGTAAATATAAAACCTCTCGCCGGCTCTAAAACCAGGATTGACAATCAAACAATCCAACTGTTTGTTGATGTGAGGTCAAGTCTCTTGTCCCAGTCCGCGAAAATACCCTTTGTGTACTCGTATGACCTGTTGGCTATGAGAGAGGTGAAACTCACCGGCACGTCGCCTATCCAACCCTCTGTCTGTCTGTACTGATATACCGTGTCCATGTGTCCGTTCGCAGGCAACTCAATGCGCTTGTATTCGTTCGGAGACTTCGGCGGCAGATAATTGCGCTCCACTCCGTAAGTGTACATCGACTGATGAGCTAAATCCTGTATTGCCCCTGCTCTCGCTACAGACTGAATGATCATCCTTAATCACCCCTTGCGGCTCCGTGTATCGAAGCGTTGTTGTATTCCCTTACATAAATATTATCGGCGTCCGTATAAAACAAATTAAGCCATATATAAAAAAAACGCGCCGATTTTTTTCGGCGCGGATAAAAAACAAATCTTTATGTAATATGAATTTTCCGTAGGGGCGGCATTCTGCCGCCCGTTATTTAACGAACGATTGCGGGCGGCGGAATGCCGCCTCTGCCGGAGATTAACCCGCAGTCTCCATTATCCGCGGCAAAGCCAATTTCAGCACCTCAATGCCGCGCAGATATTCGGCAATCGGTATTTGTTCGTTCGAGCTGTGGTCATATTTGGAGTCCCCCGGCCCATACGCGGCCATCGGGCAGCCCCACGGCGAAAGAACGTTGAAGTCGCACGTCCCCTGTTTTGCCAGTACGCGCGGCTTCGCGCCCGTATCCCTTATCGACGTGCGGAACGCCCTTATAACTTTGTCCGTCTTCTGCACGCCATACGGCGGCACATATTCAACTATGCTCAGCCCAACGCCGAAAGCGGCGGATGTCTCCCTCAGCAGCAGCTCGACGTCCTCCTGAAGCGCGCCTATCGGCGTCCGCAGGTCTATCATAACGCGCCCGTACCTGCCGCCCGACTCGCGCCCCTCCATCTCGACCACCGACGTAGTGTACCCCGGCCCCATGTTCTTCGTGATATCCACGAGAGACGCCGTCGCCATTATCGCCGCCGTCATCGGCCCCGGGCTCCCCGATCTGTGCGCTCCCTCGTCCTCCGCCTCGAACCCGAAGAAGACTCGCCCCCTGTACGACAGCGCAACCCCGTCGCTCCCCGTTGGCTCGCCTATTACGCAGGCCGCCGGACTATGCAGCGGCATCCGAAAGCGCGCGCCCCTCGAGTCAACCTCCTCCCCCACCGCGCCGACAAAAGTAATCCGCCAGCCCGGCGGTATCGGAACCGACCCGCCGGCGACGGCCATCGCGCAGCACGGGCCCTTCGCGTCCACCGAGCCGCGCCCCTGTATTCTTTCATTGTCAATGAGAAACCTCGGGCCGCCCGGCACGGTGTCTATATGGCTGAGTATCACAAGCTCATTCTCGCCGTTGCCGCGCGAACCGATAACATTGCCGGCCCCGTCGAGGTGCGCCGCGTTCCACCCCAACATCGGCAGCTGATCCACCAATAACCGCGCCGCCTCCCCCTCGTTCCCAGTCGGGCTCGGTATAGCGACCAAATCTGCAAGCAAACGCGCTGATGCCGGTAAGCTCATTTTATTCCCCTCCGTTTACAGACATGACGTAAACATAAAATCTAAACCGCGGGGCCGCTCGCCCCGCGCCCCGGCAAGGGTTGTCACCCTTGACCGTTAGTGAAAATTCAAAAGATTTCCGAAAATGCTCACGGCTTCGCTTACGTCCTCGGACGACGCGGCGAAGGACGGCAGGAAGCGAACTACCCTCGGGCCGGCGGCGAGGCAGAGCAGGCCGCCCTTTTGCAGGCTCTTCACCAAATCCAATGACGGCACCTCGACTTCAACGCCGTTCAATAATCCAATCCCCCTTACTTCCTTTATTACAGGGGCTTCTTCCTTCAGCGCGCTCAACGCGCTCCGCAGTTCGCCTCCGATTTTTACGGCGTGAGCTGTATAATTCTTTTCCTTTATCAATTTCAGAGCGGCGACCCCGACAGACGCGGATATATCGTTGCCCCCATACGTCGATCCGTGAGTGTGGCTCGGAAAATCTCCCAGAGCCCCTTTCCATATCGTCGCGCCTATCGGCAGCCCCCCGGCCAAACCTTTCGCCAAGCAGACGACATCGGGGCGAAGGCCGACAAGCTCGCTCGCCAGCATCGCGCCGCACCTGCCGAGCCCCGTCTGTATCTCGTCGGCGACGAGCAAAGCCCCGCGCTTCTCACACGCGCCGCTTATTTCGCGCCCGACCTCCGGGTCAAGCGGATAGACGCCGCCCTCCCCCTGCGCCGGCTCAATGAAAACCGCGGCGGTGTCGTCGTCAATACGTTCGGCCAGCTCGCCGGGGTTGTAGTGCTCGACGTTCGGGAGCAGAATTTTGAACATCGTCTTATATTTGGGGTTGAAAGTCAGCGACAGCGCGCCGCACGTCCGCCCGTGAAACGCCCTTCTGCACGCGAGTATCCGGCTCCTCTTCGGGCGAAGCGCGACGGCGAGTTTAAGCGCCGCCTCTATGGCCTCCGCTCCGCTGTTCGATATGAATACTCTGCCGCCTTCGAGGAAGCCCGACAGAATATCGGCGAGCTCCATTCTCGCGGGCGAGTCAAAGCCCGCGCCGGGGCTCCATATTTTCCCCGCCGCGCCGACAAGCGCGCCAACTAACGTCTCATCAGCGTGGCCGAAGAGCGCCGCGCCGTGCCCGTTGAAAAAGTCCAGATACTCCCTCCCCTCGCTGTCCGTCACCCTGCTTCCCCTGCCGGAGACGAGCGAGATCCCCCTTCCGCCGTAGAGCGAGCTCAGCGCGTCAGGCATGTCGCTTCACCTCTCAGGGCTCGCTCGATCGGAGCCTCGCTGCGCCCGTCCGCAAGGTACACCTTGGGCGCGCCGCCCTCTAACGCTTCCTTGCAGGCCACGAGTTTGCGCTTCATGTTGCCCTTCGCGTAATGCTCGAGCGCCTCCCACTCGCGCAGCGTTCCGCTCGAAATGAGCGACTCGGGAGAGTTTACGTCCTTCATCAAGCCCGGCACATTGGATAATATTATCAAAACACCGGCCCGTATCGCGTTCGATACCGACGCCGACAGCCTGTCGCCGTCGATGTTTATGTCGAGCGACGACTCCGCGTCATAGCCGAGCGGCGGCAGAACCGGCACTATCCCGCCGTTCAGCGCGCCGATTACCGCGCTCCCCTCAACACCCGTAACCGTACCGCTGTAGTTCCCTCTGACGACGCGCATCCTGCCGTTCACGTTCTCGCGCAGAACGTCCTTCCTCTTGGCTTTGACGCCCGACGCCCGCGGCTTCATCTGCTCCGCCCTCACGCCGAGTTTTTCCAGAGCCGACTTTACGGCGGCTCCATACGTCATCGCGGCCTCCTCGAATATCGCGCGCTCCGCCTCGCCGACGAACCTGCTTCTGTAACCCGACGGGCTCGTTATCATTCTTATCTCGACGCCGCGCTCGCGGCAAAGCCTGTCCATTATGCCGCTCGCCCCGTGGACGACGACCCACTTTTCGCCGGCCGCCGCTCGATCGGCTATCTCGCTCATCAGCGGCTCTATCCTGTTCCCCTCGGCGCCGCCTATCTTAACCACTCCGATAAACTCAGTCATATTCGCTCCCCCGCCCTACGCCGGATAGACGGGCGTCATATCGACGCCCTCGCTCTCTTCGAGCCCGAGCGCTATATTCGCGGACTGCACAGCCGACCCCGCCGCGCCCTTCATCAGATTATCGATGGCCGACGCCGCGAGCAGCCGCGTTCCGTCCTCCGAGAGCGCAAACCCCGTCAAGACCCTGTTGCTGCCCATCACGAACCTCGGATCCGGTATGCGCAGGTGCGCCGGTTTAGCGGGCGTCGTCGATACAAACCTCTCGCCGCCCCACGCCGCCCTCAGCAGCTTCCATATATCGGCCTCCCTCACGCCTCTGTTCAGCTTCACGTGAGCGACGCACTGGATGCCGCGCACGAGCTCGACCGCGGTAACGCCCATGGTAATTTTCTCAAAGGGCAGCCCCAGCTCCTGCGTAACCTCGGCCATGTGGCGATGAACGAACGGAGACACAACTCTGAGTGATCTGCTTCGGAACGGGTGAGCGCTCCCCTCTCCCCCATGCGCCCCGCTCTCCGACGACCCGACCCTGCACTCGACGCGAGCCTCCTCTATCAGTCCGCCCCTCGCTATCGGCAGCAGCGCGAATATCGCTGCCGCCGCGTTACACCCGACGCCGGATATAAGCCGCGCGCCCTTCATCTCCTCCCTGTGAAGCTCCGGTAAGCCGTACACGGCCTCGCCCAGCAACTCAGGGGACGGATGCTCCGCGTCGTACCATTTCAGATACTCCTCCGCGCTCTTCAATCTGAAATCCGCCGACAGATCCACGACCTTCGCCCCGCCGCCCAGCAGCCGCTTCGCCGTCTCCGCCGACGCCCTGTGAGGCAGCGCCAAAAACGCCATATCACACTCGGTATCAAGGCCCCGCTCCGGAGAGATAAACGACGCGTCCGGGTAAACGTGCCTGAGATGCGGATGAGCCGCCCCGACGGGCGTACCCGCGGAGCTCCTCGATACGGCGCCCGCGAGTCTCATATGAGGATGATTCGCGATTATCCGCAGCAGCTCTCCGCCCGCAAATCCCGTCGCTCCCCATATCGTTACGGGAATATTTTTTTCCGGCAATTCGCTCATTTCAGCTCACTCCCATAAAAATTAAAATCAAAAGCTAAACCGCGGGGCCGCTCGCCCCGCGCCCCGGCAAGGGTTATCACCCTTGACCCTTGTTCGAAAATCAAAAAAAAGCCCGCTTCCTGTCAGGAGCGGGCTGTCTGCCTCACGCGCGTATGATTTTTTGACTGCTGACTTACAAAAGTGTCAAAATATTTTACGCGCCAAGCCACAGCCCACCTTGCAGACCCGCTTTATCGCGGGCTTGCGCTTATCGCGTTTCGCCGTCTTGCTGTCCGTTACCGCTGTATTCCGCGTCATGCTCTTCTCGCTCCCCACGCCGCGCGCACTACCGCGCCCGGTATGTCAACGCCCGTCGGCTCGATTGAATTACGGAACTCTCCGCCGTCGTTCACCTCGTTTACGAGCCACTTGCCTTCCGAGCGGAACAAATCCACCGCCAAAAACTCCCCGCCTATCGCCCTGTGTACCCCGCGCAAAAGCTCGCCGACCTCGCCGTCGATCTCGAATTTCGACGCCTTGCCGCCGCGCGCCGTGTTCGTTATCCAGTGATCGCTCACACGGTTTATCGCGCCTATCGGCTCGCCGTTCACGACGAACGCCCGCACGTCAAAACCGTTTTTCTCAATATACTCCTGCACGTAAAAAATATTGTGCGCCGACCCAAGCGCGGCCTTGTGTTCCAATACGGCCTCCGCCGCCTCCTCGTCGTTCGCTTTCGCCAAAAGACGCCCCCAGCTCCCCAGCACCGGCTTGTAAACGACCGGAAAACCAAGCTCGCGCGACGCCTCAAGCGCCGCCTCCGGGGTAAACGCAACGCGAAAGTCCGGCTGAGGCAATCCGGCTTCCTTGAGCGCGAGAGTCGTCGAGAGCTTATTCCCGCACAGAGCCATCACCCGCGAGCTGTTCACCGCACGGACGCCGTAGCTCTCCAGCACGGCCGCTACCGACTCGTTCTGGTTGTGCGACACGCACCGCGCCAAGACTACGTCCTCCGGCGAACAAAACGCCTCGCCGCCGTAAAATACATCGGAGACGCTGCGCAGCTCGAACGGTATGTTTTCCCGTTTCGCCGCCTCGCCCAAGAGCTTCTCCTCGACGCGCAGCCTCGTGAACAGTATCTTCAGCATCGCCCGGTTACTCTCCCCAGTCCTCCTGCACCTGCGGCGCTTCCTCGACCGTAAGCGGATCGAGGCTCACGACCTCAAGCTCGGTGCCGCAGTCCCCGCACACCAAAAGCTCCCCCTCCATACACCCGTCAGGCAGTTTCACAGCCGCCTCGCATACCACACACATAGCTTCAGACATATAAAAAACCTCCTGATATATATATAGTAGCTTCGATAATACCTTACATCACGATTAGCAATAATGCCATTGTTGCGCGAATATGTCAAGTTAATTGACGAAGAAGCGGCCTCTATGCGATTATATTTATTATAGCATACGACACCGCCCGACAAAGGCCGATAGCGCGCCTCTGCCGGGCGAGGCAGGGTTCCGATGTATTTTGTGAACGGGCGAACACAGTTCGCCCCTACGGTTTACCAGCCTTCCGGCATTTTGACGCCGCCGGTAAAGTTCAGCGTGTATGTTTTACCTGCTTCCAAAACACGCCCCACGATACTCTCCCCGGAATCGTCCTTCCATTGAGTAAAGAACTGAGTCAAAAACGGTTCTTTCCCCGATTCCGCCAACTCATAAAATTTCTTTACAACATCAGGCTTGAAGCTGATCTCATCCCTCGTCGTAAATGTGATTGAGTTCCCCTCGACCTTCACCGCATTGTGGTCATCAGCTCCATAGCATATGAAATCCCGAATGGCCTTGGGGCCGGTCAGCCAATAACAGTAGATCCGCCACTTGGGCTTGGCGTATACATTCGCCCCGCTCTTTATAAACAGCCAGTTTTTTGACTCACCGGCATGCGACATTTTCACCCAAGGCGTAAATATCGCGTCTTTGTACTCATTAAAGGAGATTTCTGCGGGAACGCAGGCGACTAACGCGCTTTCCCCTGCGTTGAATTTCCGCCTGATTCGCGCGAATTGTTTCTTGAAGTCTTCGTAGTTAAAATCCCCCTGCGGCCTATTCAAAACCGAGAGCTCCATAACGTAAAGGTTGAAGTCGCTCTTCTCCAAAGAAACTCCCGGCGTTTCCCACTCGCCGGTGAATTTGACCTCCCAGCAATAGTCGCCGTATGACCTAACCTTCGCCGCGACGGAAAACAAATCCGCCACGCGCTTATCATCCAACTCATTTGCCGCCGCGGAACGCGCCCCAATCCCGAAACCCGCCAAAATCCCAAACATCAGCACAGCAAACAATACCTTTTTCACTTTGCAACCCTCTCCTTTGATAAGTATTTTTGTTCCTGTTTCGCGCCGTTATTGGTAACTTCCCTTAACCTCGGCCTTAGCGAGTATATGCCCGTCGATTGCGTCGGCAAACTGTTTTTTTGAAAAACCGTTCGACAGATTTACCTCCGCGTCCAGCGCGTAAACCGTAATGACATAGGTATGCCGTCCATTAGGCGGCGTGGGGCCGCCGTAGCCGATGGCGCCGAAATCGTTTTTACCCTGCGCCATGTCCTTTGCCATGTCGATGGCGGCATTTTCAGGCAAGTCCTCCGAATGGATGTTGACGGCCAGCCAATGCGTCCACAAGGGATTAGAATCAGGGTCAGTCATCAAGATAGCGTAGCATACCGTTTTGTCCGGCGCGTCTTTGATCGTTATGGGCAGCGACAACGCTGGTACGCCGCCCCTTTGTTGTCTGCCGCGCTTGCCGTATTCGCTGCCGATCACGCCGTCCGAAATACCGCCGCTGCTCACGCTCATTTTGGGTTTACGAAGAAGCTCCAACATGGAATCGGAATCCGACTCCGAAGCCGCGAAAGCCGCCGAAGCGCAAAAAAATACCGCGGCAACCAATAAAAGCGTACAAACTGTTTTTTTCAACATTTATAAGGCATCTCCCTACCGATAAGCTCACTCAGCCCGCGCTTTCTTAGCGCAAGGCGCGCAAAAAACCAACATCTTCTTTCAAACAGACGCGCTTCAAAAACGCCGCCGTGAGTCAATATATCTCCGACTCCCGGCGGCGTTTCCGTGAAACCTGTTCGATCTTACCCGCGCTTTCTCAGCCGCGCGAGGAACAGACCGGCAAGCGGCAGGGCAAAGAGCACGGTTCCGACGCTGCAACCGCCGCCGGAACCGCTATTCCCCCCTGTTCCGGGTTCAGTTTCAATGGCATAGAAACGCCACTGATAGAAGACATATGGGTTCACAATACCATCTTTGGCATTCCAATAACCTTCTCCGTATTCAAAACCTATTCTCACGAAGTCGATATCACCGGTATTTACTGACTCGTCAAAGGTAACCGTACCTTCGAGTGTACCGCCTGCCTCAGGCCGTACACGTGGAGTAACTTCATACTTCCTCCCTGATTTATCGACGATCCTGATGCGATACATTAATGAAATATCGCTCCCGGCGGCTCTTTTCAAAGCGACAGATGGATTGCCGGGGTCAACGAAGCGCCATTTTACGCCGGTGGTCTTTGTTCCGTTGGTTATCAGCTCAAGGTACGGCACGCATTTCCCGCTCAACTGCTGCGCCGTCGTGCTGATTTTCGAAAAAGCCACCGTCTCATTTACAGCGCCAAGAGAGACGGTAATATTTTGCTCTGAAAATCCGGTTTCAGCGCCGGATGTAAAGTAAGCGTAGGAATTACCTGCGCCGTCAATTTTGGCAGGATAGTAGTAATCCCCATCCCAAACAAATTTAAACTTGCGCTCACCCGTAATCTGTTCGGAATCAGAACCATCTTCATACTGAACGGTTACAGCCGCCGAGGTGTTGACGGTAATCGTTCCGCCTAAATTTTCTTCTCCGGCCTTACTAATATACGACTCAAGATAAATCCAATCGTATGCGGGAGAGCTTGCGCCCTTGGCTGTCGGGTTATAGTCGGATTTTCCATTCACGAGATACGCCCTCGTATAATGACCGAGTTCCAAATCCAGAGCCCACGCCGAGCTCACGGTCAGCATCACCGTGAATACGGAGAACACCAATAAACTCACAAATTTACGCGATTTCATCTCAAAATTCCTCCCTCTTGATATGAAAGCTGTTCTACGAACAGCCATCCATCCCGCTGATTACATTTTCAGCGGCAACCATTGAGCGCGCGATATAAAAGCCCCCCTTGTTAAAGGCAAGGCGCACGAAACCACCCCCTCTCCACCACCCCACCTCCTTCGCGCAAAATTGAAGACATTGAACACAAACTACACAACTTCCTGCATGCCCGTCCTTTGAAAGCACCGCCGGAAATCTGTGTTTCCTGATTCCCGGCAGAATTGCAGTCCTCAATGAAACCTCTTCGGTTTTACCCGCGCTTTCTCAACCGCGCGAGGGGCAGACGCAAACTCACGTTTGCCCCTAAACTCAAAGTCTACCGCCTACTACCCTTCCTCAACAAAGCCGCCGCGATGAGGGCAAAAGCACCGAAGCCAAGGCCGAACGAGGAGCATCCACCTGCGCTGTTACCATTGCTACTATCCCCAACGTCGGTTATTGTCTCATTAGGCTTTGCCTCCAACTCTCTGTCTGTTTTTCCGTCTCCATTTTCGTCAATATAAAGAATGGTAGACGCGTCATGCCCTGCGCTGGTCGTAATTATGGTCTTATTTGTAATCGGTACGCCAATAAAGTTTCTCTCGTCTTGAAGATTATCATCTTCATCAAAGAAATAGATGGAATAATCCATAGTTCCGGTGCCCGTACCTTCCATCGCAACCGGGAACGCACCGTCATCAAGGCAGAACATCTTGATATCACTATTCTCACCGATAATATCCATGCGACCGAAGGGGGCTGACTCACGGAAGGAGTCATTTTTTGAGGACAGGCTAACGTCATTATAAGCGATTGTGACATCAACCGGGCAAGCGACTCGTATGGTGGTATACGGCTTTTTGCTGTACTCGTCCGATTTTACATCAGAAATACCCTGCCTTAACGTACCAACAAGCCAATTCAAAGCTCCTTCGTTTGAAATAATACCGGTGTGGTCGTCATTGAAGCGGCTCCACCTCCATGAAGGCAGCTCTTCAACACGCCCCATAATAGAAGCGGAAAGATAGGGCACAGTTCCATCACCATTATTGTACAAAATCCTCAGCGGATTTAAACTTGAGTCGACAAGTATAGTGCCGATCGTACTCTCGCCTGTGGGTAGAATAAAATAAGCTTTGTCGTAGTTCAACAGAAGGTTATAACCACCGCTTCGGAGATTCTCGTGAAAAACTTTAGCGCTGTTGACATTGCCTTGAGGGAAAATCTTTTCGAGTACACTATCATCATTAGCAGAGATCGGTTCATATGGTGATGGCCCATATGAGGTTGGATAGCGTAGCATGTCCCATTTACGCATCGGTCTATCGGTGTAATAATTCACAGTCGGTGCCAACTCAGCCATAGCCGGAAACGACTTTTTAATTTCCGGACTTATCTTGCTGAGCAAAGTAAACCAGGTATCAGCGATGAGATTACCCATCATCTCCGTATAGCTGATGGCCCTCGTAATTGCCACAGGAGACCCTTCGTAAGGAGTGGCAAGAGTTATAATTTTATTTATTTTGGACTCATTAGTCCTGAAATATTCCGATGCCACTAATCCACCCATGCTGTGCGCGACAATATCGATTTTATTGAATGATTTCTCATTAATGAACGTCTCCAAACTTTTCGCGTTGTCCATGCAACTCAAGCGCCAGTCGTAGGAGAAGAAATACAACGGTCTTTCTGGAAACTCTTCGCGAAGAGTGTCCATGATTTTTCTGGCCGGAGAGACCTTTGCATTAGGAACCGGAAAAAGCTCTGTGCCATAGGTTCTCAAGTAAAAGGAAACGGTCTGTTGATCTACAGGATACTCCACGTACAAATGCGGAGCATCCGGAGCAAGAGACAAATGGCTCTTAGTGAAGATGACCGGACCTACTGGTAACCAAGCTCTAAACGAGCAAGCCTTATCAGTAAAAAGCTCCGAACCCATGATTCCTGGTATAAAAATAATTGGGTTCTTATTAATGATGTCATCACCTATATTGTTGAACGCAAAATCGAGTTCATTGCCGTTCGTAACTTCATAGAATCCCGCGTTTTGCAATCCCCTCAAAAATTCTTCCGCTTGCGTTTTCGATGTTCCGCTGATACTGTGGAAAAATCCAAGAGAATACACTTTGTAATATGGCCACAATGCTTGCGCAGCATTGGTTGCGGGAATTGTGTTGCCAGGCTGACCGTCCGACATGACGATTATATTCTTATTAACAGGCATGCCTGCTTCTGCAAAAAGATGTTCGACTTTGTTCAGTCCCTGTGTTGGGTCACTCTCATAGCCGTTCATTGTATCTATGGCCTGATACAAATCCGCAGGAACATTCGTAAAGTCACTGAATACGTTCCCTTCAAGGGTTATTATCGCGATGTAATTATTGCCTTGGGCGCTCAATACCTGACCGCAAAAGGTTTTGGCAGCCTTCCGCAATTCCACTAACGGATTACCGCTCATACTACCTGACAGATCAAGAACAAGAGCTGTATAACGCGTCGCGACTTGAGATTCCGCAGCCTCTACCGCATTATACGAAAAACACGTCAGACATAAAGACACCAAAAACAATCCAAAAATCAAACATTTCTTACTCACCGTAAAAACCTCCCTCTATTTTTGAAGCACTGAATGAAAATCTTGATATAAAAGCTGTTCGTAGAACAGCCATCCATCCCGCTGATTACATTTTCAGCGGCAACCATTGAGCGCGCGATATAAAAGCCTCCCCCTTGTTAAAGGCAAGCCGCACGAAACCACCTCCTCTCCTTCGAGAGGAACGCGCGGAACATTTTCGATTGTGAAAAATTGGGATTGTTAAATCAGGACAGTATTCAGCCGTGAAGCCGTGAAGCCGTGAAGCCGTGAAGCCGTGAAGCCGTGAAGCCGTTAGTGGAATTGCGGAAGGCTGCCAAAAC